>CAYWRF010000026.1:0-15613 GCA_964460495.1 uncultured Pseudomonadota bacterium | reverse complement strand
TCTCCCTGAAAAAAAGGCCGACGAGCTCTCTTTTGGAGAGTCTCGGGCGCCTTGAAAAAACGTCACACTGAACCGTCTCGATCTTCTCCAGAATCCTCATCGGCCCGGCCCACATCAGACCGACCTGCCAGCGAAGCCGGCGTCTCAGGGCAGAAAGAAGAGGGCGTCCCTCAAGAAGAAGATGGCGTGTCCTTTCAATCTCGAAACGGATCAGGGCACGAAATTCCGGCGTGACCCTCCTCTGTTCCAGATCCTGATATGAGAGACGGAATTTTTCCAGATCCTCTTTCGGGAGATAGACCCGCCCTTTTGCAAGGTCGACACCGATATCCTGCCAGTGGTTGACCAGCTGGATCCCGGTGCAAATCTTGTCGGAGAGCTCCAAGAGCCTCGGATCGGAATATCCGAAGAGGATCAGGACCGCCCGGCCGACCGGATTGGCGGAATAACGGCAGTACTCGAGAAGCTCACCGAAATTTTGGTAGCGCTGCTTCGTAACGTCCCAGCGAAACGCCGTCAGCAAATGAGACAGGAGTTCCGGCGGAAGCGGCGTCTCCCGAAATGTTTGTTGGAGGGCCTGAAAAATCGGATGATCCGCCTCTCCATGAATCGCGGCGGCCAGTCGGTCCTCCCATTCCTGAATCTGATTCAGTCTCTCAGACGGGTCATTATTGATAACCTCTTCATCAGCGAAATCATCCGCAGTCCTGGCAAAGGCGTACAGCGCAAAGACATATTTCCGGATCGCTCCAGGGACAAACCATCCCACAGGAAAATTCTCGTAATGGGTGCGCGCTACCTTCTCACAATAGGCAAAAGGGTCCAAGGAGAGCCTCCCTACTTTTCATCCTGATCCGAAAACTGCGTGACCTTCCATCCCCCCTCGGCCCCTTGCAAGGGTCTCTCGCGGAGCTTGATGCGGCTTCTCTTTGTGATTTTTGGAAAATCCCTCAACTCAATCACGACACGATAGAAATACTCCGCCTCCTGATCCTTCTCCCCCCCCTCCAGCAGTTTCCAGGTGACCCTCGGTTGCCGGGTCGATTCGTCAATCGACTGCCCCTCCGTGAGAGACAGGCTCGATCGAACCCTCTCGAGGGCAAGCCCGTCCGCAAGCCTCTCCGCCCCCTTCAGATCGGCGGTGACATAATAGCTCTCCATGAATTGCCGGGCCACTTTTTCTGCCGGGTTTGGGGCGCTACTACAAGACAACACGATTAGGAGGATGTTGAGAAAGATCCCAGATACGAGGCGCCTGCCGAGGCCCGAATGAGGCGTACTTTGTTGTACGCCGCAGTGAGCGGCCAATGGCAGGCAACGAAGTAGATAGGTCTTTATCAACATCCGATCACTCCAGGATGGCACGGCGCAGGAGATCCACGTCAATCGGCCGCCCCTGATAAAAATCGTCAAACATCTGTCCCGCCGCCTGATAGAAGAGCCCCAACAGATTCAGCTGCGCCGTCATGAACTGGGCATCCTCCAGTTCCTCTCCACGGATCCCCTTTGAGGCCTCCTCCACCTGGACACGGCACCGGTTGACGACCCTCAGTGAATCCTCAATGCCGCGCCGGACCCGGTCAAAGAAGTCCTTCAGGAGCTTTCGAGGCTGGTCCCGGTGCGCCTCATAGTAATCGCGCCGATCCCCCTTGACCCAGACCTTGCGGAGCAAACCTGCCTCCTCAAGGATGCGCACATTCACGCTGATGTTCCCCTTGGAAAGTTTGAGAGAATCCGCGATCTGGTCCAGCGACATCGGATGGCGCGAGAGAAACAGCAGGGCATAGATCTGCCCGCCGACCTTTGAAACCATCCCGAGCATGTTCGCCGAAATTTTTCCGGCGGATTCGATCAGGCTGTCACGCGCCTCCTCAAGACGCTCGGAACGTCGCCTGGAAGGGGCCAACTGGAGAGGCATGGGACTCGCTTAACAGGCGGCTGGGGGGGTGTCAATCGGGAGTTGGGAGAATTTTGTAAAGGGCCCTTGACGAGGGTGACTTTGAGTGTATACTTTGAAGTGTCTCTTTTAAGGAGGCGGACGTGGCGGTTTCCATTAAAGATCTGCGATATCGCACAAAACAGGTCTTGCAAAGTCTTCGCCGGGGTGAACAGCCGGTGATTACCTACCGGGGGAACCCCATGGCGAGGATCGTTTCCCTGTCTGTTTCAGAAAAAAGGTCCTTCCGGGATGTCGGTTTCGGGATGTGGCGCACCCGTGATGATCTGAAGGATGTCCCTCGATGGCTGGACAATCAAAGAAAACCTCGATTCGGCCGGTAATCTTCGACACCGATCTCCTCGTCTGGTACTTTCGAGGGAATGCGCCAGCACGGGAGAGGCTCTTGCGAACGGAACGGGATCGTCGATGGATTTCATCGCTCTCGCTGATGGAGCTTTACCAGGGGGCCCGCAGTCGCGAGGAAATGCTCGATATCCAGGGTTTTGTGGCGGAGAATATCTCCCGTATTTTGCACCCCAAGACCGCTATTTCAGAAAAGGCGATCCATTTGATCGAGACTTTTTCGCTCTCTCACGGACTTCGGGTCATCGATGCCCTGATTGGCGCAACCGCTCTGGTTCACAGGGCTTCACTTTCCACGGGGAATCAGAAACACTTCCGCTGCATGAGCGGATTGGAGATCCGCCCCTTCCGGCCTTGAGAACGCCAAAACAATTGCATTGCCTTTTGTAATTGTTTTTGTAATGATATATGGCATGAGAAACGTGAATGTTCAGGTCCGACTTCCCGACGATCTCGATCAGAAGATCTCCAGGATTGCGTCGCGGTCGAAGTCCTCTTTCATCCGCGAGGCGATTGAGGAGAAGATTGCGAGAGAAAGAAAGAAGAGACTTGAGGAGCAGTGGATTCAGGCCTTGCAGGGACATCCCGAAGATGAAAGAGAGGCGGAATCCTGGTTTCAGCGGGAGGACTGGGGGCCCAAATGAAGCGCGGAGATATTTGGGAGGCCGAGATCGGCGGGCGGGTCGGGCGAAGACCGGTTTTGATCCTGACCCGTTCGGGGGTCATTCCGTATCTCTCCAAGGTGGTGGTTGCGGAGGTGACGACGCAGGGGAAGGGATACCCGACTCAGGTAGAGATCGGAAATTCTGCCAATTTGTCAAAACCCTCCTGGGTCTCTGCCGAGAGCCTTCATTCGGTTCCCAAGGATCGGCTGCGTCGCCACCTGGGCGAATTGCCAGTTAGCCTTCTCCGAAAAGTCAGTGAGGCGGTAATTTTTGCGTTGGATCTTCAGGATTAAAACCTAACCCACCTTGATTTTGGGAATCGCCGGGGAGAGGGCAAAGATCAAGGGGAGGACGATTTGGGTCGGTCATTCATAAAATAGGTTGCGTGGTTTTTGGGGGAGGTTAATTTGGGGGGGTGATCCCCTATCGAGACCTGAACCGGACCCGGCATTTCCCCTGGATCACGATTGCGCTGATCGCCGCCAATCTTGCCGCCTTCGTGTGGGAAATCGTGGCGCCCGATTCGCTGAACTTGCTTTATCAATACGCGGTGATCCCGGCGGAATTCCGGGCGGGCCACAACCTGCCGATTTCCACGGGTCCGCCGCCGATCGCAACCGTCTTTTCCGCGATGTTTATCCACGGAGGGGCGCTCCATTTGATCGGAAACATGCTCTACCTCTGGATCTTCGGCGATAACGTGGAGGACCGGATGGGGCCGTTCCGATTTCTCCTCTTCTATCTCCTCTGCGGGGTTGTCGCGACATTCTCCCAGATCTATGCGAACTTCCACTCAACGATCCCTGTCCTCGGCGCCTCGGGGGCGATTGCCGGGGTGCTGGCCGCCTATCTCTTTCTGTTTCCGCGCGCCCGTGTCCTCGTTCTGGTGCCGGTCTTCTTTTTCTTGCGATCGATCACACTCCCCGCCTGGCTGGTCCTCGGCGGCTGGGTCCTGTTGCAGGTGGTGCAGGCCCAATCGACCCCGCACAGTCCCTCTGGTGGCGTAGCCTACTTTGCCCACATCGGCGGGTTTGTGTCGGGGGCTCTCCTGCTGCCGCTCTTCAAGAGGAGGAGGTGATGATTCCGTTTGCTCAATGGATCGAGGATCACACCTTCACCCCCTCGGAGCTCGAGGGGTATCGGCTCTGTCCGTTTCAATTCTACGCCTCATCATATCTCGAGCTCGATCCGTCACCCGAATGGGGTCCGGAGCTCTCCCCGGCCGAGAGGGGGATCCTGCTCCACCGGATCCTCGAACGTCTTTTTACGGAAGATCGATCCGGGATCAAAGCGATCCTCAAACAGGAACTCGACCGGATCACACGAAACCGTCCGAACCTGATCCCGGCCCTCCTCCGGATGCAGGAAGGGGAGATACTGAAGACCCTTGAACAGTTTTTGGAGAAGGAAAAACCGCCTTCTAGCCAACAACCGGCACGCCGGGAGGGACTTCGCCCAACCTGTTTTGAATGGTCGTTCGGAAAGAAGACACCTCCTTTAATCCTCGAGCCGCCGGGAAACGGGCCGATACCGATAGGGGGAAGGGTCGACCGGATCGACATCGACCGCGAGAACAAACGCTTTCTTGTGATCGACTACAAGACCGGCAACCGGAAGATCACCGGGAGCCAGATCGCGCGTGGAGAATCGCTCCAGCTCCCCCTCTACATCCTCGCCGTCAAGGAGCTCCTGCTTCCGGACTACGAGCCGATCGGCGGGCTCTACTACCACCTCTCCGACCTCTCGTGCAACACAGGGATCCTCCAGGCCGATCTCCTCCCGGAACGGTTGCCGATCTCCGCGCGATCCAGCACCCTTTTCCCGAAGGACCGGTGGGAATCGCTTTTCAGGCTTGTCCGCGGACGTGTCGGAGAGATTGTCAGTCAGATCAAGAGGGAACAGTTTACCCCTTCCGAGGAGCCGTGCGAACCGTGGTGCCCCTGGAAGGATCTCTGCAAGATCAGGCGGAGCGCCATGGATTCCGGAGCAGAATATTGTCTTCCCTTGATGGACCGACCGACACAAGTATGAGGGGGACCCCCGCCTCCTTTTCGATCCGGGCCAGATAGTCGCGGGCATTTTTGGGGAGTTTTTTCAGATCCCGTATCCCGGAAAGCGCCTCTTTCCATCCCGGCATCGACTCGTAGACCGGTTCACCATCGTCCTGCCGATGGTTCGAGCGGTACCCGACACAGACCTTGACCGGATCGAGTCCGCTCAAGATATCCAGTTTGGTGACAACGAGGCCTGTCAGGCCGTTCGTCCGGACCGCATGTTTGAGGAGGAGAAGGTCAAGCCAGCCGCAGCGTCTCGGCCTGCCGGTCGTCGCCCCGAACTCATCCCCCCCCTCCTGAAGTCTTCTGCCGATCTCATCTTTGAGCTCGGTCGGAAACGGCCCGCTCCCGACCCGCGTCGTGTAGGCCTTGCAGACGCCGATCACGTCGGAGATCATCGTCGGGCCGATCCCGGTACCGATGCAAGCAGAGCCGGCAACCGTGTTCGACGAGGTGACATACGGGTAGGTCCCATGATCGACATCGAGCGAGGTCCCCTGCGCCCCCTCAAAAAGGACCCTCCTCTTTTGACGGACAAAATCGCCGACGAGACTGGAGGTGTCCCTTACATAAGATTTCAGCCGCTCCCCATACGCCGCGTAGGTCTCCAGGATCTCCTCAAACCGGAACGACCTGCCATCCAGAATTTTCTCAATATAAAGGTTCTTCTCCGGAAGGACCTCCTGGAGACGCCTCCGAAACAGGTCCGGTTCAATCATCTCGCCGACCCGGATCCCCATCCTCCCGACCTTGTCCTCATAGGCGGGGCCGATCCCGCGCCCGGTCGTCCCGATCTTCCTCCCCCTCTTCTCCTCACGCAACTGATCGATCCTCTTGTGATATGGGAGGATCAGGTGGGCCTTGTCGGAAATAGAGAGCCTCTCGGGATCCCGCCCCTTTTCCTGAACGACGCGGATCTCCTCCAGCAACACCTCCGGATCGACGACGACGCCGTTGCCGATCACGCAGTGGACGCCCCGGTGGAGGATCCCGGAAGGGATCAGATGAAGGACCGTCTTTTCGCCGTCCACGACAAGGGTGTGCCCCGCATTGTTCCCCCCTTGAAAGCGGACCACCATTTCCGCCTCGGAGGCGAAGAGGTCGACGATCTTCCCCTTCCCCTCGTCACCCCACTGGGTCCCGATGACAATAATTGATGGCATAAGAGGGCTTTAGAGTACGACCTTCTTGACTGAGATAATGTGCGGCAACTTTTCAATTTCGGCGATCAGATCCGGATTGATCTCCCCCTCCACATTATAAAGGGCGATCGCCTCCGCCTTCCCCTTCTCCATCCCGAGCTGCATCCGGGAGATATTGACCCCCCTCTTTCCCAACAGGGTCCCGATGTTTCCGATAACCCCGGGCCGGTCGTAGTTATGGATCACGAGGATCGTCCCCTCGGGGACCGCCTCCAGATAGAAGTCATTAATCCGGACGAGCCGCGGGTTTGTCTTTCCAAAGATCGTCCCGGAGATCGATTGGGAAAAGGAACCATCCTTGACGGTGACGGTAACAAGACTCGCAAAATCTTGATGCTCGCTCACGCGGGACTCGACCACCCGAAGCCCGCGCTCCTTCGCCAGAAACGGGGCGTTCACAAAGTTGACGGTCACGTCGGCAACCATTGTGGAGAGGAGCCCCTTCAACAAAGCCTGCGTCACCGCCGTCAGATTGTAGGAGACAATATCGCCGTGGTATTCAAGCAAAATTTCCTTCGGAAGTTTTTCCAGCAGCTGTCCCTGCAACAACCCGAGCTTTTCGGCAAGGCCGATAAACGGGCCCAGGACCTTCAGCGCCTCCGCCGATACGGACGGAAAGTTCACCGCGTTCCGGATCGTCCCGTTCCGGAAGTAATCGACGATGATCTCCGCAACCTCCACCGCGACCGCCTCCTGGGCCTCATCGGTCGCCGCCCCGAGGTGCGGGGTGAAGATCACCTGATCCATCTTCAAAAACGGGTGATCGGGCGGGGGCGGCTCCTTCTCAAAGACATCGAGCGCGGCGCCGGCGACGATCCCCTCCTGAAGCGCGACCACGAGGTCCGATTCGCTCACGATGCCACCCCGCGCGCAGTTGATCAGATAGACCCCCCGCTTCATCTGCGCGAACGCCTTTTTGTCGATCAGGTTCCTGGTCTTTTCATTCAAGGGGGTGTGCACAGTAATATAGTCGGCGCGGCCGTAGTGCTCCGCGTGCTCCACCAGTTCGATCCCGATCTTTTCAGCCGCCTCCTTTGAGAGAAAGGGGTCATAACCGATCACCCGCATCTTGAGACCAAGGGCGCGGTCCGCAACGATCCTCCCGATATTCCCAACCCCGACCACCCCCAACACCTTGTTGCAGAGCTCGCTCCCCATGAACTTCCCCTTCTCCCACCGGCCGGCCCGGAGCGAGGCGGTCGCCTGCGGGATCTTTCGGGAGGCCGCAAACATCATCGCGATCGCATGCTCGGCGGTTGTGACCGCGTTTCCCGACGGGGTGTTCATCACGACGATCCCCTTCCGGCTCGCCGCCTCGACGTCGATGTTGTCGACACCGATCCCGGCCCGTCCGATGACCCGCAAGGTCGCCTTCTCCAAAAGGTCCGCCGTGACCCGCGTGCCGCTCCGGATGATCAGGCCATCATAACCGGGAAGGATCTTTTTCAGCTCCTCCGGCGGGAGACCGGTCTTCTGATCGACCTGAAACCCCGGCTGCTCTTTGAGGATCTTCAGCCCCTGCTCGGAAAGTTTGTCACTGACGAGAATCTTTGGCATTTATCGGAACGCCTCCAACGCCGCCCTGACACCGCAGCCCAGCTCGAACTTGTAACCCAGGTCGGCTAATGTCCATTCAACCGCCGCGATCACGGTGATCATATCGAGCGGGTCGTAGTGGCCGAGGTGGGCGATCCGGAAGATCTTCCCCTTGGCGGCATCCTGCCCCCCGGCGATCGTCATGTTGTATTTTTCCTGAAGATGCCTGTAGATCTTCTGACCATCAACGCCCGGCGGGGCGACCACCGCGGTCAGGGAATTCACAGGAGACCTTTCGGCATAGAGTTTCAGGCCGAGGGCCTTCATGGCGGATCGGACCGCCCGGGCCATCCGGGCATGTCTTTCAAACAGATTTTCCAATCCTTCCTCCCGGAGTTTTTTCAGAGAATCGGCAAGGCCGAGGATGATACCGATCGCAGGCGTATAGGCCGACTGGTTTGTCACAAGCGACTTTCGCTCCTTCTTGAAATCGAAATAGAAGCGCGGCGTCTGGCTCTTTTCGACCGCCGACCACCCCTTTTCAGACAACGCAACGAAGGCAAGACCGGGAGGCAGGCCGAGCGCCTTTTGGGAGCCGCCGATCATCGCATCGATCCCCCAGCCATCAAACGGGAGGTTGACCGCCCCGAGGGCAGAGATCGCATCGACCACGAGCAGGGTCTCCGTGGCACGGGTGATCTTTGCCAACTCCTCGATCGGATGATAGACACCGGTCGAACTCTCCGAGGCCTGCACGAATACCCCCTTGACCCCTCCCCTTTCGAGCCGCCGCCTCACCTCATCCGGCTGGACCGCCTCTCCCCATTCCACCTTTAGAATCTCCGTCTCCAGACCGTAGGCCTGGGCGATCTTCCACCAGCGCTCCCCGAACTTTCCGCCGTCGACGACGATCACCTTGTCGCCCTTGGAAAACAGATTGGTGACGGAACCCTCCATCGCCCCGGTTCCGGAGGAGGCAAAGAGCAGGACCTCACCCTTAGTCTGGAACAGCCATCGGAGGCCGTCCCGGACCTCCTGAAGGATCGCCTCAAACGCCTTCGTCCGGTGATGGATGATCGGATGGGCCATCGCGAGCGACGTCTCTTCTGAGACAGGCGTCGGACCCGGTGCAAAGAGTCTGTATTTAAACATAAAGGAGGGTGGACTGTAATCGGCCGGTCTGGTTACGTCAAGCGGTTCTCTTCCTTGCAGGCAAGTGCGATCTGTTGATAGATCTGGATCAGCCGTCCCCCTTCCGGGAGGAAAATCTTCAATCCCTCACTCACTTTGGAGAAGACCCAAAAAACTCTTTGAGGAATTAATGGCAAGAACGCGAGGCAGAGACAGGCGTGAACGAAGAAGAGAAGTCGCATCCGCCGTCGCAACCGAAGATTCCACACAAACACCGCTCTGGGAATCGATTTACAACGGCACTCCGACTCGATCGACTGAGGTGGACCCCATTGTCTAGACACGTTTTCCAGTAGTGATTGTTTGTTTTTTCTAATGAGGGGGAGGGCCAGAGCCCCTTGGGAAGAGCTCGGGCTCTCCCCCTTTCTTATTCTTCTTTCTTTTTTGCTTCTTTTTTCCGGAGGCAAGTTCGATGTTGTCTCCGTCTCCTTGAGCGGGTAGAATCCGGGAGCTCGTGAACAAACGTCACCTCATCAACACCAACATCGAGGGGTCTTACCCCCTCCCTCTCCCGGAGGAGGTCCTTTGGGAACTCCCGATGACGGAGTCAAGTTTCGAGACGGTCGACAACGGGCGTCAGGCGATCCGCGACCTCCTGGACGACAAGGACCGCCGCCTCCTCCTGATCGTCGGTCCCTGCTCGATCCACGACACGAAGGCGGCGCTGGAATATGCGGAGAGGCTGAAACGGCTGGCGGACCGGGTCCGAAACCGCTTTTTGATCGTGATCCGGGTCTACTTTGAAAAACCGCGGACGACGACCGGTTGGAAGGGGCTGATCAACGACCCGTTCCTGAACGACTCCTTTCATATCGAGAAGGGGATCAAGATGGCGCGGCAACTCCTGCTCCAGTTGACAGAGATGGGCCTCCCAACCGCGACCGAGGTCCTGGACCCGATCGTCCCCCAATACCTCTCCGACCTGATCTGCTGGTCCGCAATCGGGGCGCGGACGACCGAATCCCAGACGCACCGGGAGATCGCCTCCGGTCTCTCAATGCCGGTCGGATTCAAGAACGGGACCGACGGGAGCATCGAGGTTGCGATCAACGCGATGAGGGCGGCGGTAAAACCCCATCACTTCTTGGGAATCGACCTCAAGGGATGCCCCTCCGTCTTCAAGACCCGCGGGAACCGGCACAGTCATATCGTCCTCCGCGGCGGCCGCGAACCGAACTACGACCCTGAAAATATCGCCCGCTGCGAGGCGGCCCTCGAGAAGGCGGGGCTCCGAAAAAAGATCCTCGTCGACTGCAGCCACGGCAACTCCCAAAAGGACTTTCGGCGACAGTCGGCGGTCTTCGAGTCCTGCATCGGACAGGTCCGAAACGGAAACCGGTCGATCTTCGGGATGATGCTGGAAAGTAACCTCTTTGAGGGAAATCAGGAGCTCCCCCCCAGGCTGAAGGGGGTTCCGAAACTCCGGTATGGTGTCTCGATCACGGACGCCTGCATTAGCTGGGAGACGACAGAAAAGTTGATTATGAGAGGTGTTCCCTGACCTTCTGGGGATCCTCGGTCCAGCCCGGATCGACCCGGACAAACAGTTCCAGAAAAACCTGTTGTCCCAACCGGCCCTCCAGTTCCTTTCGCGCCTCGATTCCTATCTTTTTGATCTTCTCCCCCCCCTTCCCGATCAGGATCGCCTTCTGAGACTCCTTCTCGACCACGATCGAGGCCCGGATCCGGACCAGCTTTTTCGAATCCTCCTCCCGCGGCTCCCGATACTCCTCGATCACAACCGCCAGCGAATACGGGACCTCCTCGTAGGTGAGAAGCGTCGCCTTTTCGCGGATCACCTCGGAGGCGAGGAACCGTTCGGTCGCATCGGTCAACTGGTCCTCCGGATAACCAGCGGCCCCTTCCGGAAGCCTTTGCACGACAAGATTCAGGAGCCTCTCAACCCCCTTCCCCCGACGGGCTGAGATCGGAAAGATCTCTTCCGTGTTAAACTCGCGCCGATAGAGCTCGATCACACCGAGCAGACGTTCGGAGGAAATCAGATCGATCTTGTTCAACACAAGGATAAAAGGGGTTCTTCGAATCATCGAGAGGATCTGCCGGTCTGCAGGGACGATCGTCTCACGCGCCTCGGTCACAAAGAGGAGGAGATCGGCGTCGAAGAGGACCTGCCTCGCCGTTTCAACCATCTGCGCATTCAACCCCTTGTGAGGCTTGTGGATCCCGGGCGAGTCAACAAAGAGGATCTGCCCTTCCTTCAGGTTGCGAATTCCGAGGATTCGGTGCCGTGTCGTTTGCGGCTTGTCGGTCACCGCCGCGATCTTCTCCCCAACGAGGAGATTCAGAAGGGTCGACTTGCCGACGTTCGGGCGGCCGACAATCCCGACAGTGCCGGATCTAAACAAGTTTCTTCAGCGCCTCAAGTGCCGCCTGCTGCTCCGCCTCTTTCTTGCTCCGGCCGGTCCCGTGACCCATCAGCCGTTCCCGGATGTAGAGCTCAATCTCAAACCGCTTGTCGTGATCGGGCCCCGCCTCCCGGACCAGCCTGTACCGCGGGATCGACCGGTAGATCGCCTGCGACTTCTCCTGAAGATCGGTCTTGTAGTCCTGATAAAACTCCTCGGGCGGGCTTTCTCCCAGAAGCCTGCCGTAATGCGCGCGCACGATCCGGGCCGCCTTCTCGTAACCGCCGTCCAGATAGGCGGCCCCCAACAGCGCCTCAAACGCGTCGGCCAGGAGCGAGCTCTTTTCCCGACCGAGTGATTGCTCCTCCCCCCGCCCCAGGAAAAGAAAGGTCCCCAGCCCAAGTTTTCGCGCAATATCGGCAAGCTGCCTCTCGTTCACAATCGCCGCCCGAAATTTGGAGAGCTGCCCTTCGGAGTAATCGGGGAACCTCTCCATCAGGAGTTCGCTGATCGAAAGCTCGAGGACCGCATCCCCCAGAAATTCAAGCCGCTCGTTGTGAGAAGAGGGGGGAAGCCGCTTTTCGTTCGCATGGGATTTGTGCGTCAGCGCCCGGCGGAGGGTCTCCTTCTTTCGAAAACTGTAACCGAGCGCCTTCTCGATCGCCCGAAACCGCTTTTTTTCCTCTGAATCGGTCTTGTCAAAAAATCCCATCAGATCCCCTTTTCAATCCACCCGCCGCCCAAAAGCTCCTCCCCCCGATAGAAGGCGGCGACCTGACCCGGCGTGATCGCCCCATCCGGCCGCTCGAAGTCAACCCGGACGGCGCCGCGCGTGTCGAGGCGATGATCAAGCAGGCTCAGGGTCGACGGCATCGGCGGATGCCGGTAACGGATCTGCACCTCGACCGGCATCCCGGAACGGATCTGCCCCAGCGGGGCGGGCCCCAGCGGGGCGAGCCCCAGCGGGGCGAGCCCCCGATGGATCCAATGGACCGACTTCACAATCACGCCGTCCCGCATCAGCTCCTCCCTCGACCCAAGCACCACCTTGTTCTCCTCCGGCAGGATCCCTGTTACATAGAGCCTCTCCCCCGCTGCAACCCCGATCCCCCTCCTTTGACCGATCGTGAAGGCATGGATCCCGTCGTGCTCCCCCAGGATCCGTCCCCCCTGATCGACAATGACACCCGGCTTTCCTTTATGGGATGGGTATTGCCTCTCGATAAACTCCGCGTAATGCCCGCTCGTCACAAAACAGATCTCCTGACTCTCCGGCTTGTCGGCAACGGGAAGACCGGCCCCTCTCGCCAGCTCACGAACCTCCTCCTTGGTGTAACGACCGACCGGGAACAGGATATGCTCCATCTGCTGCTGATCGAGGCTAAAGAGGAAGTAGCTCTGATCCTTCTCGCGATCGCGGGACCGCAAAAGATGGTAGACACCGCTTTGGTCCCGGCTCTTTTGCACATAGTGGCCAGTCGCCAGGTAATAGGCCCCCAGCTCCCGCGCCTTCCGAAGGAGCTCGGCGAACTTGAGCCGGTCGTTGCAGACCACGCACGGATTCGGGGTCCGACCCTGACCGTATTCCGAGACAAAATAGTTGATCACATTCTCCCGGAACTCCTCCTTGAAATTCAGCGGATAAAACGGGATATCCAGCCTCTGGCAGACGGCACGTGCGTCCCCGATGTCTTTCTCAGCGCAACAGGTTTTGGAACGCGGCGAGGACTCCCCCGATTCCTCATGCGTCTTCATCGAGACGCCGATCACCTCAAGACCCTGTCCCTTCAGAAGCAGGGCAGCGACCGACGAGTCGACCCCCCCGCTCATCGCCACGACGACGCGATCCTTTTTCAAAACACTCATCTCAACCTCCTCACAATCTCCGCAAGATGCCCCCCCGCCTCCTCGATCTCTTCTTCCGTCACGCCGGGTCCTAACGAAAAACGGACTGCTCCGCGTGCCTGGCGCACCGGGTATCCCATCGCGATCAGGACATGAGAGGGTTCAAGGGTCCCTGAACTGCAAGCGGCACCGTTTGAGACCGCGATCCCCTGTTGATCGAGCGCGATCAGGATCGATTCGCTCTCGATCCCCTCAAAGCCGCAATTCAGGGT
Source organism: uncultured Pseudomonadota bacterium (assembly GCA_964460495.1). Lineage (GTDB taxonomy): Bacteria > UBA10199 > UBA10199 > JACPAL01 > JACPAL01 > CAYWRF01. The sequence goes on along the minus strand of CAYWRF010000026.1, from coordinate 2,180 downwards.
ATTGGGCAGGCGGTGATCCGGATCCCCATGAATCCGTGACCCCGGTATGTCCAGCACCCTCTCCTGAAGACGATCCCGGAGGGACGCCTCCCTCCGCATCTCCTTCTCAAGATCCTTATAGGACCTTTCCAGGGCGACTGCAAGCCCCACGATTCCCGACAAGTTCTCGGTCCCTCCGCGCATCCTTCTCTCCTGTCCCCCTCCTTCCACCAGTGGCATCAGGCGAATCCCCTTGCGAACAAAGAGCCCTCCAGCCCCCTTTGGGCCTGAAAACTTGTGGGCCGAAAAAGAGAGGAGGTCGACCGGGAGGAGTTTCAGATCGATCGGCAACTTCCCGATCGCCTGGACCGCATCGCAGAAAAACGGCACTCCGTGCCTTCTGGCGATCTCACCCACAGCGTTCACGGGGTGGATATTTCCGGTCTCGTTATTGGCAAACATCATGGCGATGAGACGCGTCTCGGGGCGAATCGATCGTTTGATTTCATCGGGATCGATCCTCCCCTCCCGATCAACATGAAGCCAGGTGACGCTGATCTCACCACGCCCCTCCATCGACCGGAGCGGCTCAAGCACGCAGTGATGTTCCACCGGCGGTGCGATGACGTGAGTCGGCCCCGGCGCACCGTTCAGAATTCCGTGGATTGCAAGGTTTGCCGATTCGGTCCCGCCGCTCGTAAAATAGATCTCCTCGGCCAAAACTCCAAAAGTCCGGGCGACCCTGGCCCGAGCGTCGTCGAGGGCCTTTCGCGCCTCTCGCCCGAACGAATGGATCGAGGAGGGATTACCAAACCGCCCCGTCAGATACGGCAACATCGCCTCCTGCGCCTCGGTGCAGAGCGGGGTGGTGGCGTTGTGGTCGAGATAAATTTGCCTCATCGGGGGGGATGATTAGGGGATCGCGCGGTTTGAGTCAAGGCGTGGGATTAACGGGTCGCCAGATACTGGGCGCAATCCATGATCGGTATCTTGCCCTCTCTAAACCCCGATGGGTCCCGGCTGATGATCGCCTGTGCCCGAAATTTCAGGGCAGAAAAATACTGGATTGCGTCCTCAAAGTCGGGGAGGCGTGCCTGGAGTGCCTTTTTGACAATTTTTGAGTCGGTCTCGATAATTTTGAAGCCTTCAACCAACGCCTCAATCGCCTCATAGGCCTTTTCCGAAGACGCGCATTTCTGGATGATGAAAAAGGCGTGGCTGATGGAAAGTGCGGAGATTGAAGCGACCAGCTCTTTTTCGACCGCAAGGGTCCATACCCTCTGAGCCGGTTCGCAGAACGGCTCGCGATCCAGAAACACATCCAGAAGGATATTCGTGTCGATGAAGATACGTTTCAGCGGGAACCTCTCGCCAGGTGATATTTGCCCTTCAACGCCTCCGTCAGCAGCTCGTCGTCTGCCTTGGAGCCCTTGGCTATTCCTGTAATACGCCTCACCCTGGGTGAGATGGAGGCCTCCTTCTCCTGCCCGGAAAGAATCGCAAAATAGCGGCTTACCAGCTGGGAAAGGGGTTGTCCCGCCTTTATCGCGTAGGCCTTGGCCTCAGCGAGAAGTCTTTCCGGAATACTCAATGTCAGCTTGACCGTGCTCATACGTATAAAGTTAGTCTAATGATACGTATCCGTCAATGGGAATTTATGCGCGGGAGAGGCTTCACCGCCTCCATTTCAAAGATGTCCATGCCGGCATCGGTCATCACCTGGACCATCTTCCTGACATGCCTGTTCGCATCAACCTCCACAAAGGTAAAGAGGACATTTGCGAGCGACGGTTCATTACTCGTAGCTGTGAAAGGAACCGTCACCGTATCACCGATCTGGAAGGGGGCGGCAAGGTCATGAGCGGATACAGAGTAGACGTTAGTCCCCTTACGGCTCAAAAAATCCCCTTGAATCCTCCTGTCGGAGTAACACCCACCTGCACGCCTGTCCGGTTTAACTCAGCAATAAATTGAAAAAAGCCCGGTTCCGTGGGCATTTGCGGGTTGAGAGACTCACAAATGTTTTCCAAGGAGGTCCGGGCTCATGGCACAAAACACCGTTTTTGCCCAAATTGTCAAACTGATTCCTCGGTCCCGATTCCAATCCTGGGTTTTCAAGCACGACGGCGACAAGGGCATTCGAACCCTGGATTGCTGGACCTGGTTCGGCAGCCTGCTCTTCGGCCAGATCAGCGGACACG
>CAYWRF010000025.1:0-15904 GCA_964460495.1 uncultured Pseudomonadota bacterium | reverse complement strand
GATGAGACAGACCCGCGCACAGGAAAAACTGCTAAGGGGAGAGAGGTGAAGAGGAATGTCGCCTTTATCCTCGTTCGCCCCCTGTATGCCGGAAACATCGGGGCTGCCGCACGTGCCTTGAAGAACATGGGGTTCTCTCGCCTCGTCCTTGCGGAGCCGCGTGCCTCTCCGCTGGATCTGGAGGCGCACAAGTTTGCGGTGGGGGCCTCTGATCTTCTCAAAAAGGCGCGCGTCTTTTCTTCTCTCAAGCAGGCGATCGCGGATCGCCAGATCCTGATCGGTACCAGCTGTCGGACGGGAAAGAGGCGAAGGAACTTTGTCACCTTGAGCGAATTGCCGGCATTGATCGCCCCGGTAAAAAAGGTCGGCTTCCTCTTCGGTCCTGAAGAGGGGGGATTGACGAACGAGGAGATAGCCCTCTGTCATCATGTCGTGACGATCCCGACGAACCCGCGCTTCTCGTCGCTGAATCTCGCCCAGGCGGTGATGGTGATCGCTTATGAGTTGAGGAAATCTTTTGGCTGCGTGCCGAAAAAATATCCAGCCCCCTCCCCCCAGCCAACCGCAACAATGGATCAAGTCGAGGGGATGTTCACCCATCTGGAGACGATGCTCTCATCGATCGGTTTTTTCCCGCACGGGAATCCGTTCATCGTGATGCGAACCCTCCGCAATCTCTTTTCTCGAGCGGGCTTAACTCCGCGGGAAATCAGAATTTTGCGCGGGATCTGTCGACAGGTGCTCTGGTTGGCAGAGAGGCAGAGAGCCTCTCGATCGCCTTGAGCGCGAATTCCGATAAACGCTTCCGGCATCGATAATGCATCCAGGCGAGTCTCGGCGCCTGGAGGAGGCCGTGTTTCAAGACGGAGAGGGGATCGAGTCCTTTTAGATGAAACTCGACCGGGTCGAAGACGATCCGGAGTGAGACCCACGGGACCCCCTTTTTTTCAGAGACCGCCGCGATCGCCGCCGTCTCCAGATCGACGGCAATCGCCCCTTTCTCCCCCGCCTCTCTTTTTCTCTCCGTGGTTTGTAACGGGTGAAAGGTGGTCAGGAGCGGGCCTCTATGACATCGCGCCCCTCCCTCATCGATTATGTCAGAGAGGGACTTCAGGCAGCTGGCATCCGGTCTGAAACGGTCGTTTGATTCACTCCGGACCTCATCCGGGAGGATCAGGTCCCCGGAGGCGATCCCCTCCTTCAGACCGCCGCAGTAGCCCACAGAGAAGATGAGGGAAGGGTGAGACCGATCGATCAGCTCTTCGGACCCCTGATGGGCGTTCCCCATCCCCATTCCGGTCCGACAAAAGAGGATTGGAACGCCCCGGAAAATTCCCTTGGAAATGGTCGTTTTCCGCTTGGTGACTCGGGTTTCAAGTGCCTGCTCTTTAAGAAGCGGCCTTAATTCTTCGGCCAAGGCAAAGATAATGGCGATGGGGTTCATGAGAGATCAGTAGCCGATAATCCATTAAAATCCATTGCTAAAAAAGCAGGGCTCTTTTATGATCAATCAGACCTTAATAAGGAGGAACAGTGTCTCCATTAAAGGAACAAGTCATTAAGATTGTTCAAGATCTACCCGACGAAGCTACCCTCGATGATGTTATGGAGGAACTCTATTTCAAGACACAGGTGGATGCTGGGTTAAGAGAGCTTGATGAAGGCAAAGGTATCCCCCACGAAGATGTTCAAAAGCAGATGTCGAAATGGTTCTCAAAATAAGGTGGTCCCCTTAGGCCCTCGCCAGTTTTCAGGAGATTGTCAATTTCATCGCCAAAGATTCTGAGTATTATGCTTCTTTTTTTGCCAAAAAGGTCAATGCCATTGTTGAATCTCTACCAAGATTCCCCAAGTCGGGAAGGGTAGTTCCGGAATATGCCAATGAAAATATCCGGGAAAGAATTTATCAACATTATCGGATTGTCTATCGGCTAAAAAATGATGTTGTTGAAATTGCAGCCATCCATCATGGTGCAAGGCTCTTACCAACCTGAAATGTCGTTCTGTCCCCAGCCACGCCTTAGGCGACCTTTCTCAGCTTGATTTCCTGATCGGGATGCGGGGACGTTTCCGTATCCCCAAACAGGGCAATCCGGGCCGTTTTAAAAAATCCCCTCCATGATCCGAAGGTGTCATCGACCGCGCTCGCTTCGTAGCCGCAGTGGGCCATGCAATTGGCGCACTTCTCGTAGCGTCCGGTGCCGTATTTTTCCCACTCGGTCCCTTCCATCAACTCCTTGAAGGTCTCGGCGTAACCGGCATCGCTCATCAGGTAACAAGGCCTCTGCCAGCCAAAAAGGTTGTAGGTCGGATTCCCCCACGGGGTGCATTCGTAATCTTCTCTGCCCTGAAGAAAACTCAAATAAAGAGGGGAGTGATTAAAGACCCAGTTCTTTTTCGGCCTCTGCAATATTTTGGAAAACAGCTGTTTGGTTTTCTCCCGGCGCAAAAAATGTTCCTGGTCCGGGGCCTTTTCGTATTGGTAACCGGGGGAGATCGTAACCCCCTCAACGCCAAGCCCCATTAATAAATCGAACATTTCGCGGACCCGCTCCGGCTCCGCCCCGTCAAAAAGGGTCGTGTTGGTGGTGACACGAAAACCGCGTTTAAGGGCCTCTTGAATCGCATCGATTGCCACCTCGAACACCCCCTCGCGGCAGACCGCGTGGTCGTGTTCTTCCTTGAGACCATCCATATGAATACTGAAGGTGAGGTATTTCGAAGGGATAAAGAGATCGAGCTTCTTTTTTAACAGGATCGCATTCGTGCAGAGATAGACATACTTTTTGCGGGCAACGATTCCTTCGACAATCTCCCTGATCTGCGGGTGGATCAGCGGTTCGCCGCCGGGGATACTGACCATCGGGGCACCGCACTCATCGACTGCCTTAAAACATTGCCCCGGCGTCAGAGACTTTTTTAAAATCTCCTCCGGGTACTGGATCTTGCCGCATCCGAAACACTCCAGATTGCAGCGAAACAGCGGTTCCAGCATCAGGACGAGGGGATACCGCTGACGACGCTTCAGGTACTTCTGCGTCAGGACGTAGCTCGCAACCCGCATCGCCTGGGAGACAGGAATCGACATAGGGGGCAAATACCTTGCCTCAGAGGGGGGATCAAGCAAAAAGGCTCAATCATTTAGTAAGAGTCACTCTGTTCACGAGAAGGCGATCGAGAGGGCTCGCTTTGAATGCTTCAAAAGTGAGAGAAGAAGTTTTTATCGGTTTGACCGCCCACTCACCCGGGACGATATTTTTATAGTCCACCTTTCGGAGATATTCTTTCACCTTCGACCGGCAGAGGGGGCCCAAGACCTCTGTTTTAACCTTGTGATCCTCTATCCATTCCTCTGAAAAGGTGAATCGAAAAGAGAGGGAACGCCCCTTATTGTTGCGGCATCGGATGCGGAGCCCAAAGCTGTCCGAATCAAAGTCATTCCATGAACTCTCCTCCAACTCCTCATCAAATGGGCCTGTTTCGTACTGTTCATAGCGGCTCATAAACTGTTCCCTGAATGTCCCCACCCATCTCCTGGGGAAGTCACGATTCTCAAACAACACCCCCAAATCGGCCAGGAGATCAATGGGCTTGATCTGCTCGACCTTTTTATGAATCTCCTCAAAGGCATCCTGGATGGTATATTTTTTGGCCGCGTCGGCCAACCGCTCCGCATTGGGGACAATCTCTTTTTGCATATACCAGATCAGGTCGTAATAATCGCGCCCCTTGACCTTGACCCCCTTCTTTTCCCAAACACGTTCCAGGCAGGCCAGCATCTTGCCGGCCATGAGCGTGGGGAGGTCATAATGCCGAATGACACAGCTAAAACGATCCATGGCAACCGTCTTGAGCCCGACGGGATAATGGTGAGAGGTTGGGTTGACCTCCACCTTGACGATCAGATTTTCGCTTTCATGAGTAGAGAGCCCCAACTGACGGAGTACCGGGAATCTCAGCTCCACACGATTCACTCCCCGCCCCGGTACGTGCGTCGTCAGCGAACCGACCTGCACCTTTTTTTTGAAATAGGCCTCCAAATCTCTCGCCAACCGGTGTTTGTCGAAGGAACCGGTTGTTTCAAAATCAACGCCTTCGGACATCCGGTCCAGTCCAAAACAGATCCTGAGGCATGTCCCTCCGTAAAAAATAAGAGGGTGGTACGTTGGGCTATTGTAGATAAAATCCAAGACATACAGTTGAAGCTTTTCCTTGAGCTTGATGCGGATAATCTCAGGGGTAAGTCCCAGCCGTTGCCCTTCGTGAACAACCTCCTCCAGATCATTGATGAGCGTTGCCATGATAGATTTCCTCCAACGGCGGAATCAGTGCGGTCAATTTTTTAACACCGCTTTTGACAAGGATCCGGCGAAGCTCCCCGAAGGAAGGTTTATCGAGTTCGGACCAATTGATCCGGAGTTCATCAAGGGATGAAGGATCCTTAACATCCAAGCGGGGCAACTGGAGATAAAGAAAATCAAAAAGCGCCTTGGCGGGGGTTGCCTCGCAGATGATGTTTTGCCCGAAACGGCGCTGAACAAAACCAAAATAAAGTCGAGGATGCAGGTGGCGGTATTCAAACAGACCGAGACCATTTTCAAAGCGGCGGGTCGTCTTGAGTGTGATCGAAGTGACCGGATAAGTCGCCTCGGTCAGGAGGCTCATTTTTTGAAGCACGTATTCCAGACTCAAGTAGGAGGGGCTCGCGAGCTTGTTCGCGACCAGTTCAATGTAAGATTTGTCATGCAGAAAACGATCGACGTATGTTTTGGTCACATAAAGGCCGTTTTTCAGGCGAATAATAGCTCCTGTACCAACCCATCGCTCAATATTCTGGTAGAGGGCCTTGCGGTTTATCTCTTCAATGACCCTGAGAGAGGGGATTGAAAAGAAGGGGAGCATTTCGAGCTGTTTGAGGATCTCTTTATTCATTCTGGATTTACTATCGATAGTATAGTAATTTCAGAATAAAATAAAGGAGAAAATCAGACCTCACATTAACAATTGGACGTCCCCTTTTTGATGTGGTTAATTCCATGTTTGTGGATCATAAAACGTCTCAAACCCTTTTTGAAAAGGCAAAAAATCTGATCTCCGGCGGGGTCAATTCGCCGGTGCGGGCCTTCAAGGCAGTGGGTGGAACCCCTCTCTTCATTAAGAAGGCCAAGGGTTCACGGCTCTGGGATGTCGATGGGAATGAGTACATCGACTATGTCGGCTCTTGGGGTCCGATGATCCTCGGGCATGGCAGAAAAGAGGTGATCCGGGCGATCGAGGATCAACTCAAGAAAGGGACGAGTTACGGGGCACCCACTGAACTGGAAGTCCAGCTTGCCGAGGCGGTGATTGCTGCGTTCCCCTCCATCGAAAGGGTCCGATTCGTCAATTCCGGCACCGAGGCGGTGATGTCGGCGATCCGAGTCGCGCGCGGATTTACAAAGCGAAAGAAAATCGTAAAATTTGACGGCTGCTATCACGGCCACACCGATTCCCTGCTGGTCAAGGCCGGTTCGGGGGCGCAGACCCTGAATCAGTCCGATTCAGCCGGTGTGCCGGAGGAATTTGTCTCCCAGACGCTCATCGCCCGATATAACGATCTCGCCTCGGTGGAGGCGTTCTTTAAAAAATTTCCACAGCAGATCGCCGCCGTGTTGATCGAACCGATCGTCGGGAACATGGGGGTGATCCTGCCGCGAAGGGATTTGCTAGGCGAACTCAAGAAGCGGTGCCAGCAAGAAGGAGCCCTGCTCCTGTTTGATGAGGTGATGACCGGATTTCGGGTCGCCACTGGCGGGGTGCAGGAACTCTACGGCGTTCAGGCCGACATGACCTGTCTGGGGAAGATCATCGGTGGCGGGCTGCCGGTCGGGGCGTTCGGCGGAAAAAAAGAAATTATGGAGATGGTAGCTCCAGAAGGACCAGTCTATCAGGCCGGGACGCTTTCGGGGAATCCGGTGGCGATGGCGGCGGGACTGGAGACGCTGAGGTTTTTGAAACAGGAGAACCCTTATCCTTTATTGAATGCCCGGACCAAGCAGCTGACCCTCGGAATGGAGGAGGCTGCGAAACAGGCGGGTGTTGCCGTCAGGATCGAGCGGGCCGGGTCGATGTTCACCGTTTTCTTTACCGATAAAAACATTGTCGATGCCGATTCGGCAAGGAGTTGTGATTTGAAAAGATTCGCCGGTTTCTTTCATGCGATGCTGGAGGCGGGGGTTTATCTCCCGCCGTCCCAGTTCGAGGCAGCGTTTGTGTCGACAGCGCATTCGGAGAAAGATATTGAGAAGACAATAAAAGCAGCTGAAAAGGCGTTTCATGCTTCGTATTTTGTATGAAAAAGGAACCCCAAAGGGATAGTTTCATAGTTGCTTGGGGCCTCTACGGCGCCGTCGGATTCCAGTTGGCGACGATGGTCGTTGCCGGCCTGCTCCTGGGTGACTGGGTTGATGACAAGTTGGGGACATCCCCCTGGCTTGCCCTAGTGGGGTTGTTGGTCGGATCGGTCGGCGGTTTTTTCAACCTGATCAGGATCCTCAAGTGGAAGCAAGAAAGGGGAGGGTGAGGATGTATTGGGCAGGCAGTTTTCTTCTAGGGGCGATCCTTGCCGGGATCAACCTTTATCTTCTCGTCCGGATCATCCGGAGGATCACCGCGGGGGATCATCAAAAGGAGCGTCTCGTGGGGCTGGTTGTTCTGAAGTTCCTGGTCTTTTTCGGGATTATCTCCTTGATTCTCTGGAAGGGGCATGTTAGGCCGCTCGCGTTTTTGGCCGGATTTTCGCTCCCGCTTGCGGGATACCTATGCATCAGTTTACGTGGTTCAGCCTGATTTCGGAGAAGATTAACCATCAGAACATCCATGTCTTCTCGGCGGCCCTCGTGGTCCTGCTGATTGTTGTCGCCTCGTTTCTCGCCCACCGGCGTCTTAAAAGGACCGACGAGCGCCTGATTCCGGAGGGACGGACAACCCTTTCGAACCTCTTTGAGGTGGCGGTTGAGAATATCCTGGGACTGATGCAGGGGATCATGGGGGCCGAGGCGTCCAGATATTTCCCGCTGATCGGGGCCCTCTTCATCTACATCTTTCTCTGCAACCTCCTCTCGGTGATCCCCGGATTTCTTCCGCCGACCGACAACATCAACACGAACTTTGCCTGCGCGATCACGGTGTTTATCTATTACCATGTGATGGGAATTCGCACCCATGGCTTCAAGAATTATTTGAAGCATTTCATGGGGCCGATCATCTGGCTGGCGCCGCTCATGTTTGTGATTGAGATCATTGGACATCTGGTCCGTCCGGTTTCGCTTTCGCTCCGGCTTTTCGGGAATATCACCGGGGATCACCTCGTCCTCGGGATCTTTTCCAACCTGGTTCCGCTTTTTGTCCCGGTTATATTTATGGCCCTGGCTCTGTTCGTCGCATTTATCCAGGCCTTTGTGTTCTCGCTGCTGTCAACGATCTATATTGCGTTGGCAACAGCACACGAGGAAGGGCATTAGATAATTGTGACGGTTGTGTTCCCATGGGGAACTGTATATCAACAGTACAGACTGCAGGGACTTTATAAGGGGGGAGGTGAATCGAATGAAAAAACTGATGACATTCTTGGGAAGCGTGACTTCCCTTTTTGTCACTGCAGTCGCGTTTGCCCAGGAGCATGGCGCCGCTGTCGGCGGTGCGGAGAGCCCCTGGCAGAAGCCGATGCTCGCAATTGCGGCCGGTTTTGCGATCGGTATCGCCGCGTTTGGAGGGGCGCTAGGCCAGAGCCGGGCCGCTGCCGCCGCGCTGGACGGCATTGCGCGAAATCCCGGTGCCGCCGGAAAGGTGCAGACACCGATGATCATCGCGTTGGCCCTGATCGAATCACTGGTCATCTACGCACTGGTGATCGCGTTTCTGTTGCAAGGGAAGATCTAAAGGTGCTAAAGGCCCCGGTGAGTGCTTTCACCGGGGCCTTTTTCTATGCGTTTTAGTTGGATCCTTTTAGGTATGGTTCTTCTCTCAAGTCCAAACGGACACACTTCCGAACAGAAATGGGGGATCGTGCTACACGGCGGGGCCGGTGTGATCGACCGCGCCTCTATGGACGCAAAGATGGAGAAATCCTACCGGCGGTCGCTCGATCAGGCGCTGAAGACGGGGGCCGAGGTCTTGAAGAAGGACGGTTCTGCGCTGAACGCGGTGGAGGCGGCGATACGGTTACTGGAGGATGACCCGCTCTTTAATGCCGGGCGCGGGGCGGTCTTCACCGCCGACGGGAAAAATGAGCTCGATGCCTCGATCATGGATGGCGCAACCCGGAAGGCCGGTGCCGTGGCCGCCGTCACACAGACCCGGCATCCGATCAGTCTTGCGCGGGCGGTCATGGAAAAATCGCCCCATGTCATGTTGATCGGTCAGGGGGCCGACGCGTTTGGAAAAGAAATCGGCATTGAACAGGCGGAGCCCGGTTTCTTCTTTACGGAGCGGCGGTGGCAGGAGTTGGTCCAGAGGCTTCAGAAGGAGGGGCGTCCGATCCCCGAGAGACCCGATAGCGTTTTACAGGGTACCAAGGCCCCTGTCTCACGTATCGAATCCTCCCTTACAGTTGAATACGGGACGGTTGGCGTTGTTGCCGTAGACCGCACCGGCAATCTCGCCTCCGGGACATCGACGGGCGGGACGCCGGCAAAACGATGGGGACGGGTCGGCGACTCGCCGATCATCGGCGCCGGGACCTATGCCTCGAACGAATCGTGCGCTGTCTCGGCGACCGGCACCGGCGAGTTTTTCATCCGCCTTACGATCGCGCGCGAGGTCTGTGCCCTTGTACAATACAAAGGGATGCCGCTGCAGGCGGCGGCCGATGAGGTGATCCAGGGGCGCCTCACCGCGATCGGCGGGAATGGCGGCGTGATCGCGATGAAGCCGGACGGCGAGATCGCCTGGAGCTTCAACACCCCCGGCATGTACCGGGCCCGTTGGTCCGAGGGCAAAAAACCGGTTGTCTCAATCTATAAGGATGAGCCCTGAGCGGAATCTTTGATCCGTCCCAGCAGTCTCAAGAGACCCTCTAATATCGTCAACGGTTAAATGCTGCGCGCGCCTGGCGTGATTCGAACACGCGACCCCTTGCTTCGTAGGCAAGTGCTCTGATCCACTGAGCTACAGGCGCGCGCAGCATTTAACTCCTAAGATGCGGGCGCGTTAATCACTTTTTGCAATCGTTATTTCATCCATGCCTGACGGGAGGACCTTCCGGACGGCGGAATAGCGTGGGCCGAATTCATCGGCAAGCCGTTGCATCAACTCCTCGGGCCGTCCCGTATAATCGGCGACCCAGACCACCAGCCCGGATGTCTCCGAGTGCAGCTTGATCCCCCGGATCCCGTCGCTTTTCAAGAGGGCCTCCCGGATCCCCTGGCACTCTGCGTGGTCCGAGATCCTCAGGAGGACAATCCGGAGCTCTCCGGCCGTCGTTCCGCGCGGGAAAAACAGCAGGATAAAGAAAAGGAAGATCAGCCCGCCCCACCTATTTTTCACGGATCCTCTGGAACCCCTCGATACGCTCAATCTCCAGGACCGCCCGGTTTCTCCTCGGATCGACAATCCGGATCGTGCCAGTGCGGGAATCAAACTCCTCCAGTTTCCCCCGATAGGCGATCCCAAACGCGATCACCTCGACCCTCCTCCCGACCGACTTCTTCAGCATCTCGTGTGTGACCTCGTTCATCTTCTCCATGCCGGCGGTTCCTACCCCTCCGTTGTGGCCCTGTCAATCCGGAGCCCCTATTTTTCCTTAAATTGAGTGACCCCCTCCCAGTCCTCCGGAGGCCTCTTCATATATTCCTGACATCGGGAGAGAAAGAGTGTTGATGGCCCATCCTTCGGATCGAGGATCAGGCATTTCTGAAAGAGTTCCATCGCCGGGCCAAATTGCCCCCCCTTGTATCTCTCCAGCGCCTCCCGAAAGAGCGGGAGGATCTTTTCCTGCGCCGTCTGGAGATCGGCCATCAGCTCATAGATCCTCACCGCCTGTTTCTTCCCCTTGACACGCGCCTCATCGAGCTCGCGAAAGGGGAAGAGGTTTTTTACGGGCTCAAAGGTCGATTGGCTGACCAGGATCTGCGTGCCGTAAAATTTGTTCAGCCCCTCGAGCCGCGAGGCGAGGTTGACCGCGTCCCCCACGACGGTGTAATCAAAGCGGCGTTCCGATCCCATGTTTCCGACCGTCATCGGACCGGTGTTGATCCCGATCCCGATCCTCAGTTTCAGAACCTTGAACTCGGTTGCCCAACGCTCCCTTTCCTTCTTCACGAGTCGGATCATCTCGACCGCCGCCTGACAGGCGAGTTCCGGGTGGTCCGGTTCCGGGAGAGGCGCTCCGAAGACCGCCATCACCGCGTCGCCGATATATTTGTCGAGCAGCCCCTTTTGGGAGAGGATCACGTCGGTGACCGGCGTGAGATAGCTGTTCAGGAACGCAACGAGCGTCTCCGCCTTCGTTTCCTCGACGATCGTCGTGAAATCCCGGATGTCGCTGAAAAAAACGGTGAGTTCCTTTCTTTCCCCGCCCAACCGGACCTTTTCCGGGTGGGCCGTCAGTTCGCGGATCACGTCCGGCGAGAGGTAGTGCTGGAACGTCTCGCTGATGAACCGTTTTTCCTTCTCCTCGACGAGATAGCGATAGATTGTCGTCCCGCCGTAGACAAAGAAACAGGAGAAAAACGGATAGATGTTCTGAAGCACACACCGCCATTTGAGAAACAGAAAGTGAAGCAGAAGCGCCTCCGCGAGGAGCAGGGAAAGAAAAAGAAGAAATCCGGGGAGCGCCTTCACCCGCGAGAGCCCGAACGCGAGGATCAGGCCGGTAGCCAGGATCAGGAGGCGGGAGAGGAGGTCGGTCAGCGAGTCTTTTCGGAGGAGGTCCCCCTGGATCATGTTGTCGATGATGTTGGCCGTCAGGACGACGGAGGCGATAGTCGGACCGATCGGTGTCGGCCGGAAATCCTCGAGTCCCGCGGCGGTGGCGCCGACCAGCACGATACGGTCGGCGACCAGAAAGGACTGGTCTTCCTCCAGCAGATCCGCCGCGCTGACCCGCGGGAAGAGCCGGGTGTCGCCCCGAAAATTGACGAGAAACCTCCCCTCCCGGTTGAGACGGAGGCGTTTCAGAAGAGGGAGAGGATCCTCGTCGTCTCCGATCACCGAAAGGGCCACTTGCAGCTGAAGCGAGGGGAAGACCGCCCCCTGGTATCCGATCAGGACCGGCACCTCCCGAACGGTCCCATCCGGGTCGCCGATCATATTAAAGAATCCCTGCCTTTTTCCGCCGGGGAGGTTGGAGAAGATCGGCAGCGTGTCCTGGATCCCGATCGCCTCCTTAAGCCCAGGGGGACGAAAGGGGACCTCCAGCGCAGAACCGCGGACGTTCCGGAGGTTTTCCTCCAATCGCTCCGGGGAGAGGTTGCTTTCCTCTATCTCCTCGTGTGTCATCAGAAAATAGTAGCCGGTGAAGATGTTGCTGTTCTCCCGGAGGGTCTTCGCCAGCATCGCGTCGTTTTGCTCGCCGATCGGCCCGCGGGAGGGGTCGGCAAAGAAGATGTCCGGCGCGACGATCCGTGCCCCTTCCGCCACCAGCTCCTCAAAGATGCGTGAAAAGGTCGACCGGGGCCAGGGCCATCGCCCCAGTTTGTTGATGCTTTTTTCATCAATCGTGATCAGAACGACCTTCCCCGATATCGGAACAGGCCCCCTCAGGGCGAAATGGACATCGTACAGCTTCTTCTCAACCGTTTCAAAAAAGGAGGGGCGGCTCCACGAGATCAGGAGGCTGATTCCGGTAAGTAGCAACGCCAGCAGTAAGACCTTTTTCATGGCTAATTGATGACTATTTTTTCACCTTCACGGGCCAGACGGCAGGTCATCCCGCTTCCGGAACGGGCGATCAGCCGCCTTGCCTCGAGGAGCTTTTTTGCCAGGATCGCATCGGAGTGATGGGGATCGTGATGAAACAGGATCAGACGCCGGGCACCTCCCTTCAGGGAGAGATGGACCGAATCGGGGACCGAGCTGTGTCCCCATCCGCGATGGCGCCTGTATTCCTTTCCCAGGTACTGGCCATCCAGTATCAGCAGGTCTGCCTTGTGAATCAAGGAGAGGAGCCTTGCCTCTGAGGGGGCTGCCGGGTGATGACGGAAGTGCCGGAGCGGCTCGTGGTCACTCATGTACACAACGGTTTGACCGGAGGGGGTCGCTATCCTGTAGCCGAGCGCCCGTCCCGGATGATTGAGCCAGAAGGAGGCGACACGGAAGGGACCGATCCGAAAGCAAGACGGGGTGATCTTGCAGATCCTCTTTCGGGACTGGAGACGGGGGAACGGGAAGAGGTGCCGAAGTGATTGGGAAAGTCCGGGCGGGCCGTAGATCTTGAGTGATTGGCCATTCCGGATCGCCGGTTGGAAGAACGGTATTCCGACGATATGATCCATATGGGTGTGACTGACGAGGATAGAGATCGTCTTCCCGGCAAGGGAATGTTTTTTCTCCCAACGGGGCAAGCCCCCAAGAAGCCGGATTCCGGAGCCGCCGTCCAGGATCAGGGAGTCTCTTCCCTGGCGGATCTCGACGCAGGAGGTGTTGCCGCCATAGCGCAGGGTCTTTCTCCCGGGGGCAGGGATCGATCCGCGAACCCCCCAAAAAATAACGGCGAGTGGAATCCTTTTTCGGCTCAACCCGGTACATATTACTGAAGCTTGCATTTGATGACCAGTGAAAAAACTGAGACGGTTGACAAGGGAAAGGGAGCTCTGAGATAGTCACTCCTTGAGGTGATGGAAAATGCTTTTTAACTTTGCAAATGTGCTGATTTTTCTGATTGTTGGCGTCGGCTTTGTCTTTGCCTCGCTCTTTCTCTCCCGGATGCTCGCCCCCAAGGTCCCGTTTCGGGAAAAACTCCTGACCTACGAGTGCGGGGAGCTCCCGACCGAGGGGGGGAGGATCAATTTTAATATCCGGTTCTACATCCTGGCGCTGGTCTTTGTGATCTTTGATGTGGAACTGGCGCTGATGTTTCCGGTGGGGGCGGTCTTCAAGGGGTGGGTTGGAGAGGGGCAGGGGGTGAGGGCCCTGATCGAGATCGGTCTCTTTGTCCTGATCCTCCTCCTCGGTCTCGTCTACGTCTGGACGAAGGGGGATCTGCAGTGGGTCAAGAAGGTTATAAAGGAGGAGAGGGAACTCGGCACGGAAATCGTTCCGAAGGCGAGTTATATGCCCTGAGGGATATGCTGACATTAAAGAACAAATTACCGACGACGATCATTACGACAAAGGTTGACGACCTCTTGAACTGGGGGAGGCTCTCATCCCTCTGGTACATGCTTTTTGGTCTCGCCTGTTGCGCGATCGAGATGATGCAAACGGGGGGCCCAAGGACCGATCTGGACCGGTTCGGGGCGGTGCCGCGCGCCAGCCCTCGGCAGTCGGATCTGATGATAGTCGCCGGGACACTCACCTACAAGATGGCTCTCCGGACCAAACTGCTCTACGACCAGATGCCGGAGCCGAAGTATGTCCTCTCGATGGGGAGTTGCGCGAATTGCGGAGGGCTCTTCCAGCCGGCCTATTCGGTGGTGAAGGGGGTCGACAAGATCATCCCGGTGGATGTCTATGTCCCCGGCTGCCCGCCGCGGCCCGAGGCGCTGACGGAGGGGTTGTTGAAGATCCAGGAGAAGATGAAGAGGGAGAAGTTTCTGCTGCGGGGCGAGCCCCTGCGGGAAAAGGAAAACCGGCTCGTGGCGTAAGAATCGAGGAATTCCATGTCACCTGAAGAGATTTACAGAAAAATCGCCCTGCACTACCCTCAGGAAAAGATGGAGTATGTTCCCGGGGCCAAACTGCCGGTGACCGGCGTCGAGACCGGAGAGCCGTCGATTATCGTGCCGGTTGAGAAGATCGTTCCGATTCTGGAGATGCTCCAGTCGGTCGAGCTCTTCGGCTTCGATTGCCTCTCCTCCCTGACGGCGGTCGATCGTCTGGCCGAGGGTCGCTTTGAAGTGGTCTATCACCTCTTTTCCTACCGGCATAAACACAGCATCACAGTGAGGGTTCATTTGCCAAGGAATGAGGAGGCGATTCATATCCCGACGGTTGAGGGGATCTGGCCTTGCGCCAACTGGCTGGAGAGGGAGGTCTTTGACCTCTTCGGGATCCGGTTTGACGGGCACAGTGATTTGAGACGGATTATGCTCCCCGACGACTGGGTCGGGTATCCGTTGCGGAAGGATTATAAGGAACAAGAGGACTATCATGGGATATCAACGACACGGCCGCCGTTGATTCAGTAGATATGGGCGAATTACGAACTCAGGAGATGTTGTTGAACATGGGCCCCCAGCACCCATCCACCCATGGTGTGATCCGTTTTATCGTGAAGACCGATGGCGAGGTGATGACGGCGGCGGTGCCGGATGTCGGCTATCTCCATCGCTCGATCGAAAAGATCGCGGAGAAGGCGACCTATCACGGCTTCATGCCCTGGACCGACCGGGTCGATTACCTGGCCGCAATGAACTGCAATGTGACCTACGCGATGGCGGTGGAGAGGCTCGCCGGGATCCAGATCTCGCGGCGGGCCGAATTCTTGCGCGTGATCGCGATGGAGCTGAACCGGATCATCTCACACATGCTGGCGGTCGGGGCGCTCGGGATGGATGTCGGGGCCTACACCCCTTTTGTCCATTCGCTTCGGGAGAGGGAGAAGGTGAATGACCTGATCGAGGAGCTGTGCGGTCAGCGGCTCACTTACAACTACGCGCGCGTCGGCGGCGTGATCTACGATATGCCCCCCGGATGGGTCGATAAGGTGCAGGCGTTCCTGGACCAGTTTGAGCCGATGGTCGATGAGTTCAACCGGCTGCTGACCGACAACAAGATCCTGATCCACCGGCTGGGAGGGATCGGGATCGTCTCGCGGGAGGATGCGATCAACTACAACCTGGTCGGCCCCAATCTGCGCGGTTCCGGCATCCGGTGGGACCTCCGAAAGGATCTTCCGTATTCGGTCTATCCGGAGTTCAATTTTGAGGTCCCGGTCGGGACCGGTCAGGCGGGGGCCGTCGGCGACTGTTTTGACCGCTACAAGGTCCGGATCGATGAAATGGGACAGTCCTGCCGGATCCTACGTCAGTGTTTTGAGAAGATCCCGAGCGAAGGGGAGGCGCAGGTGAAGGTGCCGAAAAAGATCCGTCCTCCCAAGGGGGAGGTTTATGTCCGGACCGAGAGCACGCGAGGGGATCTCGGCTGCTATCTTGTCAGTGACGGGACCGACAAGCCGTACCGCGTGAAATTCAGGGCCGGCTCTTTCAACGCGATGAGCATTGTGGAAAAGATCAGCCGGGGGCTGATGATCGCCGATCTGATTGCGTTTATTGCGAGTTTGGATATCGTCGCTCCAGAAATAGACAGGTAATCCCTATGCAACAATTCGCCGACTGGCTGATCACAAAGGTTCCTTATCCAGCTTCTCTGCCGCGCGACTACCTTTATGCCGGCATCCAGCTCGTGTTTGCGTTGCTGATGCTGATGCTCTTTGTCGCCCCGTTTGCCGGGATTGTTTCCTGGGTGGAACGGCGGATCGCGGCCCGGATGATGGATCGTGTCGGACCGAACCGGGTCGGGCCCCAGGGTTTTCTCCAGTGGCTGGCGGACGGGATCAAGTCGCTCCTTAAGGAGGACATCATCCCGGCGGCGGCCGATCCGATCCTCTTCCGCCTCGCCCCCTATCTCGTTTTTGTCGGGATGTTCCTGGCCTTTGTCTCAATCCCGTTTTCGAGCCGGCTGATTATTGCCGATCTCAATGTCGGGATCTTTTACATCATCGCGGTCAGGTCGATCGTTGCGATCGGGATCATCATGAGCGGCT
>CAYWRF010000024.1:0-16183 GCA_964460495.1 uncultured Pseudomonadota bacterium | reverse complement strand
TGCGGGTGGCTGGGACCGACTGGCATAGCGTGAGTCTTATCGGCGTCGGCAGGACGACACCGGCCCGGATTGTCGGTGAGACGCGGGATGGACTGTCGACACTGGATGACGGGATGGATCGGCTCTACTTTTCGAATTACCTGCACCGTGTCGGTGGCCCGTTGGGGCTCCGGGTACCGCTTGCTGTTGCCCTCCTTGATACGACGAACAAAAGGACGAAAGGTCAAAAAGGTTCGGATGGGACTGCCCGGATCGCGGAACTCAGCCGGGAAAGGCTCCGGTTGTGGGAATTGGGCCCCAACCTTGTCCGTTCCAGACGCCTGATCAGGCATGTGAAGGCAAAGATTGAACAGGAGATTGGTCGGCGGATGACCGATCGGGAATTCTTTGAATGGCATGCTGAGGTGCTTGGGATCGATTTCGCAGTGCTCGAGTTTCTGAAGGTCGATCACGGGCTGGCCAATGGCAGGTTTCCTCAACTCCATTCCGGCAATGCCTCGTTCGCGGCCGAGATCTGTGACCTCGAGACTGCGCGGTTTTCCGACAAAGCTGGTGGTCGATACCGGACGGAAGGGGGACACTGGTACGATTGTCTCGATGTTGATCGTCTGAGAGAGATACAGTGGAAGTGGGCGGTGGATAAGGGGGAAAGACGCGTCCGTGTCAGGGAGGAGGGGCTTGCTGGTGGGGGCAGGTGGGGGAGTGGTGCAATTTGGCTCAAGGTCTGGTTTGATATCTGCGGCTATTTCGATTATGCCAGGAGGGTCGCAAAAACCTATGATCGGCACCTTGCAGAATTACGGAGTGGGGATCTCGATCCAGTCGCGGCGATCCGGCAATTCAACGAGTCCTTCTGGTACCCGTTTGTTGAGGGCAACAAACTTCGGGACAAGAACCGCGAGCCGACGTTCTAAAACCCGCTGACCTTTCCCGCCTTCTTGTAGAGGTGATTGACCCCACACCACGAGATGATGATCAAGGCGAAGAGCCAGAGTTTGGTGCCGGAGGCCCAGGTCGAGTGCTGGTCGAGCATCGTCCAGAGGAGCGGTACGGAGAGATAGGTGTTTTGTCGTGAACGGAGTCCCGCCATTGCCACGAGGGCGGCATCGGGTGCCTCGCCGTTTTTCACCGCAGTGATGATCTTCTGCTGCGCCGGCCAGATCCGGAACCAGACGTTGAACGCCATGATCGTCCCGAACATCGCCCCGGCATGGATCAGGGTCCCGCGATAGCCGAAACCGGCCCAGTCGTTCATGAGACAGACGATCCCGCAGATGATGATGAAACCGACCACCGCCACAACCTTTGGCCCTTTTTTCCCGACCGTCTTGACGAAGAGGTCATAGAGGAACGGGGCGAGGAAGACGACCGCGATCATCACAAAGGCGGGGAGTCCCCAGCCACCCATCGAATCTTCAAAGAGGAGACCGCCGTGATAGAAGACGAGCATCAGAAGGAGGACCCCGGTGACCCATGTCCAGGCGGCGCCCCAGCGGAACCAGAAGAGGGCGCGCGGCATCAGTTGCGGGACCACCAGTTTTTTGGTGGCGCCGTCCATCGTGGCGGCAAACGGGCCATTGACCCAGTTGAAGAAGTAGAGATGACCGATCCAGATCACGCCGGCGACGACGTGGATCCATCGGAAGATCGACTGCAGGATATCGGTTGCTTGCATGTTTTCCCCCTTTTTAAAGACCCCGCGGCAGTCTACCGGGAAGTGACAGATTATCAAGATTTTTTTGCAGAATCAGACCTTAGAACTCCAACTTGAGCGGGACCACGGTCGCGATTCGGTCAAAATCCAGATCCGTCGACAGCAGCGGCATTTGACGGCGGGAGGCGTAGCTCGCGATCAGAAAATCAATCGTGGAGGCCTGGATCCCTTTTTCCTGGCACCGGTTTCGAATCTCTGCGGCATGGACATAATCCTGCCTCTCGGGTTCGATCAGTGGAAAAGGGGCCAGGGCCTCCTTCAGCTTGTCAAACCGGTTCTTGTCACGTACCCCCTGCAATACCTCGGTCAGGATGATACCCAGCATCAGGAGATCCTCTCCCGATTCTATCAACCGTCTCAAAAGTTCGACCTTCGGGTGGTCTGACGGCGGCTCCCGTCGGAGGGCAAGAGACCATACGGAGGTATCCACGAGCACCCTCAACGGCTTCGACCCTTCTTATAATCGTAATGAGGGTCCCAGGGGATCTGACCAAAGAGATCCAGTATTTTCTTCTGCTTTCTCCGGCGGATGTACTCTTTCAGGGCCTCGTTGACAGTCTCCCTTTTTGTGGGGTGACCTCCTATTTTGAGGGCCTGTTCAAGAAGCCGATCATCGATGGCAAGATTGGTAGGCATACACATAGTCTCACACATTATCTTACACAGTGTCAATCGGTTTATAGGGGCTCACGTCGCCCCCCCGACCGGCCAAGCCGGATCGGGTCCCCCCCTCAACGGCCCTTCGGGCCTGGTTAGACCGTCAACCTCTTCGTCATCTTTCTCAAGGCCCACCAGGAGATCAGGAGTGTCAGGATCAGGAGCCAGGCGAGGCTCAGCAGGATCGAGACCTCCCCGTATCCGTAAAAGAACCTCCGTGCGAGTGCCACCGGGTGGTAGAGAGGCAGGAGCCAGGCAACCTTTTGGACCGGATCAGGGAGTGAGGAGAGTGGGAAGAAGGTCCCGGAGAAGAGGAACATCGGTTCGAGAAAGAGCGTGAAGTAATAGGTGAAGAAGTCGTAGTCCTTCGCGTAAGAGGTGGCGAGCATCCCGAGTGCCGAGAAGGGGAGCGCCGTCAGGCACAAGACCGGAATCAGCCAGAGGGCCGACCAGCCGGGCACAAGACCCAATACAACCACCGCCAGGAACATCATCGAGCCGGGGAGAAGGCTTTTGGTCGCCCCCCAGAGGATCTCCCCCGCCACCACCTCCGGGATCGAGACCGGGGTCGAGGCGATCGAATGAAAGGTTTTTTGGCGCTCCATCCGGGTAAACGAGCTGTAGGTTGTTTCAAACGAGGCGCTGTGCATGACGGCGGAGCAGATCAGCGCCGGGGCAAGGAACTGGATGTACGACATCCCCTCGATCGATTCGATAAACGATCCGAGACCGTAACCGATCGCGAGAAAATAGAGGACCGGTTCCCCGATCGCCCCGACAAGGCTCGTCCACCAGTACCGGCTCCAGACGAGGGAGTCCCTGTACCAGACCTTGAGGGCGTATCTGTTAAAGGCGCTCAGCATTCAGCACTCAGCATTCAGCTATTGGCTGATCGCTGACAGCTGACCGCTGATTGCTAATCCCTCAACATCTTCCCCGTCAGCTTCAAAAAGACCTCCTCCAGATTCTGCGCGGCATGTTTTGCCACAAGCGCCTTCGGGGTTCCCTCCTCAATGATCTTTCCCAAATCCATCACCAGGATCCTGTCGCAGAGCTCGGCCGCCTCCTCCATATAATGTGTCGTCAGGACCGTCGTGACCCCCTGGCGTCTCAACTCCTTCAAACGGTCCCACATCAGGTGTCGCGCCTGGGGATCAAGACCGGTCGTCGGCTCGTCAAGACTCAAGACCTCGGGTCGGTTTATAAGGGCTCTTGCGATCAGCAGGCGCCGGACCATCCCTCCCGAGAGGCGGTCCGGTTCCCCGTTCGCCTTCTCCTTGAGGTGAAAGAAATTCAAAAGCTCCTCCGCGCGACTCCTCGCCTCTTTCTTTGGCAGATCGAAATAGCGCGCATAGACGAGCAGGTTCTGGAGGACGGTCAACTCCGGGTCGAGGCTGTTCTCCTGCGGGACGACCCCCATCCGCCGCTTGATCTCGCGCGGCGCCTTCTCCAGTGAGAGCCCGAAGACCTGCAGCGATCCCTCGGTTGGCGGGGCGTATCCCCGGAGCATCCGGAGCGTTGTCGTCTTGCCGGCCCCGTTCGGTCCCAGAAATCCGAGGCACTCACCCTTCCTCACATGAAACGAGATGTGATCGACGGCGAGGACAGGGCCGTATCTTTTCACAAGGTTTGTCGCCTCAATCAGCTCCTGCATCTGCAAGGGATTAGCGGTTGAAAAGGTGCGGGTCAAAACAAATTTGAATTTTCGGAAGATTCATGTTTTTCTCAAACGATGCGTCGCCCCTTAATCCTGATCTCGAATGACGACGGCTTTCGTGCCGAGGGAATCCAGGTCGCGGCAAAGGCCCTCTCGACGGTCGGCCAGGTCGTCGTAGTGGCGCCGGAGGGGGAGCAGAGCGCCACGAGTCATTCACTGACCCTCCACCGCCCGCTCCGGATTCGGCGGCAATCCCCCCACCTCTATTCTGTCGATGGGACACCGACCGACTGCATCCTCCTCGCCGTCCACGAGATCCTGAAGAGGAGGCCGGATCTGGTCGTCTCCGGGATCAACCATGGCCCGAACCTCGGCGATGATGTCCATTATTCCGGCACCGTCTCTGCGGCGCTGGAGGGTGCGCTGATGGGGATCCGGTCGGTCGCCTTCTCTCTCGTCCTCTGGCAGGACCGGAGGCCTCTTTGGCCGGTCGCGAGTCTCTATGCGCGGCGCCTTTCCCGATGGATCCTGAACGGGGGGGTTCCGGATGGCGCCGTCTTTAACGTGAACATCCCGAATGTGCGCCGGGTCTGTGGTGTTGAGATGACCCGTTTGGGAAAAAGAAACTATGGCGAGGTGATCATCAAGAAGAGGGATCCGCGGGGGAGGGATTATTTCTGGATCGGCGGTGATGAAAAGGGGCTGGAGAGGGAGGCCCGGTCTGATTGCAATGCGATCCTCGATAAAAAGGTTTCGGTGACCCCCCTGATCATAGACCTGACGAATCATTCATTCCTGAGAGGGACTGATTCTTGGACCTTGCCGTAGCGAGAAAGCAGATGGTGGCGGAACAGCTGGTCGCCCGCGGCGTGGCCGATAGCCGCGTTCTGGAGGCGGTCGGTCGGATCCCGCGGCACGAGTTTGTGGAACGCGGGATGGCAAGCCAGGCGTATGAAGACCGCCCCCTCCCGATCGGTTTCAAACAGACCATCTCCCAACCCTATATGGTGGGCCTCATGACGGAGAGGCTCCATCTTACGGGGGGTGAAAGGGTCCTGGAGGTCGGGACCGGTTCCGGTTATCAGACCGCGATCCTCTGCGAGCTCTCCAAAAAGGTTTATTCGATCGAGCGGGTCAAGGAGCTCTCCAACCGGGCGCGGCGGACCCTCTATCGCCTGGGCTATGTCAACATTGAACTCCGGGTGGGGGACGGGACGGTCGGCTGGCCGGAGGCGGCGCCGTTTGATGCGATCCTGGTCGCCGCCTTTGCGAAGGAGATCCCCCCTTCTTATAGGGACCAACTAGCGGATGGGGGGAGGCTGGTGGTGCCGGTCGGTCATGAGGAGGAGCAGGAGCTTCTCTGTGTGACGCGTCACGGGAGGGAGTTCATGACAGAGCGTGTGGGTGGCTGCCGTTTTGTAAAACTGATTGGGACGTTTGGCTGGTCCGAATGATTTCAAAAAAAATATTGCTATCCCTTCTGGTTTTAGGAATCGGATGCGCAAACATCTACACGGCGCGTGGCGTCTATCACCGCCTCCAGAGGGGGGAGACCCTGAGCCTCCTCTCAAGGCAGTATGGCGTCCCTCTCCAGGAGCTGGCGGAGATCAACAATATTGAGAAAGAGGGTGAGATCAGGCCGGGGGATTCTCTCTTTATTCCGGGTGTCAAGGCAGGTCGCTTTCATCCAAAGAGGAGGGGACGGGTGGCCCTTCGACGCGGCTCAGGGGAGGGCCGGTCATCGAGAGAGGGGAGGGCTCAATCGGACAAGATCCAGGTCGACCATGGTCGTTTTAGCTGGCCGGTTCGGGGGGAGTTGAGCTCCGCCTATGGTGTGAGAAACGGCCGGCGGCATGACGGGATCGATATCCGTGCCGAGCGGGGGACCCCGGTCCATGCCGCAGCGGACGGGGAGGTGGTTTATTCCAGGAGATTGAGCGGTTACGGAAACCTGGTCCTCTTAAAACATCCCGGAAATTTCTTTACTGTCTATGCCCATAATGCGGTGAACCTGGTCAAGAAGGGGGTTGGGATCAAGAAGGGGGAGGTGGTTGCTCGGGTCGGGAGCACGGGGCGGGCAAGCGGGCCTCACCTTCATTTTGAGGTGAGGGAGGGGAGTAGACCCCGGAATCCACTTTTCTTCCTTCCCCGATCACCCTAAACTACGGGCTGCAAAAAAGGGTTGGCGAAGCAGGCGGATTATGAGAAGGAGTGGACTCAAGGAGGGTTTATGATGGAAGATCTGAAGCAGAAGATACGGGATGTGGCGGACTTTCCGAAAAAGGGGATTGTCTTCAAGGACATCACCCCGCTCTTGCAGGATGTCCTGAGTTTTCAGAGGGTGATCGACACACTGGCGCGGCGGTATTCGGGGAAGTCGATCGATCATGTCGTGGCGATCGAGTCTCGCGGTTTTATCTTCGGGTCGGCCCTCGCCTACCGGATCGATTGCGGGTTCGTCCCGGTCCGGAAGAAGGGGAAGCTCCCGTACAAGACCGCCTCTGTCGAGTATACGCTGGAATATGGACAGGAGACGATCGAGATCCACGCCGATGCGCTACACAAGGGGAGCCGGATCCTGGTGGTCGATGACGTGCTCGCCACCGGCGGGACCGCCGCGGCGACCTGCCAGCTTGTCGAAAAAATGGGCGGGGTGATTGTGGAGTGTGCGTTTGTGATTGAACTGGGATTTTTAAAGGGGCGAGAGAAGTTGAAGGGGAGGGAAATTTTTTCGTTGATTCAGTATTAATACCTCCATCAACTATCGACCATCAACGATCAACGAATTAGTTGATAGTTGATTGTTGATAGAGGGAAAATTTTGCATGCACAAAATTTCGCCCCGATAGTACAATGGATAGTATGCGAGCCTCCGAAGCTCGAGATGCAGGTTCGATTCCTGCTCGGGGCACAACGACTTTTCTGGCGAAAAGTTCTCATTATGAAGCATCCATCTTTCCTCACTCTCCTTCTCATCGTGCTAACTCTTTCCGGAGCAACCGCCTCCGCCCAAACCGGATTCAACCCGGAGTTCCTCGGCAACGGAGGGCCGGGCCCTACTGGCACCTTCTGCATGAAGTATTACTCAAGCTACTTCTATCAAGAGGGTCCCAGGGCGCATGACGCTGAACTGGCCCTGGAGCCCCAACTCTTCACCGAGGCGTTTACCGGTGATTCACAAAGGGATCAGTTTCTATTTTTGGTCCATGTTCCGGTCGGCTTCCGGACCGAACTGGGGACCGATTCGCGTCAGTCGGTGGCCGGTCTCGGCACGGTGAGTTCCCTGGTCCATTATTTCAGGCGTCTCAAGGAGGATGAGTCGGCAACTGTCTGGCTCGATCACGGGGTCGTCGTTGGTTTTCCGACCGCGACAGAGACCAACGGTCTTCGGATCGGGGGGAACGCCTTTTCGACCACCGCCTTTGAGGAGATGTTTTTGAAGTCGGGGAATTGGCTCGTATCTCTTGTGCCGGTGTCGATCTCGTATGGTTTCAGGGATTACCGGACCGAGGAGCGAGGGGGTCTTTCGTTGGGGCTCCTGAATGGGGCGGTTGGGTATAAGGTGGATCCGCGCCTCCATCTCGGTCTGAATTACGGCTTCTCGATCGGTTCAATCGCCGGGAGTGAAAATGAGGCGGGAGCCTCCCTGACAAGCTCGCGGCGTCTGTACGGAGGTCCTGCGGCGGCGTTTGGGATTCGAAAAGACCTCTTTCTCCAGGTCGGGGCTGTCGTCGACCTGGCCACCCAGGGGGTCGATCGTGGCCAAGGGGTGTTTGTTGCACTCTGGCAACCGTTCTGATAATAAACTCCAACCATTGCCCCCGTAGTTCAATGGATAGAACGGAGGTTTCCTAAACCTCAAATACAGGTCCGATTCCTGTCGGGGGCACAAACAGATGGGAGCTCGAGGGAGAGCGGTATCTCCCTCGACTCAAAGGTGGCTTTTAGTTGTCATTTAAATCCATCCCAATTTTTTAAGGGATGCGACCGGTTCCTCAAAGCTGCAGCTCCCGTACGAGACCGCGAATTTTTTCCGGGCCGAGACGATCTCCTCGGTTGAGGCATCCCAGTCGCCGAATGTAAAGGAGTCTTCCTCGAATTCGAAATCATCCTCCTCCCGTGACTCAAGGATTTCCAGGATCTCCTCCGCCCGCAAATGATGGGTCCGGGCGAGGACCCCGGCCCCGAAGAGGTTCACGAACCCCTGGGACTCCGCCTGCAGCCCCTGATCAAGGTGTCTGAAGGGGTGATGAAGCCCCGCCGTCGCCTTGAACCGGAGGTTCCTGTCCGAGCAGGCCTGGAGTGCCCAGGCGACCTGTTCGGATGTGGGGTAATGCGAACGTTCGGTGCCACCGCAACGGAGCTTGAATCCGATCTCCCTCCCCTTGACGCCGCGGTGGTGGTCGGTCAGGCGGTCGATCACCACCGGCATCGTTGTTTTCCACTCCTCGCCGAACGGGATCTCATAGAAGAGCGACACCTCCCCGAGTCCAGCATCGCTCACCAGAACCTCCGCCTCTTTAAGGAGGTCCTTGGGCTCCTCAAAAAAATCCGCCGAGAGGCGCATCTCAAGGTTTTCGACGATCAATCCTTGCCCGCCGATTTTCTGCAGGTCCTGAGAGAGATGGGCCAGGAACTCCGAGGGGGCGCCGCCGCGGCAGATCATTGAAAAAGGAGGCCTCTCGACCTTGAGCGATTCCGCAAAGGGTGTCAGTTCATCGATTCGGGTTGCCGGACAGAGAAACCGCCCCAGGATCCAGGCGGAGGGGTCATGCTGGTATCGGATGTAATTCTCAAACGACTCCTTCATCGGGAGCGCCGCAGGCGGGAAGAGGCCGGCGTAGTCAATCAATTGATGGAAAAAGCCCTCTATGCTTGAAAACATGACCCTTCTCGTGCCATAAGCCGATCAATGGATCAAGCACTCCGTCTCCCCTCCTGGTTGAACAAGCGGGTCGGCCCTTTGGGGGCGCTCCATCGGATGAGGTCGAATCTCCGGGGACTTGATCTCCATACCGTCTGCGAGGAGGCGCGCTGTCCGAATATCGGGGAATGTTGGTCTCGCGGGACCGCCACGCTGATGATCCTTGGCAAGACCTGCACGCGGCATTGCGGGTTCTGCTCCGTCAAATCGGGCAAGACCGGTGCGACCGATCCGGGGGAGCCGGAAAAGGCAGCGGTCATGGTGGAGAAGATGAACCTCCGGCATGTCGTGATCACAATGGTTGCCCGCGATGATCTGGAGGATGGCGGCGCCTCACACGTTGCCGCAGTCATCGGGGCGATTCGCGATCGAACCCCGCATGTGATCGTCGAGGTCCTGACCTCCGATTTCCAGGGGAGCCCTGATGCGATCGAAGCGGTCGTCTCTGCCGGCCCGGATGTTTTCAACCATAATATTGAGACGGTTCGGAGGCTGACCCCCACGGTTCGACACAAGGCCTCGTATGAGCGCTCCCTTGATCTTTTAAGGAGGATCAAATCGCTTGCCCCACGGATGACAACAAAGTCCGGTCTGATGCTTGGATTCGGGGAAGGGAAAGGGGAGGTCCTGGAGACGCTTGGGGATTTGAGGGGGGCTGGGTGCGAGCTCCTGACGATCGGCCAGTACCTCCGGCCGACGCCAAGGAATCTGCCGGTCGTGGAGTATATCCGCCCGGAGGTCTTTGAGGAGTGGAGAGAGGTTGCCGAGTCGATCGGATTCAAAGGGGTCGCCTCGGGGCCGTATGTGAGGAGTTCGTATCAAGCAGAAGAGCTTTCAGCTATCAGCAGTCAGCTAAGGGTTGATTGCTGAATGCTGACAGCTGATTGCTGATCGCTATTATGGAATTTGAACGAATCAAGAGACTGCCTCCCTACATTCTGGGTGTTGTAACCCAGATGATGATCGAGGCGCGTCGGCGGGGGGAGGATATCATCAATCTGGGGATGGGGAATCCGGACCTCCCGACTCCGGCCCACATCGTCGAAAAACTGAAGGAGGCGGCCGGGAAGCCGAAGAACCATCGTTACTCCGTCTCCCGCGGGATCCCCAAGTTGAGGATGGCGATCTGCAAGTGGTACAAGAGGCATTACGGCGTCGATCTCGATCCGGACACCGAGGCGATCGCGACGATGGGGGCGAAGGAGGGGCTTTCCCACCTGATCCTCGCGATCACGATGCCGGGGGATCTGGTTCTCGTGCCGGATCCTACGTATCCGATCCATCGGTATGCCGCGGTGATAGCTGGTGCCGAGTCGGTCGGGATCCCGGCCGGGGCTGATTTCCTGACAACGGTCCGGGAGACCTGCCGCCGATTGGGAAAGAGGGTCAAGGCCCTGGTTGTCTCTTTCCCCTCCAATCCGACGACCGAGGTGATCGAGCCCCCATTTTTTGAGGAGATTGTCCGGATTGCCCATGAATTCGGTTTTCTGGTGATCCACGATCTCGCCTATGCCGATCTCGTCTTTGACGGCTACAAGGCCCCCTCGATCCTCGAGGTCCCCGGCGCGAAGGAGGTGGCGGTCGAGATCTATTCCCTCTCCAAGGGGTTCAGCATGCCGGGCTGGCGGATCGGATTTGTCGTCGGGAATCGCGTCATGGTTGCTGCGTTGACACGGCTCAAGAGCTACCTCGACTACGGGATGTTTGCCCCGATTCAGATTGCGGCAACGGTGGCGCTCGACGGGCCGCAGGGGTGTGTGAAAGAGATATGTGAAACCTATCGCCGGCGGCGGGATCTTCTCGTCTCCGGTCTGCAGAGGATCGGATGGGGGATCGAACCGCCCAAGGCGACGATGTTTGTCTGGGGAAGGATCCCGGAAAAATTCCGGTCGATCGGATCGGTCGAGTTTTCAAAACTCCTCTTGAAGGAGGGGAACGTCGCCGTTTCCCCTGGACTCGGGTTTGGGGAGTGTGGTGAAGGGTATGTCCGGTTCGCACTGGTCGAAAACGAGAAGCGGATCCGGCAGGCGGTTAACGGTATCAAGAAGGTATTACATGAAGACGATTAAGATTGGGATGTTGGGTTGCGGGACGGTCGGTTCGGGGGTCTGGAAGATCCTCACGGAGCGGCAGTCCCTTCTGGAAGAGAGGACCGGTTGCCGGTTTGAGTTGAGGAAGATCCTTGTCCGTGATCTCGCAAAGAGGCGGCCTTGTGATCCGCCGGCGACCCTTTTGACGACAAACGCGGCGGAGATTCTTGCCGATCCCGAGATCGATATTGTCGTCGAGCTGATGGGGGGTGTTTCACCGGCCATCTCCTATCTGACGAAGGCGCTGGAACAGGGGAAAAAGATCGTCACCGCCAACAAGAGGCTCCTTGCCGAACGGGGGGGAGAGATTTTCAGGCTCGCCTCCGAGAGGGAGATCCCGATCGGTTTTGAGGCCTCCGTTGCCGGGGGGATCCCGATCCTCAGGGCGATCCGGGAGGGGTTTGTCGGGAACCGGATCGAGGAGATCTACGGGATTGTGAACGGGACCTCCAACTACATCCTCTCCGGGATGACGGAAAGGGGGATCGGTTTTGAAGAGGCGCTTCGCGAGGCGCAGGGGAAGGGGTACGCGGAGAGCGATTCGCGGATGGATATCGATGGCGACGACGCGGCACAGAAGCTCGCGATCCTGATCGCACTCGCCTCCGGCCGGGCCCCGGAACTCAAGAAAATTACCGTCGAGGGGATCCAGAAAATTACTCCGTTTGATGTCGAATCGGCAAAGAGGATGGGGTTTGTGATCAAGCTCCTCGCGATCTACAAGGTGAGAGGTGACGCGGTTGAGGCCAGGGTCCATCCAACCTTTATTCCGAAATCCCACCCTCTGGCCGATGTGGGGGGCATTTTCAACGCGATCTTCCTGAAAGGGGATGCGGTGGGCCCGGCGATGTTTTACGGACAGGGGGCCGGGATGATGCCGACCGCCTCCGCGGTTGTCTCCGACATTGTGGCGGTCTCGCGCGTCGAGAAGGAGTCTTGGCGGATCCGGCCGGTCGAGGCCCGCTATCTCCCGCCAGACGACCTCGTGACGGAGTATTACCTCCGGTTTTCCGTGGTCGATCGCCCCGGGGTCCTCGCGCAGATCGCGAGTTCGCTTGGGTCTCATGAGATCAGCATCTCTTCGGTCCACCAGTATGAGCAGAGCGTTGATGCCAAGGTCCCGATACTCGTGATGGTCCACGCGGCGCGCGAGAGGAATGTCCGAAAGGCGATTGAGGAGATCGATCGGTTCGAGTCTGTCCTCGACAGGACCCTGGCAATCCGCGTGGAGCGGTTGTGACATGGCGGGTGTGATCGCAAGATACCACCGGTTTCTCCCTGTCGATCCCCGGCACATCGTAACCCTTGAAGAAGGAAACACCCCGCTTCTCGAGGCGCCTCGTCTCTCCGAGGCGATCTTCGGTGAAGGGCGTTGCCCAAAACTCTTCCTGAAACTTGAGGGGCTCAACCCGACCGGTTCGTTCAAGGATCGCGGGATGACCTATGCGGTCTCCAAGGCGCGGGAGGAGGGGTACCAGGCGGTCATTTGCGCCTCGACCGGCAACACCTCCGCCTCGGCCGCCGCCTACGCCGCCCGGGCCGGCATGGGGGCGTATGTTGTGATCCCGAAGGGGAAGATCGCGCGGGGAAAGCTCGCCCAGGCCCTTATCTACGGGGCCCGTGTCGTTGCGGTGCAGGGGGGATTTGACGAGGCGCTCGAGATTGTGAAGGCGCTGGCCCAGGAGGGGAGGGCGGCGTTGGTCAATTCGGTCAACCCGTATCGTCTCGAGGGGCAGAAGACAGTGGCATTTGAGATCTGTGAACAGTTGGGGCAACCTCCAACCCATCATCTCCTGCCGGTCGGGAACGCAGGGAATATCACCGCGACATGGAGGGGGTATAAAGAATTTTGTCAGACCGGACCCAAGATGTTCGGATTCCAAGCCGCCGGCGCCGCCCCAATCGTGCTCGGGCGTCCGGTGAAAAACCCGAAGACGGTTGCCTCGGCGATCCAGATCGGGAACCCCGCCTCCTGGCAGGGGGCGCTTGAGGCGCGCGAGGAGTCAGGCGGGTTGATCGACAAGGTGACCGACCGGGAGATCCTCAAGGCGTATCAGATGATTGCAAGACTGACAGGGTACTTTTGCGAGCCGGCCTCGGCGGCCGGGGTCGCTGGCCTGATCAAATATGCGGGTACCTTCAAGCCGGGGGACAGGATTGTCTGCACCTTGACCGGGCATGGGCTGAAGGATCCTGACCGCGCGGTGGCGGTCTCCGCCGCGCCTATTTCTGTCCCGGCGGATCTGGGCAAGGTCAAAAAGGCATTGAGAATATAGAGGATTGACATCGTCGACATGACTTGTCACTTTGATATCCGATGAAATTCGGTTGGGCCCCCTGGAGGATGGAGTATCTTGTCAACGCAAGGCAGAAGCCGCGGGGTTGTGTCTTTTGCCGACGGAGTGTGAGGGGAAAGGGGATGTGTCGGTTGGTCCTCTACCGGGGCAAAAAAAACTATGTCGTCCTGAACAAATTTCCTTATAATAACGGCCACCTGATGGTGGTCCCCCACAGGCACCTCAGGGATTTTGAGAAACTGGAGGAACAAGAGTTGTCTGAGATGATGGCGTTGGTCCGGCGCTCGGTCTCTGTTTTGAAAAAAACCTATCGGCCTGATGCCTTCAATATCGGCATGAATATCGGGAAGGAGGCGGGGGCGGGGATCCCCGGTCACCTCCATATGCATGTCGTCCCCCGCTGGCGGTCCGACACCAACTTCATGCCGGTGTTGGGGGAGACGCGCTTTCTCGTGGAGCATCTGGCAAGGACATTCACAAGACTCAAGAAAGGATGGGAATCATGAAAAAGATCGTGATCTCGCTTCTGATCGCCTTTGTCGCCTTTGTGATCCTGAATTTCTTCTACAGCAATATAGGAGGCCCCTCTTTCAATTACCCGGTCGCCTTCCGGTTCTCGATCCCTTATCTGCCGGCGCTGGAGTCGAGCCCGGTTCCCCTGGGATTTCTGATCATAGTCGCCTTCTGCCTCGGGATGGTCTTTCTGCCGATCTTGCAGCTTGTCCCGGCGCTCTTCAAGAATGCGGCGATCCGTTCGCGGGAAAAGAAGATCCGCGAACTGGAGCGGGAGCTGGAAGATGTCCGATCCTCTTCTGCCTCTACGCAGGACCCTGCGTCTTCTTCTTTTTCTTGAGATCCTTCAGGGAGACCGTTTCCCCGCCTGTCGCTGCCGGTTGTCCCTGAGCGGGCTCGGTCAACTGTTTCAGGCGGGCGGCCGCTGTCTTTTGGGCGTCTTGCCCCGCAACATATCCGGTGGCAGGGGTCGTCGCCGGCATCGGGAACCCTTTTCGATAACGGATGTTGGCGACGTCCAGTTGCAAAACCCTCAAAGGGGAGGGGAGTTTTTCCAAGACCTCCTGAAAGTCCTTTTTGAGCTCCGGATCCATTTTGATCTTGCCGCCAACAAGCCTCCCTTTTTTTCGGTAGTAATCGAGGATCTGTGGGATGCTTCCCTCCGGGATCCAGGTGGCGGGGCAGATGAACTGTTTGAAGATATCGCGGAACTCGTCCTCGGAGAACTCCCGTTCCTTCAGGGTCTGCGGATCAAACGGGTCTCCAACCGGCCCCGAGTACCGGAACCGGGCCTTTGCCATCCACTGATCCCGGGTGACCTTGTACGACTCATCCGGTTCGCGGCTGTCGGCAAAGGCCCCGATCCATTCTTCCAGCGGAAATTTCCTGAAATCAACAAAGCCGTTTGCGTAGAGGAAGATCAGGTCGTACTGGCCCTTGTACCGAATGTACTTCTGGCCATCCTTGTCGGTCTGGGCCACTTGGTCCCAGATCTCTTCCATTGGGTTCTTGCTTTTATTATAGGTCATATAGGTCCTATAAGACCTATAGGACCTATTTTTTTGTTTGAAGTCAAGATTAAGACTGGGCCTGTTCCGCCTTTTGTGCGGCGCCTTCGTACATGATGGCGAGCTTTCGGTTGACTGAAGCGGCCTGGTTGGCGTGGAGCTCGGCGCTTGCCATGACGGTCATCGCCTTGAGGTCGTTCCCGACCTGGAGCCTCCAGTTGAGCTGGGTCCTCCCCTCCGCCCTCTCGTCAAACCTCATCTGGTTCCTCTGCTGGAGATACTGGACATTGGCGGCGGCAAGGATCCCGTAGGAACGGAGGCGCGCCTGTTCGGTTATCGATGAGGCGCGGCTGTTCGCCATATAAATTGTGGCATCCCTCCGGGTATTCGCCATGCTGATCGAGGCGGTGGTATACGTGTTCGCAATTGACCGTGTCGCACCCGCCTGGATGTGGGCAGACCACCCCTGAAAGAAGGCCTGCGGGACCGCAGAGGCGACGGCAAAGGACATCAGCTCCCTCATATTAAACCCCCTGCCTGATGATCCACTGATCCGGATTCACAACCACTTCCTCCGTCA
Organism: uncultured Pseudomonadota bacterium; assembly: GCA_964460495.1. Classification (GTDB taxonomy): domain Bacteria; phylum UBA10199; class UBA10199; order JACPAL01; family JACPAL01; genus CAYWRF01. The sequence continues at coordinate 744 of CAYWRF010000024.1, read as the reverse complement.
CCTGAACCGGCCTCTGCATCTCCGCCATCCGGAGCTGGAACTCCTGATTCATCCGCTGGTGCTCGAGGTTCGCGGCGGTGTCAATCGCATGGATCGTCGCATTCTGTTGCGTCGTGAGCCATCGGTTCTCATTCCGGAGCTGGAGCCTCTCGTTGAACCGGAGCCGGCGGTCGGCCGAGTCGGCAAACTTCGCCTGCTGGAGGGAGGCGTTGTAACCGGCATAGGCGGAGAGGATCAGCCCCATCACCTGCCAGCGTGTCCGGTCGGTCGCCCCCTGCTCCTGCCGGTCGACGATATTCTTGTACATCTCGGTGTTCTGGGTATTGATCGCCTGCATCGCACCGGCGTTCGTCTCGGCGATCTGCCTGTAGGCGCTTGCCCAGATCGCCGACTCACCTACCTTCATGCCACCGTTGAAAATACCCCCTACGAGTCCCAATCCAATCGCATCGCCAGTAGTCATCTCTCCCATAACCCCTCCTATTCTTCCGTTTCCCCACCGGCATCGCTGTCGGTGTCATTAAAAAGTTGAGCGGTACGGTCGGTGTCCATCTCGCCGTCAACACCCCCCGCATCCCCGTCTATCCTCCGCGCCTCGCCGGCGATATCCTCCGGCAGGATGTCCCAAACCTCGTTCGGATCGATCTCTTCCTGAGGGCCGTAGAGGTCGTCTATCTCGCGATCCATCTCACGCTCCTCATCGGTCGAGAGACGGTACGGGTTCTCCTCTTCGGTCGATTCACC
>CAYWRF010000023.1:0-16431 GCA_964460495.1 uncultured Pseudomonadota bacterium | reverse complement strand
AGCCGGCTCAGGTGGTTCACCACTATCGGGATGTGACGGAGGAAAGGAAGCTTCAAAAGAAACTGGTGCAGAGCGAGAAGATGGCGGCGGTCGGGATGCTGGCGGGCGGGGTTGCCCATGAGATCAACAATCCCCTCGGGGGGATTCTGGCCTTTACCCAGCTGTTGAAGTCTGAATTCGCCGCCGAGAGCGCCGCCCAGGAGGACCTGAACGAGATCGAGGAGGCGGCCAAGAGGTGCAAGAAGATCGTCGCCGATCTGTTGACCTTGTCACGCCCCTCGACCGGTCTGGAATTGTCGACGCAGAACCTGAATGAGATCATAGAAAAGATACTCCCGATGCTCCGCTTGAGCCTCCGCGAGTCCTCCATCCTGATCAAGACCGACTATGCCGCCGACCTTCCCCAGGTGGTGGGGGAGATAACCCGGCTCCAGCAGGTCTTCCTGAACCTGATCAAGAACGCCGCCGAGGCCTCGCGGCAGGGAGGAGAGGTGATCGTGAGGACGCGTCGCTCGCGTGACCGGAATGAGTGCGTGGTGGAGGTTCAGGATTCAGGTGAGGGTATCAAGGAAGAGGATCTCTCCAGGATCTTTGATCCCTTTTTCACGACCAAGGGGCATCGCGGGACCGGCCTCGGACTTTCGATATGCGATTCGATTATCAACGACCATCGGGGGAGGATGGAGGTCGAGAGCGTTTATGGAAAGGGCTCGACCTTTCGGGTGGTCTTGCCGGGCCTGAAAAAGGAAGGGGGCGGGTGATCTGTGGGGCAGTCGATCCTGATTATTGAGGATGAGGATTCGCTCCGGAGGGCGCTGGACAAGTTTTTCCAAAGACACCGGTTCGATGTGGTCTTGACCTCCACCGGGGAGGAGGGGCTCGAGCTCTTGAAGAAAAGGGTCTTTGACCTGATGATCGTCGATCTGATGCTGCCGAAGATGTCGGGGATCGAGGTGGTCCGTCAGGCAAAACTCCTCTACCCCTCCCTCGTGCCGATCGTGATGACAGGGTATGGAACGATCCCGACCGCGATTGAGGCGATCAAGGCGGGGGCCTTTCACTATGTGACAAAGCCGTTCGATCTGGATGATCTCAATACCCTCGTCGGCAAGGCGATCGAGCACCGGCATCTCCAGCAGGAGAACCAGATGCTCCGGCAGGCGTTGAAGGACAAATTCCGGATGGAGAACATCATCGGAATGGGGCCCAAGATGCAGGAGGTCTTCAGCCTGGTCGAGCGCGTGGCGGCGAGCGATTCGACGATCCTGATTCTGGGGGAGAGCGGGACCGGCAAGGAGCTCCTCGCCAAGGCGGTTCATTTCAGTTCCCCCCGCTCCGACCGGCCGCTCGTGACGGTGAATTGCGCGGCGATACCGGATTCGCTTCTGGAGAGCGAGCTCTTCGGTCATATGAAGGGGGCGTTTACAGGGGCTGTCAGCACGCGGATCGGTCGTTTTGAGCAGGCGGACGGCGGCACGATCTTCCTGGACGAAATCGGCGACATGAGCCCCCACCTTCAGGTCAAGGTATTGCGCGTTCTTCAGGACCGGATCATCCAGCCGGTCGGATCGACCAAATCGAGGGAGGTCGATGTGCGTATCCTGACCGCGACCAACCGGGACCTGGCGCAGGCGGTTCGGGATGGGCACTTTCGGGAAGACCTGTTCTACCGCCTGAATGTGATCCCGATCTCCCTGCCGCCGCTCCGGGATCGGCGGGAGGATATCCCGCTCCTGCTGGAGCATTTTTTGAAGAAGACGAATGAGGCGAATCAGAAATCGGTGGAGGGGTTCGCGCCGCAGGCGCTGGAGAGGCTCGTCCATTATGACTGGCCGGGGAATATCCGGGAGCTTGAGAATATGGTGGAGCGGCTCGTCGTCCTGAAGGGGGCCGGAAAGATCGAGGCGACTGACCTGGTGCCGTCCCTCTTTGGGGACCGGGGGCACGAGGCGGTCTTTGAGGCGGTTTCGATCCCGGAGGGGGGGCTTTCGTTCCGCGACCTGATCAGCCAGTTTGAGGATACCCTGATCCGGAAGGCGCTTCAGAAGAGCGGGGGGAACAAAAACCGGGCGGCCCAGCTCCTTCAACTCAACCGGACGACACTGATCGAGAAGATGAAGAAGAAGGGGTTCGAGGTCCCGTCAACGGAGGAAGAAAATGCCTGACGATTCCGCCGAGGTGTTGTTGGTCGATGATGAGGAGACGCTGATCCATGCCTTCGAGAAGCTGTCTAAAAAGTACAGCCTGAATCTGAACGTCGCCAAGGGGGGGCTGGAGGCGATGTCGTTTCTCGGTTCCAACAGGGTGGATGTGGCGTTGCTGGACCTGAATCTGCCCGGCTGTTCCGGCATGCAGGTCCTGGAATATATCAAGAAGAACCGGCTCGATTGCGAGGCAATCATCATCACCGGGCGCGGGAGTGTGGAGACCGCCGTTTCGTCGCTGAAGATGGGGGCGTACGATTATCTGGTCAAACCGTTTGACGACTTCGACCGGGTCGCCTCAATCATCCTGAAGGCCCAGGAGAAGAGCGGGCTCCTCCGAAAAATCCGGGAGCTGGAGAAGAAGGACTCCCAGGTCGACTCCTTCGGGGAGATCGTGGGAAAAAGCCGGATCATGCAAGAGGTCTACACCCTGATCGAGAGTGTGGCGCTCAGCCATTCCAGTGTCCTGGTCATGGGGGAGAGCGGGACCGGCAAGGAGATGGTCGCCCGCTCGATCCATGAAAAGAGTTTTCGGAGGGAGAAGGCTTTTGTCGTGGTCAACTGCGCGGCGATCCCGGAGACGCTTCTGGAGAGTGAACTCTTTGGGCATGTCCGGGGGGCCTTTACCGGGGCGGTTGGCGACAAGAAGGGTCTCTTCGAGGAGGCGGATGGCGGGACGATCTTCCTCGATGAAATTGGTGAGCTGCCCCCCTCGATGCAGGTGAAACTCCTGCGGGTGCTCCAGGACGGCGAGCTTCGCAGGGTCGGGGGAGGAAACACGATCCATGTGGACGTCCGCCTCCTTTCTGCGACAAACAAGGACCTCTATCAACTGGCGCGGAGCGGCGGTTTTCGCGAGGATCTTTTTTACCGGCTGAACGTGATTACCCTTCGTCTGCCGCCTCTTCGGGAGCGTCGGGAGGATCTGCCGCTTTTGAGTTACTATTTTATGCGGAAGTACACGCAAAAAATGGGGAAGGAGATCCGTGAGATCACGCTGGATGCCATCCAGTCCCTTACAGAATACAGCTGGCCGGGGAACGTAAGGGAACTGGAGAATGTGATGGAACGGGCGGTGGTCCTTGCGACAGGCGACCGGATCACGGCGCGGGATCTCCCTCCGAAGATCCTGGGGGAGGTCTTTTATGCCCCGGTTGGAGAGGAGGAGCAGGATATCACCCGTCTCCCTTACGATCAGGCGAAAGAGCGGGCGCTTCGCCTCTTCAATCGCTCCTATATCTCGTATCTGTTGCGTCAGACGGGGGGGAACATCTCGCTCGCCTCCTCCAAGGCTGGCATGGATCGGAGCAACTTCAAGAAGATCATCAAAAAGTGTGATTTGAACGTAGGCGAATTCAAAAAAAGAAGAGGCGTCTGATATGGGCAAAATATTGCTTGTCGGTTTTCGGGACAAACCGGACAAAAAAATACTCGCCTGGCTCGAAAAAGGGAACTGGGAGGTGCGGCAGGGGGCCCCCTCCGAGATCCTCGGGGTGCGGCCGCTCCCGAATGTCGATTCACTGCTGTTTTTTTTCGGTCCGGAGGGGTTTCAGGCGGGCCTCGAGGCGTTGAAGAAGATACGGAATGGCGGGGGAGAGGTTCCGGTGATCTGCATTACGCGCCAGATGACGGTCGAACAGGCGGTGGCGACGATGAAGAACGGCGCCTTTGATTATTTGCCCGCCCCTCCCGATCTGGAAAAGCTGAAGGTCTCCCTTCAGCATGCCTCTCAGACGATCCAGCTGAAAAAGAAGCTGCTCCTTTTGGAGACGCAGGTCGGGTGGGAGACGCAGTTTGACGACATCGTCGGCGTCTCGCCGCAGATGCAGGAGATCTTCCAGATGATCCAGACGATCGCAAAGAGCAACGCGACTATCCTGATCCTCGGGGAGAGCGGGACCGGGAAGGAACTGGTTGCGCGTGCGATTCACCGGCACTCGAGCCGTTTCAAGAACAAATTTATTGACCTGAACTGCGCGGCGATTCCGAAGGAGCTCCTGGAAAACGAGCTTTTTGGGCACGAGCGCGGCTCCTACACCGGGGCCGACCGGCAATATCAGGGGAGTTGCGAACGGGCCCATGGCGGGACCCTCTTCCTCGATGAGGTGAGTGAGATGGACCCCTCTCTTCAGGTAAAGCTTTTGAGGGTCTTGCAGGAGAGGAGTTTTATACGTATTGGCGGGAACGAGACGATTGAGATCGATATCCGGGTCATTGCGGCGACGAACAAAAATTTGAAGGATGAGGTGGAGAAGGGGGCCTTCCGGGAGGATCTCTATTATCGCCTGAATGTCGTCCCGCTGACGATCCCGCCTCTGAGACAGCGTCGGGAGGATATCCCGGTGCTCGCCCAGTTCTTTCTTGAGAGATATTCCAAGGAGAATCGGAAAGAGTTCAAGGGTTTTTCCCCTGAGGCGATGGAATCGCTTGTCAACTACGACTGGCCGGGGAACATCCGGGAGCTTGAAAACAATATTGAAAGGGTGGTGGTCCTGCAAAATGACGTCCGGGTGAAACCGTCGCACCTCCCCCGTTTTATCCTCTCTGCAACGGATAAGGGGGGGAGAGAGGTGTCGGCCTGGGATGCCCAGGGGTACCAAAAGATCCTCCCCTTGAACCTTGTCGAGCAATACGCGATCGAGGCGGCGTTGGAGCGATGTCGCGGGGATGTGGTTCTGGCCGCCAGGAAGCTCGGGATCGGCCAGGCAACGATGTACCGGAAAGTCAAAAGATACGGGATCCGGGTCTCCTGATTTTCTATCAGAATGATAAAATTATCATTCTGATAGGGGATGACTTGAGGGGTTGTTTGGCAACTTGTTGAAATAAAATGCTTTATATGAATTGGTGAGGCGCGTGATTTGGCATAACGATTGCATCTATCAGTGGTGAGTGATAGGGCAAGCAAAAAACATGAAGGAGGGCAAGGTTATGAGAAAACGAATACTGGTACCAATGCTCGTGGCGCTTCCGGTTCTCATCTGGATCGGGAGGTCGGACGGGCAGCAGCCGCGGAGTCTGGGCCGTCCGCAGGTGACCCAACCGCAGATCCGTACCAACTTCGGGGCGGCGTCATTGGCACAGAATCCCGCCCAAGTCGATTTTGGTGGGATCGCAGCTTGGGTCCTTCGAAAACGATGCGCCCCCGGATACCGCTACACAGGACAGAGTGAGGGATGTCGTACCCGTCTCAACATGATCAACAATGATGCCTGTGTCGGTGAGAGCGCCACCGAGGCTTGGTGGAGCTGTTCGCTCGAGAGGCCTGATTTCTCGTGCCCGCGGGGCGGGCACATGGAGATCGTGAACGATGTGCTGGTCTGTATCTATCAGGGCGAGGCGCCTCCCCAAGGCGAGTTTTCCTGTCCGGGCGGTTACCAGGTGTCAGCCGGTGAATTTTGCATGGGAGAGGGGACCTATTGCTGCAGGCGCCCCGAAAATCCATGCGGACTCGGGGCGATCCGGTGGACCACTGTCGGGAATGAGGCCTGTTGCGATATCCCGAATCGGGGTCCCTGCTAGTCAACAAGACCTTGCCTTCGTCCTTGAACTCCCCCTGGCTGGCTCCAGGGGGAGTTTTTTTATCCGCAACCTTTTCGTCGAATTTGCGAAGATACCGATGTGACACGCTGCTTGAGACTCCTTTCACTCCTGCTTCTTCCTTGGGTCGCCGCGCGGTGCGGTGGCGAGGCTGGCTCCTCAGATGACGGTGGCGGATTCCTCCCGGAGACAGACGCCGGACCCGATATTGACCAGATCTATCGCGACTATGAGGACCGCTGCACCGCGTTTCAGTTTATCATTGGCGGCCTTCCCGACTGCGGTGTGATCCGCCATAAAGGCCAGGTAGTGCCGGGGACCGCTTGTGGGGTAACATCCCGCCCCTCGGCCATCGAAATGCTGAATCCCCGGCCTGAACACCTAAGGCTCCTCGAGGAGATTCGGGGGACCAATCGTTGCCTCGTCCGGGTTGATTGGTTTGCCCGCCCTTTTTCAGGGGCGGGGGAAAATATCCAATGTTTTGCCTTGGTCGAGGGTACCGATACCGGCGAGATCAGGGATGTTCAGCCCGATCCCGCTTCCTCCCAGCCAGAGTGCGAGGTACGCAAGGTTCGTGGTTGACGTAACCGCCCCGTTTTCCTAGATCGGGGTGGTGAACCGCTTCTCTTCTTATCAGGAATTTACAGCCCACCTTGCCGATCGGGAATTTTTTGGGCAAAAGCTCGGTCTGGAGAGGATTCAGGGTCTGCTGGATCGTCTCGGGAATCCGGAAAAGAGATTTCGCTCCATTCATATAGCCGGCACCAACGGCAAGGGCTCCACGGCGGCGATGATCGCCTCGATCCTCAAGGAGGCCGGGTTTAGGGTTGGGCTCTACACATCACCGCATCTGCAGGATTTTTGTGAAAGGGTACAGATTTTTTCTGACAAAATTTCCCCCGAACAGGTTCTCCACTATGCCCGTATCATCCACGAAGTCGAAGCCCCAAACGACCCCCTCACTTTTTTTGAACTGGCAACTGCCATCGCCTTTCTCCACTTTGCGGAGGCAAAGGTTGATGTGGCGGTGATCGAGGTCGGGATGGGGGGACGGCTTGACGCCACGAACGTGATCACGCCGCTTGTGTCAGTCATTACGACGATCGGTCTCGATCACACGCAATACCTGGGCGGCACAATCGAAAAAATCGCCTTTGAAAAGGGGGGGATTATCAAGAAGGGAGTGCCAGTGGTGACAGGGCAATTGGCACATGAAGCGATGAAGGTAATTGAGAAAGTAGCAGTCGTGCATGGATCAGAGGTTATTACCTCATTTGCCCCGATCGCGAATCGCGATCGCGATCGAGCGCCCGCTCTTCCCGGCTCCCATCAACTCCAAAACGCCTCTGTCGCCGTGGTCGTGATCGAGGAGCTCGGGAGACAAGGATGGTCGATCCCGGATACGGCGATTTCGGAGGGTCTCAGAAATGTTCGTTGGCCCGGCCGACTTGAAACCGTTCAGGAAAGACCCTGGATCTTGCTGGATGGGGCCCACAATCCCCAGGCGATGGCCGCTGTGCGACGTTTTTTGGAGACAACGCTTGAGGGACGCCGGCTCAAGGTTTTGTTTGCCGCGATGGGGGATAAAAATAGCGAGGGGATGTTGGCGGAGATAACACCCATCGGGGCGAGCCCCCTTGTCAGCGAGTTTTTTTTTACTTCACTGCCTCTGAAACGGGCCGCAGATCCTTATGATCTGTTCAAATGGGTAAAAAGCCTTGCTCGAGTGATCACGCCGGCGAAAAAGGCTTTTCAATTCGTGAAGGAATCACTTAAGGAGGACGAGGTGTTCCTGGTGACAGGGTCCTTCTATCTGATCGGGGAGGTCAAGAAATGTTTGGAAGGTTAGTTACCGCCCTGCTCGTGTTGTTCCTCGTGAATCCGCTGTTCGCGGATGACGGGCGCCAGGTGATCGACCGGATGACCCGGAAGCTTCGCGGCCAGACGAACATTGCGGAGTACGAGATGACCGTCCATCGCCCCCGATGGACCCGGTCTGTCCGTCTCAAGGTCTGGGACGATCGAAAGGGGGAGCGGCTCTTTATACGGATCCTGGAGCCTCCCAAGGATCGCGGTGTCTCCTTTCTGAAGATCGGTTACAACCTCTGGCAGTACCTCCCGGCGGTCGAAAAGGTGATGAAGATCCCCCCCTCGATGATGCTCCAGCCCTGGATGGGGAGCGATTTCTCCAATGACGATCTGGTGAAGGAGTCCAGCTATGTGGATGATTACGACCACCAGATTGTCGGAAAGGAGTCGCGCGAGGGGATCTCACTCCTGAAGATTGAGCTGATCCCCCATCCCCATGCCCCGGTTGTTTGGGGAAAGGTGATCTATTGGGTCCGGGAGAAGGATGACCTCCCGGTGGAGCAGCACTTCATCGATGAGCGGGGACGCGTGGTGAAAAAACTCACATTCAGCGAGTTCAAGGTGATGGACGAGACCCTTCAGCCGTCACTCTGGGAGATGAATAATCTGGTCAAAGAGGATCAGAAGACGACGATCCATCTGCTCTCTGTCGATTTCGACCCCTCTCCGCCGATCCCGGCCTCTGTTTTTACCGAGAGGAATTTACGACCCTGATTTTTTTTGGGTTTTTTCCTGTCTCAACTCCTGCCAGACATAATGACCATCAAAGTTGAGAATCGGCAGGAGATTCATCAAAAAGAGCAGATAAGAACCGGCGGCAAAGAGCCACAGAATAATGCCAGCCTCTGATGCTACAAAGAGGAGCGAGAGGCAGGAGGCGATCCCGCCCAGGACAAGATGCGTAATGGGGCCGGCCAGTGATACAATAACTCTTTGCCACCGGGGGCCAAGCCACATGTCGGAGGTATCGACGAAAAGGATCGGGCTGATCCAGTTCCAGCCGATCCCGACCCCAAGTATTTTCCGGCCGAACGCCTTGGTGGCAAGGGCGTGACCTGCCTCGTGAAAGAGTCCTGAGAGGAGAAAAAGAACAAGAAGGGGGGGCGCGACATGGGTCATCGTGCTGAACGTCATGGCAGACCATTTCTGCGGGAGCTCTTTGAGGAAAAAGAAAAGACCCAGAAGGCTCAGGGCAGCAATCAAGATCTGTCCGTTTCTTGAAAATAGGGGATGAACAAACCGGTGAATTCGTGAGACGAAAGGATCGACATTTCGAAGCATCAGCCTCCATTCCAATAAATGTCGTACCCCTCTTAAGACCCTTTGTCCCCACGAGGGGATCAGAAGGAACGATGCCCTTGTCGTACGGCTCTTGGCAAATCCTGAGGCGACTAGCCCTGAGATGGTCTCTGCAATTGAATGGGGTGCAAAAAGTCCGAACTCTTTCAAGTAAAGAAGGGCCAGGTCTTTCAGGTTTTGGCGGCCGTCGAGATTTTGCCAGATAAATTTACCTTGGGGGGAGAGTCGGAAGTAGGTCCCATCACCTCGATTGGCAAGGATTGTCATCACGGTTCCATCTTCCGAAGTGGTTGTTTGTTCTTCAATGCCGGTGGCTCGAATCGGTCGATCACGAAGACTCAGGATTTCAAACATCCCGAGGCGGAGCTCACGACTCTCACCAATTACCTTCATGAAATCTTCCCGTTTTAATTCCAGGAGCTCGGTCTTTTCGAGGGTACGGACGGTCGCATTTCGGGTCGATTCTGTGAGAAGGGCAGTCTCTCCAAAGAGGGCACCCGCCCCCAGGACAGCCAGTTGCCTTTCCCCACCGGTGTCTTTTTGAATCACTTCAACCTGGCCCGTTTTGACGAGAAAACAGGAGTCGGCTTTTTCCCCCTCACGAATAATGGACTCTCCTTCTCTGAGAGAGAGAGAATGGATTCTTTGGGAGAGAAGGTTCAGTCGGTCGACTTTAAGAGAGCCAAAAGGGGTGGCCCTCTTCAAAAAATCGATAATGACGAGCGGCTCTGCCTTTACAGTCCCTTGCTGATTTGTGATTTTAATTCCTCATCGGGTCGGCCCCAGTCGATCTTTCGGAGTGCCGCCAGTTCTTCACCATTCAATCTGACCCCTGACTTTTGGAGTGTTCCTTCCGGATCTTTCCGAAAGTTTGTCCTGAAGTTCTGGTCGTTCAACCATCGATCGATCAACTTGCCGATCTGTTCGTATCCCATATGTCGCCTCCTTCATCCAAACGCCTGGCTCACACGGGTCCGGAGCTCCTCGTCAGAGACCTTCCAGTCGATCTTCTTCAAGGCGACCCGTTCCTCTTTGCTCAGATCGACACCTGCCTTCTTGATCGTCCCGTCCGGGTCTTTTCTGAACTCACTTCGGAACTGGGGATCGTTGATCCAGCGATCGATCAGCTTGCCGACTGATTCATAACTCATAGGCCCTCCTTTTCCTTTTGTTCTTGATAAAAGGCCCCTTATCAATTTACTTCAGCCCTGTAAAGAAGGAGTTGTGATGGAAGCCCTTGTTCAAACGACCAACCTGACCAAGACTTATCATGCCAATGGCCTCCCTGTCACCGCCCTGAACGGCGTCAATCTGACGATCGGTCGCGCCGAATTTACCGTGCTGGCCGGCCCTTCCGGTTCCGGCAAGTCGACCCTGCTCCATCTGATCGGGGCGCTCGACCGGCCGTCGGAGGGGAGCGTTCTTGTCGGGGGACAGGATCTTGCCCGGCTCTCCGGACGGCAACTCGCCGACTTCCGTCTGCGCGAGGTCGGGTTTGTCTTTCAGGCGTATAACCTGATCCCTGTTTTAAGCGCCCTTGAGAATGTGGAGTTCACGCTCCTGCTTCAGGGGGTCAAGGAGGCCGAAAGAAGGGAGAGGTCGCTTTCGCTCCTGGAGAAGGTCGGTCTCCTGGACCAGAGGGACAAGCGACCGACCGAGATGAGCGGTGGCCAGCAGCAGAGGGTTGCGGTCGCGCGAGCCCTCGCCTCGCGTCCCGCGATTGTCCTCGCGGACGAGCCGACCGCCAATCTGGATTCGAAGACCGGCTCCCAGCTGATCGATCTTTTTCTTGCCCTGAATGCCGAGTATCAGGTCACGTTTCTCTTTGCCTCGCATGACCCGCAGGTGATCCAGCGTGCCCGGCGGATCATTCGTCTCAAGGATGGAAGCGTTGAACCATGATCGGAACGATCGCCCTCCGGAATCTCTTGAGAAACCGGCGGCGTTCCTTGCTGACGCTTTCTGCGATCGGATTCGGACTCGGGGCCCTTATTTTTCTCTGCAGCTTTGTTGAAGGGGCGGAGCGGCAGATGGCCCAAAACATCAAGACGCTTCTGACCGGTGATCTCCAGATCGCCGCCCCCGGGCTCGAAGAGGTCTACAATACGAACTCCTTTATAGAGGAACCGGAGACGATTCGGAAAAGGCTCAAGGAGGATCGCCGGATCCTCTCCTTCTCCGAGAGGATTGTCCGCGGAGGGCTCGTGACCTTTGGAGACCGCTCGATCGGGACCTTCCTGATCGGGATCGATCCTGAAAGTGAAAAGCGGGTCGGGACCTCGCGACCGGTCGTGGTTGGGAGGGGGCTCCTGTCGGGAGATCATCAGGGAATTCTGATCGGCGAGAAATTACGGGAGATCCTCCGGTTGAACGTCGGGGAACCGGTGATTCTCACATCGCAGGACTATTACGGCTCCCTCGGAGGAGCCCGGGTGACCGTCATCGGAAGCTTCAGGACCGGGAATGATGTCGTCGATAGCGGCACGGTCTACCTCCTGAAAGAGACCGCCCAACAGATGCTCTCTCTTGAGGGACAGATCTCCGAGTTTGTCCTGAAACTGAAACCGGGAGTCGATCCAGCCGCCATGAAAAGGGATCTTGGAAAACAGATCCCCTCCGATATCGCAAGGGTTCTCTCATGGGAGGATCTGATCCCGCTGCTCGCCCAGATGCATCGTTTTCAGGAGGGGATGATGATGGTGGTGCTCGCAATCGTTGTGCTTGTCGTCGCGGCGGGAATCCTGAATACCCTGATGATGTCCTTTATCGAAAGGATCCGTGAGTTTGGTCTGATCGCCGCCTTGGGGGCCCGGTCTCTGACAATCGGGGCGGTTGTGGTGGCGGAGTCCGCCTTGTTGACCTCCTTCGGCCTCCTCGGTGGATTTTTGATCGGGTGGGGGATGACCCTCTTTTGGGGTTACCAAGGGCTGGACTTGAGCCGTTTCGTCTCGACCCTCTCCAATCTTTTTATCGGGACCCGGCTCTACCCTCAAATGGACTGGTCCTCTCTGGTGGTTTTTGCCGTAACTTTTTTTCTGGCAAGTCTCGTCGCCTCCCTTCTCCCAGCCTGGAGGGCGGGGAGTCTCTGCCCTGTCGAGGCGATGCGCCAGACCGGTTGAGGTGCGATGATGTTCCGGATCGCCGTACGCAATCTCCTCAGAAACCGGAGACGGTCCCTCTTGACCCTCTTCTCGGTCGCCCTCGGTCTCGGCTCCCTGATCTTCCTTGATTCCTTTGTGAATGGCGCCCAGCGACAGATGTCCCGGAATGTGGTCTCGCTTTTGACCAACGAGGCCCAGATCGTCCCCCCCTCGCTTGAAAACATCCTGAACACCAACGGTTTCATCGAGGATCCGGAATCGGTCCGGCAGGTACTTCGACAGGATCGTCGGGTTGTTGCCTTTTCGGAGCAGATCATCACCTCGGGCACCGTCAGCTCCCCTGTCGGATTGATGATGACCTATGTCGCCGGCTTGAACTCACGCGAGGAGCTGGCGATCGGGAGTGAATTGCGTCTTGTCGGGGGGCGGATTCTGGAGGAGGATGAGGAGCATGCGATCCTGATCGGACGCAAGATGGGGGAGGTGCTGCAGGTCGGGGTCGGAGAAAAGGTGGTCCTGACCGTCCAGCCTCTGGAGGGGGAACTTGCGGGGGAGGCGTTCACCGTGGTTGGATTTTATGAGACCGGGAACAATCAGATCGATAGCGGTACCGCATTTATCGCGCGCCCGGTGGCGCGGCGTCTGCTCCGGTTTGGGCAGAGGATCTCAAAATTTTGTCTGAAGATCGATCCCCGTTTTCCGCTGGAAGAGGTTGTGAGGGACCTTCAGGTCTCGATGGCCGGTTTGGGCCTGAGTGTCCTCACCTGGGAGGAGATGATTCCGCTGATCGCGCAGATGATCCGGCTCCAGGATCTGATCGTGATGGTGATCCTCTTCATCATCCTGGTCATCGTAACCGCCGGGATTCTGAACACACTCCTGATGTCGATCGTCGAGAGGACGCGGGAATTCGGTCTGTTGATGGCCCTGGGGGCGCGTCCCGTCTCCGTGGTCGGTCTTGTGCTGACCGAGGCAGTTCTGCTGAGTCTCCTCGGATCCCTTTGCGGGATCGCACTGGGGACGGTTTTAAGTCTCTTCTGGGGAAACGTCGGGATCAATCTCACACACTTCATGGAGACCTTTACCAATTTTCTTGTCGGTTCGCACGTCTACCCCGCGCTGGATCCGGGCTCGCTGGTCCTGTTTCCTCTGATTGTCCTCGTGTCGAACGGGCTGGTTTCACTGTATCCTTCCTGGAGGGCGTCGCGGATGGAGCCGGTCGAGGCAATGAGGGAGATATGACTGGGCTCTTTCTCGCCATCTTACTGATATCGGCCCCTTTGATGGCATCGACGCCCTATCGAAGCGACACCTTCTCGTTGAATCTCTCCGGTTCGTACAAAAATCTCTTTTTTGCCTCAAAGGAACAGGCGACCGGTGGGCGCTACCTTGCCGACCTGAACCGGATCCGTCTCGAAGGGGAGGGGAGGTTCTTTGAAAAACTCCAGGCCAAGATCAGCTGGGACAACGAGCTGATCGGGGGGGATTACATTTCGACCGCGGAATTTGCCGCCCGGGAGGCGGCCCGGAACGAGTCGTACCCGGATATGGAATATGAGATTCACCGCTCCGGTCGATTTTTTTACGGTCAGAGGCTTCATCGAGCATCTCTCCAGTACGACGCGTCACCGCTCACAGTGACTTTGGGGCGGCAGAGGATCGATTGGGGGGTGATGAGGATCAATCCGGTGACCGATCTCTTTGTCCGCCCGCCGATCTTTGACGTCGAGAAGGATGAGTTTATCGCACCGGTTGCCGCGAATCTCGGATGGGTCCCCGCGGAGGGTTGGAAGGTCAATCCGGTCTACACACTGGAGGGTGATTTTGACCGGTCGCGGACGGGGATTCGTGTCACGAAGACGATCGGCCGGTTTGATGCCTCTCTCCTTGGCGGACGATTTCTCCGGGATACCCTCGTCGGTTTCGATTTCACCGGGGACTACCATGACATGGGTCTTCGGGGTGAGTTTTTCCACGACTGGGCGGTCGAGGGAGGGGACTTTGTCCAAAGTGCGATCGGTATCGATTACGGTTTCCCAAACTCCCTTTATCTTGCCATCGAGTATTTTTTCAACGGACAGGGGACCGGTGACCGGGCAACGGCGCTCCCGTTTCCGAACACAGGTCCGTTTCTCAAGTCTGTCTACGAACATTTTGTCGGTCTGGAACTCAAGTACGATTTGACGCCGCTCTGGAACCTCCTGCTCCTTTCACAGAATGACCTTCAGGGGGGAAGCGTGCTTGTCAATGCCGAGACGACCTATTCGCTCTTTTCCTGGATGGAACTGCTTGGGGGCGCCGTGCTCCCGGTCGGGAGTCAGACGGGGGAATTTGGTCCGGTCTCTAACCTCTACTACACGCACATCAAATTGTTTTTTTAGATGTCTCAGCTCTTGTTGTGGTTGATGACGAACATCGCAGCCCCTGCGAGGGCGATAACAGCACCGATCCCTGCAATGACGCCTGAGAGCTGCATAGATCGGAAGTGGCCGAGCCGCCGGATCGGATGGCCATAAAGTCGCTGGCCCAGAGAGCAAATGATCGCGCCGAGGCCCACGCCACCCAATCCAATCCACCCCCACTTTGCCGAATTTTCAGGCTCCGCAATTTGCCACCCGCTCTCGTGGAGGTCCGGGAATTGCCGATGTAACTCTGCAGCAAAATCGTTCACACCCCCTTTCCCCAGTGCGTCAAGTGCACTGTAGAAAGGATAGTAGTCTCTCTGATCGGCCTCATGCGGATGCCAGGGCCGGTAGCCTCCAACCAGTTCCGCAAAAAACTCCCCCTCGTTCGAAAGGGAGTAGAGGCTTGGGAAGTAGCGTTCAAGGTTGTAATCGACCCAGAGACCGGCCAGGGTTTCCTTCTGAGGGTACGAGAGGTCGATCGTTCGGATCGGAGAGGTGACGAACCAGTGGAGGAATTCGAATTTCTCGCCGCGGGGGATCCCGGCCCGGAGGAAACTGGTAAAACAGTAGTTGAGAAAGAAAGGGCGGAAGGCCTGCAGGAGGTCCGGATTCTGGAGCTGCAGGGCATGACCGAGCTCGTGGGCAACAGTCGTATTGTGGGTCGTGACCGTCTCCTTCTGGTATTCATCGGGATGGGTTTTAAGGAAGATCGCACCATCCTGCTGGCAATAGAGCCCGTCGAATTGTTCCCGCATAAGGTTCTGTTGACAGGTCAGGGATAATCCCTGATCCACAGCCTGCTGGACCAGTTCCGACGGTTTCCCGACAAAGATCCGTGTCGAGGCGTCCAGAGGGATATGTCGGAGAAACGGGGCGGCATAGACGATGCCGTAGAGCATGTCGTTAGTTTCTGCCTCCGTCAGCTTCTGGTCCCCCGGCGCTGTCACGAGGGCAAAGGCCCGATCGTTGATTCGGATCGTCTTCTGTGCGAGATCGAGGCGGAAGTTGTGGCGCGCCATGTACTGGTCCAGTGTCGACATCACCCCAAGCCGGTCGGTCAGACTCCCGACCTCCAGCTGGTTTCCCGCCGGTTCCTCAACCTCAAACGTCAGGTCGCGTGCCGGGTTATTGTAGTGGAGGGAGATTTGCCGGGGGAGGTCTCCGGCAAAATTTCCGTAAAAGGCCCCGTAGAGCCAGCGGTCTGTTGTCATCAGGAACGGGTGGTCGCCGGAGAACCATTGCGTATAGGTCTCCAGGTCCTTTTCGCGCAGGCGGTTGGAAAGGTACTTGTCCCTTTCCCGAATTCTCCTCCCGTCCGGGGCGAAGACTGTTTGCTGAAGAAGCCAGCGGGGTTGGCCCCGGTGAGTCGGACTCCTTGAAAGGACGTAGTGTTCCTGAAAGGAGTCGCTTCGGGCGAGGTGGTAGTGTCGGCCCTTTTGACCCCTGAGGGTGTACTCAATCTTTCCTGGCCTAACATTCCCGTTCCCCTGCAGCGATCCGGGAGGGAACGAAAAGACCTGGCCGCGCCCGACCGTGACAAGATCGTAATCCTCAATCGAGCGGACCGTCAGGCGCCTGTTATTTGCGGCCCCTTCGCGGAGAAAACTGTCAAACTGGTCAAAGGGGATTATCGACTTCTTGTAGACGATGTTTCCGTTTTCATCGATCAGGACGGCGTTGTCCTCGGGATCCAGCCCGATCTGGCAGTTGCCACCGATGATGGAACCCTCCTGGAGGTCGAGCCCCCTCTGTTGGAGTTCCCGGATCGGTATGCAGTCACGGAGTTTCGTTTTGCTCACACACTCATTATCGGTGGGGATTGAATCTTGTTGCGGGGATTGATCGACCAAAAAACCAGAAAGGTCGCTTAAAATCGTTCAACTCCCCAGAAGTTTCTTGAACATCCGCTTCGTTGCGTCCCACTCCAGTTCGGCGATCGATGTGGTCAAAGGGATCTGTTTGGGGCAGACCTCGACGCAGATCTGGGCGTTGCCGCAATCCTCGATGCCCCCG
>CAYWRF010000022.1:0-17237 GCA_964460495.1 uncultured Pseudomonadota bacterium | reverse complement strand
GGCGACCACCGAGATCTACACTCTTTCCCTACACGACGCTCTTCCGATCTAGCGAGGCGATCCTGTCCCCGACCTGAAACCCTTTCCCCTCCACCTTCGGACCGACTTCGCCAACCGTCCCGAGGAGCATCCCGCCTGACTGGGTGACCGGGTTGTGCATCTTCCCCCGCCTCTCCACAATCTCCAGGATCTGGCGGCGGATCCCTTCCTCGGAGCCGTTCGCCTTCTTCAGCATCTGGTGAAAACTTGCCGCATCGATGTTCAACCGCTCCACATCGATCCGGATCTCGTTATCGCAGATCGGGAGGGTCGCATCGAGCTTCTCCGCCGCCTGGGGGAGCGCCCCGGGGGGGATCAGGGAGCGGTGACAACCATAATGATCTCCGAAACCTCTCATAGCCCATTTCTTCTCATGAGTCGTGCCACCGCCTCAATATGGTATGTCTGCGGAAACATATCGAGTGGCTGGACAAAATCCAGATCAAAATGCCGGGCGACGAGAAATTTCAGGTCCCGGGCGAGTGTCGCCGGATCACAGGAGACGTAAACGATCACCCGCGGCTTGACGACCGCCAGGAGATCGAGGATCTCCTTCGCCCCCTGCCGTGGTGGATCGAGGAGCACGGCATCGACCGCAATCCCCTTTCTCAAAACCGACTTCAGCCCCCACTCCGCGGTGCCGACGAGAAAATCGATATTCTGGAGACCGTTCGCCCGCGCCTCTTCCTCCGCCTCCTTGAGTGAAGAGCGCTGGAGCTCGACCGAAAAAAGCTTGGCGACACGCCCCGCGATCGGGAGGGTCAGATTCCCGGCGCCGCTGTAGAGCTCGACCACATTCCATCGCCGTGTAAAGGCGAGGTCGGCCGCCCCGAAAAGGGCTTCGAGCGTCACCTGCACCAGCGACTCATTGACCTTCGGATTCACCTGGCAGAAGGACCTCTCCTCCGAGTCCAAAGGCTCCATCTTCACCACCCCTCCCTTGAGAGAGAGCTCGAAGGCGTCCGAGGGGGGGACTCCATTATTTTTGAATGATCGCGCCCGTTCGGAGAGGGGCGGGGCAGCGATCTCGCAGGTCTCAAACTCGACGACGCGACGGCTCCCCCTCTCGAAAAATCCGATCCGCCCCTCCGCATCTCGCCTCAACTGGATCCGGTGCCGGTATCCCCACGGATCGGGGGAGGCGATGATCGGCCGGATCGGCGGTGACGCGATCTTTCCGATCCGCTCGAGTGTCTCCTTGAGAATCTCCTCCTTCGCCTTCAGTTGCGCCGGGTAGGAAAAATTCTGCCACTGGCAACCGCCGCATCTTCCAAAAACGGTGCAACGCGGTTGAACGCGATCCGGCGAGGGCAGGACAACTTCCACGATCTCGCCCCGATCAAATCGAGCCCCCTCCTCAACGAGACGGACCCGTATCTTGTCCCCCGGAACAGCCAACGGGACAAAGACCACCTTCCCCTCGAGGCGCCCGACCCCGTCGCCACCAAAGGCGAGTCGGTCTATCGTCACAACAACTTCTTTGTCCATCCGGGCACTCTGACGTGATTCCTGAATTCGGTCAAGGGATTGAATCACCCGTGATTGAATCACCCGGCGGTTCTCCGTGACTCCATGGGACAATTCATGTAAAGAGAGAGTCATGCATGGATTTATTGCGGAAATAGGGATCGCCTTTCTGGTGGCCACCGTACTCGGCCTCATCACCCGGAGAATGAAGCAACCGGTCATCCTCGGATATTTCATCGCAGGTGTGATCCTTGGGCATGAGATCGGGCAACCCCTGGTGAATGACCCGGCCAATATTGTGATTATCTCCGAGATCGGGTTGATTCTTCTTCTGTTCGTCATCGGACTTGAAATGGATGTCCCAAAAATCTTCAAGTCAGGACGACAGATTCTGATCGCCGGTGTGGGGCAGTTTTTGCTTTGTGTCTTTCTGGGTCTTCTCGTTTTTAAAAATCTTGGCTACAGCACCCAAGGTAGAGACCTGAGCGGCCTTTACCTGGCCCTGCTTGCAGCCCTGAGCAGTACCGCCATCGTTGTCAAACTGCTCCACGACAAATTGGAGCTCGACACGTTGCACGGCCGTATCAGCATCGGCATCCTGATTCTGCAGGACATCTGGGTGGTTTTGATCCTGGCCTTTCAGCCCAATTTCCATAGTGCGCACTCCCTGCCGTTTGTTGTGGCCGTTCTCAAATGCGCCCTTCTCATTGGAGTCGCCTTTCTTGCCAGCAAACATCTTCTCTCCCGAATCTTCCAGACATTCTCAAGGTCTCCGGAGCTTGTTGTCGTGATCTCTCTCGGATGGTGTGCCCTGGTAGCGGGCCTTGCAAATCTGCTGGGTCTTTCAAAGGAAATGGGGGCGCTGATTGCAGGTCTCGCCATTTCGGCATTTCCTTACAGTATTTTTGTCTCGGCGAAGATCCTCCCGCTAAGGGATTTTTTTCTGATCCTGTTTTTTGTCTCGCTCGGGATGAAAATCCCCTACCCGACCTTGACGGCAATCGCCACCGCTGTCGGTCTTGGATGTTTTATCCTCGTGTCACGGCTGTTGTCTGTGTATCCTCTCCTGAGACTCACGGGATCCGGACGCCGGACCGCCTTTATCACGAGCGTGAACCTCTCGCAGCTCAGCGAATTTTCGCTGGTGGTTGCATCGATCGGACTGACCTACCATCATATTGACAAAGATCTGTTCGGAATCCTGATTTACACGATGGCCCTGACGGCGATCGCGTCGTCCTATGCGATTCTCTACAGTTATCCGATCTTCATGCGATTCAGCGCCCTGCTGACGCGGCTTGGATTCCCCGATAAAAAAACGGAGTTGCTGATTCAGGCAAAAACCGGATTTTTCCCCATCATTGTTCTGGGATTCCATCGCGGCGCCCAGGCGATGATCGACGCACTCGCCGCCAGGAATCCGCAAATCCTGAAACAGATTCTCGTGATTGACTTCAACGTGGAGGCCCTCCAGGCAATCCGGAAGGCAGGCGTTGCAGGCCTGTACGGAGATATCAGCAGTCTGGACACCCTGGACCACGCGAATATCGGCAGTGCCCGGATGATTCTTTCAACCATACCCAACATGCTGCTCAAGGGGACGAATAACACCAAGCTGGTCCAGGCCTGCCGATCGGTCAATCCGACCGCCAGGATCGTGGCAACCGCCGACTTCAGCACGGAGGTCGCTGAACTGCGTCACTGCGGCGCCGATGAAGTGCTCCTGCCTTACTCGATGGTCGGCCAACAGTTGGCGTCCCTCATCCAGGCTCACGTTGACAAGGTTCCCGGTCAATAAAGCAAAGTTGTGGAAGGCGATCGATCAAGAAAAAATTTCTCACTCCAAAGTTCCAAGGTCTGAAGGGATCGGCCTCGTAGAAAGCGGCTCACTTCCTTTTTTGCGGCATTCCAATCGATCGATTGAATCTTCCTTTTCATTTCGCGAAGGTACCAAGAGGGGGCCATTTGAACCGTTTTTCCTTTCCATGGCCCCTGTTGCTCACAGGCGCGAGCGAGAAATTCATAGTTAATCGGCGTTTTCCGGGCCTCCGGATCACCCCCCCGTTCCACAATCCTCCCGAACGCCTGCTGGATTGCCGGGGCGACCATGAAGACAGGGCCCGGCACCAGTTGTCTCCTGACCGGGACAGGGGATTTGTCTTTGGGTGCTTGTGCGATCCGGAAAGGGATCGAGGTTTTGAGCATCTCCCGCCGGACAAAACCCCAGTCATCGGCATGGAGACGGAAGAGACGGAGGAGGTTCGACTGGCCGTGCATCATCAGCGAGGCGCCGAGGAAGCGGGAGGCGATCTCCCATTCGGATCCTCGCTCCGCAATCTCCTTCACGCTTCTTCCGGATTCCACCATCACCTCCGCAAACCAACCGCCCACAGCCATCAGCGCCGGCATGAAGAGAAAACGGATCAGAAAGGGGTTCTCCTTTCTCGTCGTGAAGAAACCGATACCCCGTGTGAGAAGGGCGCGGCTTATGATCCCGGTCGCGACATCCCGTGAGGTTGCTTCAATATAATCCTCTCCGGTCTGACGGGAGCGAAAGAAACTGGTCCAGAGACAGGCGGAAAAGAGTTCATCAAGACCGAGGCGGCAGTGATCGAGGGAGACGAGTCCTAGAGAACGGTCGATCCATTGTGGTGCGCGCCGTGCAAGGAATTGAAAAAATCGACCCCCTGCGATCGCCCCGATCGAGCCAATGGCAATGACTGGGGCAAGATAGGTGATGGTCGACTGAAGGGTCTGGAGGATCCCTCCGATGCTAAAATAGTCATGCTGGACCGACCGGACAAACTCACCGGCACTACGTGGATGCGGCGAATGCCTAGAATCGCCGCGGGAGGTCAGATGGGCGCGCTCGATCTCCGCTGAGAAGATCATACCTCTATATCGTGGGCATCCGGAAAAGGTTTCTGGTTATGAAAGACGCCGCCCGACCATCCGTTCCAGGCGCAGGATTCGCTCCTCGATCGGCGGGTGGGTCGAGAAGAGGTGCAGGAGGCCGCGGCCGGTCAACGGATTCACGATAAAAAGATGCGCCGTTGCTGGAGAGGCGGTAAGCGGCACGATCTGAGAGGCGCCGTGAAGCTTCCGGAGCGCCTCGGCCAGATAAAGAGGATTCCCGCAGAGCCTTGCCCCGCCGACATCGGCCGCATACTCACGCGAGCGCGAGACCGCCATCTGGATCAGGAGCGCCGCCACGGGTGCGACGATCAGCATCACGAGCGAGGCGATTGGATTCTGACCCCCCCGATCATTGCCGGATCGCCCGACACCCCCAAAAATCAAGGCCCAGCGGGCCATCGAGGCGAGCATCGAGATCGCGCCGGCGATCGTGGCGGCAACAGAACTGATCAGCATGTCCCGGTGCAGGACATGGGAGAGCTCGTGACCCAACACCCCTTCCAGCTCCTCGTTAGAGAGGTGCCTGAGAATCCCCTCGGTCACCGCAACAACCGCATGGCTGGGGCTCCGTCCCGTGGCAAAGGCGTTCAACGCCTGGCTCGGGATCAAATAAAGTTTCGGCATCGGGACACCCGCCTTTTGGGCAAGACGGGCGACCGTGCTGTAGAGTTTCGGCGACTCCGCCTCCGAGATCGGTTTTGCGCGGAACATCGCCAGCACGATCCTGTGGGAAAACCAGTAGCTCCCCAGGTTGAAAACCGCGGCGAAGATCAGGGCAAAATACATCCCCTGCTCACCACCGAGCGCGCGACCGACCACAAGCATCAGCGCCGTCAAGACGGCAAGCAAGAGCGTCGTCTTCAGGTAGTTCATTGCCAGTCATATTGGTCAGGGTGCTCGAGGTTGTCAAGGGGAGCGACAAGACCTCACGTCGATGCTCGATACGAATGATTTCCAGCTGGATCAAATTCCTGAATCTTGTCGGGGTACATCCTTTCTATCACAAGGCGTGCGCTGAGAATCAACTCTCGCGGATTTCCAATGAAGTCAAGCAACATCTCCTTCGCTAAAGACGCAAATTTCTCATAAGACATCCTGGTCCTTTCTAGAATGGCATAAATATCCTCCGGGTCCTGCTTTCGAAAACGTTCCAGCTTGAGCTTGATCAGATCCTCCGGGGTCACTGACTGCACCGTAAGAGCCTTGCCCTGAAAAACCGTAAGGGTGTGCTGTTGGTTAAAATCCACCGTTGAGGCAATGGAAATAATGTCAACTGGAATTCCTTGCCGCTCACATAACTGCCGGAAAATTTCCGCACCCTTGCCGTAAGCGATGTCAATATCTTGCGTGACTCGGTCCCGAAAACCCTGCAAGATAATGGAGGCACCCCCCATCACCGTAACGATCAATTTCTGACCTTTTGCAGATAGCTCCTGGTCGACCCTTGAAAAGAGATTCAAGAGGTCCTCACGCGCAACCGCCAACAGTAAACGTCGCTTTTTCAAATCAAACCCTTCTGTTTGTAGAAACGCAGCTTCGCCAACTCCAACTGACTGGGCACAACAGGTCGGTGGAGCTGCCAGTCGCCCAGGAAAAGAAATTCTGCAGCCTCAGGTCGATTTTCATCGAGAAACCGCAGGTCACCTAAAAGGGAGGCATAAACGTGGGATCGTTTGTCCGAAAGGTGAAGCATTCCTGCCTCTTCCAATAATATCTTTCGCTGGAGATCAACGATTGGCAATGCCTGCTCCGTGAGCTCATAGAATACCCTTCCCTTTTTATAAACCTTCGCGACATACCCTCCTTGCAGAAGTTTTTGTAATGACTTCCTGTTATTCTTGACCCCCTCCCGATGAAGAACACCCCGACGGGCAAATGCGGCCAAAAGTCTTATTAAATCAGACTTCATAATATATTAAAATAATTAGTTTATTTTAATAAGTCAACTAATATTAGTTGAGTTGCTCCATTGACACCCCACTAGAAACTTCCTACAGAATGAGCCATGAACAAGGTGGCCCTTGTCACCGCCGCATAAATCTTCTTCAGCGGCACCCCTTTTTTTCTGGACAGGGCGCGGCAAGACTCAAACTCCGGGGCAACATTGAAGACCTTGCCATTCGTGTCCCGGGCGATCTTCACCCGGACGTTTCCATACGGTGTCTTGACCGTTTTGATCTCCCGTTTGAGTTCGTAACGGGTAACCGGATACGAACGAACGCCGAGGGTCGTCGACTCCTCAAAGATAATCCCAAACAACCTCTCCTGCCGCCTCGGTTCCGTCAGGACCTGCAGCACGACTGCGGGGCGCGACTTCTTCATGATCGCCGGAATCAACACCACATCGAGCGCCCCGGCCTCAAACAGCCGCTCCATCAGCGGCTCGAACCACTGCGGGTTCATGTCGTCAATGTTGGCCTCGAGGACGAAAAGAGATCGTTTAAGAAATCCTGGCATTGATCAAATGGGCCGCCACGGCGGCGCCGACTCCGTTATCGATATTCACCACCGTCACCCCCGGGACGCAGGAGTTCAGCATCGCGAGCAGCGCGGTGATTCCGCCAAAACTGGCGCCGTAACCGACCGAGGTCGGCACCGCAATGATGGGACGCCCGACAAGACCCGCAACAACCGACGGGAGCGCCCCCTCCATGCCGGCCACCACAATGATGACCGAAGACTCCCGAAGACGCGGGACCTCCGGCAGCAAACGATGGAGCCCTGCAACGCCAACGTCATAGAGCGACGCCACCGTGTGCCCCAGTGTCGCGGCCGTCACCTTCGCCTCCTCCGCAACCGGGATGTCCGACGTCCCGGCCGCCACGACAAAGACCTTTCCCGGATGAACCTTGGCATCGGAGGGGCGCAGACTGAAGATCCTCCCCCGCTCATGATAGGAACCGTCCGAAAACTCCCTCTGCAGTGCCAGCCCTTTTTCCAAATCGATCCTTGAGACGAGGATCGTTTGAGACCGCTCGGTCATCCGACGGACAATGGCCAAAATCTCCTCAATCCCCTTTTTCTCGCCAAACACAATCTCCGGTATGCCGGTCCTGAGCTCCCGGTGGTGATCGAGACGTGCAAAACCAAGGTCCTCAAAAGGGAGTTCTCTAAGGCCCTCCAACGCCTGATCAACCGGGAGTTCACCCGTTCTGACTTTTTCCAGCAGATTCCTGATTTTCTGAGGATCCATCAGGTTCTTTCACCTATCTCAACCAGGACTTCTTCAATCGACCGAGCCGTAGCGGCCTTCACGAGGAAAGTCAATTGACCATACGGGAGGATCTCACCACTCTTCGGGATATGGCCGAAACGGTCCATCAGAAATCCGGCGAGTGTCTCGTAATCCTTTTTGGGGAGATCCCATCGGAACACCTGATTGATATCGTCGACCTTCGCCCTCCCCTGAATCAGGTATTGGGAAGGGGCAACCTGTTTCCACAACTGCTCGGTCAGGTCGTACTCATCCTCGATCTCCCCGACCACCTCCTCGAGGATATCCTCCATCGTCACGACACCGACCGCCGCCCCCAGCTCATCGACAACCACCGCAAAATTTTTTCTCTCCCCCCTCAGACGCAGGTAGAGATCGCGGACACCCATCACCTCCGGGACATAAACCGGCTCCGACTTCAACCCGCCGACCGGTTCCCTCAAATCGCGCGCATAAAGCAGGTCGTAGAAGCCGACGACACCCGTTATATTGTGGGACCTCTTCTGATAGAGCGGGATAAACGAGTAATGCTCCTCGCGCAAAAGCCGCAGCGCCTCCTCGATCCGGATATCCTCACGGAGAAGAAAGACCTCGGTCAACGGGGTCATGATCTCACGGACCCTCTGACGGGAAAGGGCAAGAATCCTCAAAAGATTCTCCTTGAAATCCCGGGAGAGCTCCGGCGTCGTCTCGGACTCCTGGACAAAAAGTTCCAGCGACTCCGCCGTCACCTGATGCCCGGAGACGAGCGTGCCGCGGACCCCACCCATCAGGAGGAGCGTCAACCGTGAGAGCCCCCAGATGACCGGATAGAGGAGATAAGAGAAGAAGAGGACGATCGGAGAGAGCAGACCGACCAGACGGTTCGCCCGAATCTGGGCGACCGACTTCGGGACCGCCTCGCCGAAGATCAGGATGACCGGCGCGAGAAGAAGTCCCAGAAACTCGTAATCCATCCCGAGGTGCTCAAAGATAAAAAAGGTGACCAGGACGGAGTTCCCAACGATGAAGAGATTCTGCCCCAGGAGCGTCGTCGAGAAAAACCACTCCGGCCTCCGGGCAAGCCCCAAGGCGATCTTCGCCCGGCGATCCCCGCGCGCCCCCCGGTGGGTGAGCTTCAACTTGTCGCAGGAGACGAGCGCCAATTCCGCCGAGGAGAAGAGCGCCTCCATCAAGAGACAAAAGGCGCTCCAGAGAAAGAGGTTTAACAATTCACTGCTCATGGGAACAGCCTCCGGAGCAGGTCATCCATCGTGATCAGACCGACCGTAACGCCCCCCTCCCGGATCAGTCCAAGATGGATCCGTTTCCTCTTGAACTCCTGAAAGATCACCGAGAGTCTCTCGTCCGGCCGGAACTCTGCGTACGGTTTCAGGATCTTTCCCAGTTCAAACGGGGCTCGCCCCGAAGGGGTTCGCCCCGTTGGGTTCCCCTCCTCAATCCTCCAGTCAACGAGCTCCTTCACATGAAGGACCCCGACGACATGGTCGAGATCCTCCTCAAAGATCGGGAGCCGCGAAAACCGGTTTTGCCTGAGGAACTCCAACAGTTTCTCAAAAGAGGTGCCGATCGGGAGACCGACGATCTTTTGCCTCGGCACCATCATCCGTGAGACCGGGATCCCGGAAAAGTCGATCGCATTATGGATCAGGGTTCTTTCAAAATCGGCGAGCGTTCCGGCCTCACGCCCCATCTCGAGGAGCGAACGAAGCTCCTCTTCGACACTCATCGGCCCCCGCCGCGGGTCGGCGCCGAAGAGCGTCACCACGCGATCCGCAATCGAGGTCAGAATCCGGCGGAAAGGGGTCATCAGCCAGGAGAAGAGCCGGAACGGGAGGACCAGGACCTGCGAGACGATGACCGGGTTCCTGATCGCAATGTTCTTAGGGAAAATTTCCCCGAGGACGAGCAGAAAGAAGGTCGTGACGGCGGTGGTGATCAGATAGACCGCACGCGGATTTGCCTCCTGAAAAAGGTCATACGCGATCCCGCCGGCCAGGATCGAGATCGCCACGTTGACCATTTCGTTTCCAAAGAGCACCGTCGTCAGCACCTCGCGCGGCCTCTCCCATGTCTTCACTATAAAAGAGGAGAGACCTCCCCCGCCCTTCAACCGATGCCGGTCGAGCGGGGTGATCGAAAACAGGGCGGTCTCAAAGCTGGAAAAGGAGGCGGAGAGGGCGAGGAGGGTCAGCAGAATAATGAATGAGAAAAACATCCCTAAAAATGACGGAAGCCGGTCTTCGGCGGGATCGGGATCTCCACCCCCTCACGCACAAGCCGGATCCCCCTCCTTAAGGCGGTGATTCTACCAATTCGTCTGATCGGGACTCCAGCTATTTTATCAGGGATCTTCCTGCCGGCAGGGGCTGTAAAGAGAATTTCGTAGTCTTCTCCGCCTGTTAGCTTGGCAAGCTGCGAGGCGCTGCCTGGGAGTCTCAGAACCTCCACCTCCGCCCCGACACCGCTCTCCTCCATGATATGCTGGAGATCCCCGAGGAGGCCATCGCTGATGTCGATTGCAGAGGTGGCCAGACGCCGCGTCACGAGGAATCGCCCGATCTTCAATCGATCCGGCGGAGGATAGTAGCGATGTTGTCTCAAGAATGAATCGGCCTTTCCCAAAACCCCTGTCACGTAGAGGAGATCACCAACCCTTGCCCCACTCCGTCTCAAACCCCTCCCCTTCTCCACCTCTCCAAGGATTGTGACCGCAAGCGTGAGCTGCCGCGAGGCGTTCGTGTCCCCGCCAATCAACAGACATCCGGTCTCACGGCAGACCTTCTTGATGCCGCGAAACAACTGCTCGACCTCGGTCAACCTGAGCGACCGAGGGAGTCCGACCGCCACCACGGCGTAACGAGGGATCCCACCCATCGCCGCGATGTCGGAGAGGTTCACGCGCATCGCCTTTTCACCAATCTGGCGGTCGGAATACCAGTCGCGACGGAAATGGACCCGCTCGATCAGCATGTCGGTCGTAACAAGGAGATCGGTCTTCTCTGAAAGACCGATGATCGCGCAATCATCACCGATCCCCAACCGGAGGACGCCTCTCTTTCTGGGAATCCCGGCCGTCAGATGGCGGATCAGTCCAAACTCACCCAAGCGTTTGAGTGACATCGGTTCACCACAGGCTCCTAGCAGTTTGTTGACAAACCATGTTTTCCCAGGATGCTGAGAAAGGCCCAGATGCAAGGCGCCCGCAAAGGCACGACTGAGGCGTACTTGCTGTACGCCGCAAGGAGGGCCTGCCGCGGGCAACGCAGCAGATGGGCCTTTGTCAGCATCCTGCTAGCCGATGATCTTGCATCCCGGTAACTTTCGAAAATCGTTATCCAATCCCGTACTTCCTTGGGAATCACGACCTGAAACTTGGGGGAAACAGAGGTGTACGTCATAATGCAGTTTCATCCTGCAAATACAGGATCGATATGTCAATGGTATTACTTCGGATCGAACCGGGAACGCCTCCACCCCAATTTCTTAAACGACACCCGGATTTCCGGCCGATTCCGGCCCCTATTCACGGCTGAAAAACTGTGAGGCCGATGCGGGCAAAATCGCGGTCAAAGGTGAGGATCGGCATTTCTCTGAGACGACCGCGAATCACGACATAGGTGAGAAGATCGTTGAAGGACAGTTTCTGGTCGCGATTGAACTCGCCAAACAAGGCTATCGCCTTGTACCCATCCGCCTCGGTCGGAACGATCAGCTGAAAGGCCGAAAGCGACTGCAGCAACGCCATCGCATGGGAGTAACCGTAATGATAAAGGAGCAGGGTGCTCGCCTCAGACAGGGTGGGCCAACTGGTATACAGACGGACCGATTGTCCCTTGAGCCTGTCCCGAATCTTGAGGGCCCTCCGATGTTCCCGGTCCTGAACGGCAAAGTAGGCGATCAGAAAACTGGCATCACAAAAAAGCTCGGAAGGCAGGGCCCTACCTTTTCTTGCCATAGAGGTGGGCCTTGTAGTGTGAGGCCAAAGTCCGAACGGTGTGACGCCTGGGAGGAAGCAAGCCCGCCAAGGCTCCGTCCATAATTAAAAAGGGATCGTGAGCGATACCGGTACGGATCACCTTCAGCACCGGCTGCTCGTGCCGGTACACCTGAAGCTCCTCCCCCGGCCTCAGACTATCTGGCAGGCTCAACAATCGACTGCGTGCCTCGGTAATACTAAGACTTCTGGACATCGTTGACCTCAGGCTAGGCCATTATGTACATTTTGTCAATGATAAAGTGTACGCTCTCTGGTCGCTCATCTTTCGGTTGAATTGGCGAAATTTTGTCCGAAACCAAACCTGAAAGAGGCCCGATAGTGGGGAGGATGTTTGCGATATTTGGCAACGGTAGCGCCTCCGCCCCCCAGGGGGGGGTACCGCCCAGCCCCATACCCCCCGCCGGCCCCTTGGGCAAGCCCCCAGGCGTCCCCTCGGGCCGTGAGGCGGCTAGGTGTCTTGGATTGATCGCCG
Source organism: uncultured Pseudomonadota bacterium (assembly GCA_964460495.1). Classification (GTDB taxonomy): domain Bacteria; phylum UBA10199; class UBA10199; order JACPAL01; family JACPAL01; genus CAYWRF01. The sequence goes on along the minus strand of CAYWRF010000022.1, from coordinate 5,129 downwards.
GGATCACGTTGATGCCGGTCTGTGCGGTGCTCACGATCCGGTTCGTGAAACGGCACCACCACGAGAGGGCGATCCTTGATCTCTCCAAGCGGTTTCTCGCCTTTCTGAAGGAGGGGCTCGATGGACCGGGGCCCTCTGCAAAGGAGGTCGAGATCCTCCAATTCCATCTGAGAAACCTCTGGATGCAGGTGAAAGGGAAGAGGGACCCGTTGGCCGTGATCCGTCAGGTCGCCCATTTCAGTGATTCGGTCTTGCCCGAGTACCGGATGGCCGGGAGGATTGCGACAGAGAGCGGCTCCAGCCGACTCCTCCTGACGATCGAGAAGGTGCTCCGCCGGGAGGGGGATCGGATAACGACCCAGACAGGGACCTGGGAGATCCCGATGCTCAGCCGGTATGGGACGCCCCAGATGAAGAGGATCTCCTTCACAAAAGGGGAGCCGGTCGCAGAGAGGCTCTGCACTGTCCGGCTAGACCTCCCCGGGCAGGACCCCACGAGACCACCATTGGGCAAGATGGTCCAGTACCGTTCCTCCCTCCTTGGGCATCCACCCGAGTTAACACTCAGGGATAGTTACCCCGCCTCCGAATTCCGCGTCATCCGTGTTGACTCGAACGCCCTCGCCGAATGGCAACCGATTCTGGAAAGGCAGAAATGGCCGCTCGGCCGTCCTCTCCATGCCAAGGAGCGTTCCCCTCGACTGAAACTGCATGGTGGTTATCACCCACGGGCCTTTCGGACGAGGGCCTCTCTCGAGGCGTTCGGTCTCCCTCACGACATCATCAGAAGCGGTGATGAGTTGACCGAAATTTTTGTCCCGGTCGCCCATGCAACACCCCCGGCCTGGGTTCCTACCGAGGAGGCGATCACGTTTGGCGTCTCCTACCGGTTTAACGCGGCAGGAGAACTGGAGAGGTTGATATTGGCCGAAAGGTCACAAGGGCGAATGATCAGGTCCTTAGTCGAGATAGAGACGTTTTCACCAGGCACGATCCGGTTGAATGGCCAACCTCCTCCGATCGTAGAAGATGACACAGTGGTTCGGGCGGTGATGCCGCTCTTTGAAGGGTTTGCCACCGCCGGCCGCCGGGCAAGCAGCCCGGTTGTCAGGCCTGGTTCCGAACTGTATCTCCGGCTGGAGAACGGGGTCCGGGAGGTCGTACAAAGACTCTCAAGTGAGAGGACGGCGCTCCCCTGCTGCCAGTCTGTCTTTTTTGTTGACGGGAGGTCAGGTATCCTCCTCGAGATGCGAGGCTCGTATCAGTTTCTTGATAATCAGTGGCATCTCGTGATCGACCTTGAGAGATTGGCCCAGCAACACCCGGATGCACTCGTCTTGGTCTCCCAATTACGGCAGGTAAAAATCCCGATCTCCCCGGACTCGGGACTCCTTGACATGCCTCTTGCCCGGATCACCAGGCCTGAAAAGGGACCGGTCACCGACTCCCTGATCGAGTATACGCTCAATCGACGTGGAGGGGCGGTGAGTACCCTCAGGCGATCACTGGTCGGTTGCGATCTGCGGGATGCCTTTCCTCAAATGCTGGAGATTTGCACGCTTGACGGTCCCTTTCTGGAACGGTGGCGTGCGGTGACGGATCGCTCGCTGGTCTTGGCAGCCCTTAAAAGAAGCGGGAGACTCCCCTCAGCACGCTGGCCGGAGTCATCCGTAAGGGAGCTCGCCGATTCTCACGAAATCCTCCGAGCGGCCCACTCATCTCCTGTGTCGAAGGCTGGCGAGGGATCGGTCCACAATTTTCTGATCGGTGAGGCACCTCTCCTCCCGTGGCATCAGGGATCGCCCCCGGTCAGGCTCTATGCGAGTTACGAATTCGATCCGTCGGGAAAATATCTGAGACATCGCCTGATTGAGGTCGACAACGGCAACGGTTCGACGGGACTCTGGGTTGAATACAACCGGGACCGTAAACTCGCAAGGCTCTGAATCACCTGATCTCCTGAATGGCACCGGCTTGAACGGTCAAGAGGAACAAACGCCTCCGGGCATCCCCCTCATCGTCAAAAGAGATATTGCCGGTGACCCCCTTGAAATTTTTTGTGTGCGCGAGTTCCCTCCGGAACTCCGAGCGGCTGATCGAGGGGCGCCCCTGCAGGACGGAGTCGACCAGTTTCAATGTGTCATAGGCGTACGCCTCCAGGAGTGTCGGATCGACCCCGAAGGCGGAACGGAATGAGGCGGCAAAATCGCGCGTCATGAAGTCATTTGTCCCGGCAAAAAAGCCGTTCACAAAGGCGATCTGAAACCCCTCAAAATCGATTTTTGCGAGATCGGGATGATCCCACCCCGCGCCGCCGAGGAGCAGGATCCCCTGCATCCCCAAGAATCGAAGGGAGACGGTCAGATCCTCCACCATCCGGTAGGCATCCGGAAAAAAGAGGGCCTGAAAGTGAGGCCTCTCCCCCAGGCGCGGATCTGAGTGCTTGAGCATCCGGAGCGCCCCGAGGAGAGATTCCTCCCCCCCCTCATGCCCCGCCTTGCCGACCAACCGGCCGCCACACTCCTCCAAATCCTTCTTGAAGTGGGTCAAATATTCTTCTCCGCCCGCGCCAACGGGATAGAGAATTGCAAAGTCCTTTAGTCCCTTCTCGACGCAGGCGTATTTGACAACGGTTGCCACCTGATCGGCAACGGTCAGGAAATTTCTGAAGACAAACTCCCCCTGTTGCGGGAGCCCCTCCTTCTGTGAAAGGGCGATCATCGAGATTTGCTGTTCCTCCGCGACCGGCGCCGCGGCGGCCGCCTCCCGCTGGGAAAGGGGGCCAATAATCCCGGCGATATCCGGGAAGCTCGCAAGCTCACGGATTTGTTCGACCGCCTTCTGCGGGTCACCATGAGAGTCGCGAATCTCAAGGGTGAGGGGGCTTCCGCCCCGACAGGGGGAATAGATCCCGGCGCCACATTCGATCCCCTTCAGGACCGATTGGCCATAAACACCCAGCTTCCCCGATAGAGGCAGGATCACCCCGACACGGACCGCCTCTTCCGCCCCCCTCTTTCCCAGCTCCGTCAGCAGACGCCGCGCCTCCGGGACATACTCGTTTTTTGGATACCCGGTCACAAAGGCCTCCGCCCGATCGGCCGCCTCCTGATAATCACCTCGCCGGTGGGCCGACTGCGCGATCTTCCACAAGACGTAGCCGGCGGCGCTCCTCCCCTGAAACCACTTCAGGAGTCTCCTCGTCTCCTCTTCCCCCATCTTCGAAGAGGCAAGCCACTCCCGAATAAAATCGGCCGCCTCCCTCTGACTCACGACCCAGGTCAATTCCCCGATCTGCCACTCCGAGGGAGAAAGGAGTGAGTAGCCCTCTGCCAATTCAAGAAAACCCTTCACCTCTTCCAGCGGGACGTTCCCTTTTTTGGCGGAACGGACCCGGAGTGAGGCACCCCTCACGCGAAGCGATGCCTCGGCATCCTCCGGGAGATCATCAAGCGCCTTGAAGACCGGCGGATAGTCACCCAGCCGGTAATGAGAGACCGCCAGCTGATAGACCGCCTTCGCCCCCCATTCGGGAAAGATCCCCTTCCGAAGCGACTCACGATAGGCGGGGATCGCATCGCGCCATTTTTCTCCGACCAGCGCGATCTCCCCCAGCCGATAATGGGCCTTGGGTGTGAAGTAATTGTAGGTGAATTTTTCGATGTAAGCCTCGTAGGACTTCCGGGCCGGTCCATAGGACCTTGAGAGGAAGAGCTTCTCCGCCTCCTGAAACGCCTTCTCCATCTCCGGGGTTTTTGGAAGAAGTGCAGTCTGCGGCCTCTTCTCGAGGGTCGCACAACCGATCCCCGCCGCCAAAAGGATCAAAGAGAGGAGAAAAGTGGGCCTCAACTGGACTTTTCCCTGGCCACCGCGACCCGCGCCGCCCGGAGGAGACGCCCGTTAAAGAGATACCCTTTTTGGTACTCCTTGACCACGCAACCCGGTTTGAACATCTCACTCTCCTCCTCGTGGATCGCCTCGTGATAGGCCGGATTGAACGGCTCCCCGAGGGATGCGAGCTCCGTCACACCGGCCTTTTCCATGAATTGCTGCATCTGCTTCAGCGTCAGCGTCACCCCGTCGTGAAGAGGCTTCACATCGGTGGCGCCGTGGGAGTGATTGACCGCCAGCTCCAGATGGTCTTTCACCTCCAGGAGCTCACGGAGGAGCCGCTCGTTTGTTGCGGCAACCACCTCCTCACGCTCCTTGATCGCCCGCCTCTTGTAGTTTTCCAGATCGGCGACCGCCCGGAGGAAGTTGTTTTTCATATCGGCAAACGATTTTTCCAGCTCGGCGATCTTTTTCTCCGCCGCCTCGGCGAGCTTCTCACCACCCCCCTGAGGGGGCTTCTCCTTGATCGGGGAGGTGAACGTATCCACGGAACCGAACTTCTCGGCGCCCGACCTGGGCGGCACCTTTTTGGGGGGCTCCTGCATGGGGGGGAGATTTAAACATCAATCGGGAGAAGGTCAAGTGACCTGACAGGTCAAGTGACCTGACAGGTCAAGTGACCTCACTGGACAACAAGGAGTGAGATAATGCCGACCGCCCAGCAGTAATAGGAAAAGAGGGAGAGCCTCCCGCGACTGATCACCTTCATCAGCCAGCCGATCGCGAGAAAGCCGGTCACCGCCGAGGCAATGGTACCAAGGATCAGCGGCGTCACGGAAACCGCACCCAGGGAGAGGATCGATTTCCCTTCAAGAACGATACTCCCCAGGATCGCCGGAATTGCCATCATAAACGAGAACCGGGCCGCCTGGAGCTGATCGATCCCGAGAAAGATACCGGCACAGATCGTCGACCCCGATCGGGAGATGCCGGGGGTGATCGCAATCGCCTGCGCGCAGCCGATCAGGAGGGCCCGGAGAGAGGTGAGCGGACGGGTGACGCTGCCCCGCCATCGCCCGGTCAGCCAGAGAATCGTTCCGGTAATCAGGAGACCGACACCCGCCACACGGGGAGAGACGAAGAGTTCTTCAACGAGATCCTTGAGCCCAAGACCAATGACCACTGCCGGCAGTGTCGCGATCACTAACTGCCGGAGGAGACGTGTCTCCCGGTGAAACAACCCCACAGCGATATCCCAAAGGTCTTTTCGAAAGTAGACGATGACCGAGAGGAGGGTT
>CAYWRF010000021.1:0-17440 GCA_964460495.1 uncultured Pseudomonadota bacterium | reverse complement strand
AGCGAGGGCAGGGTGATCGCACGGGGTGGCCGCGTGGGACGCGGCAATATCCACTTTCTGACCTCGACAAACCAGGCGCCGCGCCGGGCAGAAAAGGGGTTTTCGGGTGAGGAGCGATGGGTCCTCCTGGAACTCAAACTCCTGGCGGATGTCGGTCTCATCGGATTCCCGAATGCCGGAAAATCGACCCTCCTCTCGGTGATCTCCAAGGCGAGACCGAAGATCGCCGAATATCCCTTCACGACAAAGACCCCCGTTCTTGGTGTGGCAACTTATCAGGAGAAAAATTTCACGCTCGCCGACCTCCCCGGCCTGATCGAGGGGGCAAGTGAGGGGCGCGGTCTTGGGCTCAAATTCCTCAAGCATGTGGAAAAAACCCGCGCCTTCTTGCACCTGATCGATGCCTCGGAACCGTCGCAGGATCCTCTCGACTCCTACCGGGCGATCCGCGAGGAGCTGAAACGATACAACCCTGACTTTTTGGGGCGACCGGAGCTGGTTGTCCTGACCAAGAGCGACCTCCCGCTCGTCAGGAAAAGGCTGCCGGGGCTCCGGGACCGCCTTGAGTCACTCGGTCTCAAGGTGATGGCAATCTCGGCAGTAAAAAGGGAGGGGCTCGATAAACTGTTGAAAGAGACTATCCGTCTGATCTAGTCTAAGGATCGCTATGACGCCGAAGGAGATTCAAAAGCGGATTGAAGAGAGGATACCGGCCGCCGAGGTCCGGATCCGTGACCTCACAGGCACCGCGGACCACTGGGAGGTGACAGTCATCGCCGGCGCGTTTCGGGGGAAGTCGATTCTCGATCAGCACCGGCTCGTCAAGGACCTGTTCCGGGATGAGATCGCCTCCGGGAGTCTCCATGCCTTTTCATTGAAGACCCTGACGCCTGAATAATGGCAAAGAACCTCGAAATTATTCGGAAGACAAAACGGGTCGTGATCAAGATCGGCTCTAGCATCCTCGTCGGCCGCGAGGGGGCACACCCCGCGGGGGCACGCCCCGGAGGGGCGCTCTCCCTCAGCCTGATCTCCGCGCTCGCCCGTTCGGTAAAATGGTTGAAGGGGAAAAAGGTCGAGACCCTCCTTGTCTCCTCAGGGGCGATTGCCGCCGGTGTCAGTCACTCAGGTCAAAAATCAAGGCCGAGGACGATCCAGGGTCTGCAGGCCTCTGCCGCGATCGGGCAGCCGTTCTTGATGCACAGCTATCAAAAGGCGTTTGCCCGCCAAAAATTGAAGGTCGCCCAGCTTCTGTTGACCCGGGGCGATCTGGAGGACAGGGCCCGCTTCCTGAACGCCAAGAACACGCTGAACGAGCTTTTGCGGCAGGGGGTCGTCCCGATCATCAATGAGAACGACAGCGTCGCGTTTGAGGAGATCCGTGTCGGCGACAACGACAACCTCGCCGCCCTTGTCACCAACGTGGCGGACGCCGACCTCCTGATCCTCTTAACCGACCAGGACGGATTCTACACCTCGGACCCGCGGGAGGGTCGTGGGGCGACGCGGATCCCCCTTGTAGAACATATCGACTCGGAGACGGCGGCCCGGGCGGCGGGCAGCACCGAGGAACTGACCGTCGGGGGGATGAAGACCAAGATCGAGGCGGTGAAAAAGGCGGCCCGTTTCGGGATCCCGACATTCATCGCGAACGGACGGGATCCGCAGATCCTCCGGAGAATCTTTGCGGGAAAGGACGTCGGGACCCTCTTCCTCCCGGCACAGGACAGCCTGACCGCCCGCAAGCACTGGATCGCCCACACCCTGACCCCGGTGGGGAGGATCACGGTCGATCCGGGAGCCCGCCGCGCCCTCGTGGAGGGGAAGAAGAGCCTGCTCCCCTCCGGAATCGTCGCCTCCGAGGGGTGCTTCCATCAGGGGGATCCGGTCGACATACTGGATCCGGAGGGGAATCTGATCGCGCGCGGGCTTGTCGCCTACGACGGGACCGAGCTCTCCGAGATCCTTGGAAAGAAGAGTTCAGAGATTGAAAAAATACTGGGATACAAGGGGCCGGATGAGGTGATCCACAGAAACGACCTGGTGCTCCTATGACAAAACTGGAGAAACAGATTGAGGCGATTGCGAGGCGGGCACGGCTGGCCTCGTCCGTTGTCACCAAACTCTCCACAGGACTTAAAGATCGACTCCTCGGGGAGATGGCGGACGCCCTCCTGAATAGAGAGAGGGAAATACTTCGAGAGAACCGGAGGGACATTGATGGGACCGAAAAACTCTCCGCCGCAACGAGGCGAGCCTCCCTGATCGATCGACTCACGTTGAACGGGAAAAGGGTTCGGGAGATGGCCGATGGGCTCCGGGCGGTGGCGGCGCTTCCGGACCCCGTCGGACAGGTCGTCCGGTCTTGGGAGAGACCCAACGGGCTTCAGGTCTCGCGTGTCAGGATCCCGCTTGGGGTCATCGGCATCATCTATGAATCACGCCCCAATGTGACGGTCGATGCGGCGGGGCTCTGCCTCAAGTCGGGCAACGCCGTCATCCTTCGTGGAGGATCGGAGGCGATCCACAGCAACCTGATTCTGGGAAAGATCCTCCGCGAGACACTGAAAAAAAATGGGGTCAGCCCGGATCTTGTCCAGGTGGTCGACACAATCGACCGGAAGGGAATGGAATCCCTTGTGAGACAGACCCGATACGTCGATCTGATGATCCCCCGCGGAGGGGAATCGCTGATGAAGTGGGTGGAGGAACACTCCCGGATACCGGTCATCAAGCATGACAAGGGGGTCTGCCACCTCTTTGTCGACGAATCGGCCGACATCCCGATGGCGGAGAGGATCGCCTTCAACGCGAAGGTCCAGAGACCCGGCGTCTGCAACGCGATGGAGACGCTCTTGGTCCATGAGAAGATCGCCCCCGCCTTTCTCCCGAAGATGATCCGGAGGTTTCAGGAGGCGGGGGTCGAGATCCGCGGGGATCCTGCCACCTGCCGGCTCGGTGAAGGGGTCAAGAAGGCAAAAGAGTCCGACTGGCCGGCCGAGTACCTGGACCTTGTCCTCGCGGTCCGCGTCGTTCCGACAAGGGAGGCGGCGATCCGTCATATCCAGAAGTACGGTTCGCTCCATACGGAGTCGATCGTCACGGAGGATCGGGGATCGGCGGAGGAATTCTTAAATCGGCTCGACTCGTCGGTCGTCCTCTGGAACGCCTCGACACGGTTCAACGACGGCGGACAGCTGGGGTTGGGGGCCGAGATCGGGATCAGCACAACCAAGATGCACGCCTTTGGCCCAATGGGATTAGAGGAGTTAACGACGACAAAATTTGTCGTGAGGGGGTCCGGGCAGGTCAGAGAGTAAATGGTGAAGACGCGAAGATCGAACAATTTTGACTCAAGGGCGGTCGCCCGGCTCGTTGCCCAGTCCGCCTTTGATGTGAAGGCGATCGGGCTCGAGATCCTGGATTTACGAAAGCTTTCCGGATTCACCGATTACTTCGTGATCGCCTCCGGTCGTTCGGATCGTCAGGTCCAGGCGATCTGTGACCGGATCCAGGAAAACCTCTCCCTTCAGGACCGCCGCCCGTTCGGGATGGAGGGGTACCAACAGGGGCACTGGGTCCTGATCGATTACGGTGACGTCGTCGCCCATATCTTTTACGAAGAGACCCGCCCCTTTTACTCGCTGGAGAAGCTCTGGGAGGAGGCCCCCCGCGTGAGGTTCCGCCTGAAATGAACCCCCTGCTGCTTGTGATCCTCGATGGCTTTGGAGTTCGTGAGAAATCGGTGGCGAACGCGATCCGGCTCGCCCGGATGCCCCACTATCAACGGTTGTTGGACCGCTACCCGCATACCACCCTACTCGCGTCCGGAGAGGCGGTCGGATTGCCGCGCGGGGTGATGGGGAACTCAGAGGTAGGGCACCTGACGATCGGGTCGGGGCGGATTGTTTATCAGGATCTCACACGGATCAATCAGGCTATCGACGACGGCTCCTTTTTTGAAAACCTGATCCTTCGCCAGGCCTGTCAATCGGCCGGAGGGAAAAAATTACACCTGATCGGGCTCCTTTCCGATGGAGGGGTTCATAGCCACGAGAGACATCTGTTTGCCCTTTTGAAGTTGGCGAAACAGTGGTTCGCGAACCCCTCACCCGCAAGTGGAGAGGGCAAAATCGTGATACACGCCTTTCTGGATGGGAGAGACACACCTCCCAAAAGCAGTCAACTCTACCTCAAGAGACTCCAGAATGAGATTTCAGGGATCGGAGAGATCGGGACACTGATCGGCCGCTACTATGCGATGGACCGGGACAAAAGGTGGGATCGGGTCCAGATCGCCTATGACGCGCTCGTGGGGGGAAAGGGTGAAAAACATTCTGACCCGATCCGGGCGATTGACGAGGTTTACCGACAACACCTGACGGACGAATTCATCAAACCGATCCTCTTTGGAAAGGACAACAGAATTTCTGACGGCGACTCTGTTATCTTTTTCAATTTCCGTCCCGATCGCGCCCGTGAGCTGACCCGCGCCCTGACCGATCCCGACTTCAACGACTTTCGGCGAGAACCTTTCCCGCGCCTGGGACGATTCGTCTGCTTCACACAGTACGACAAGGAGTGGAGCCTCCCGGTCGCGTTTCAGCCGAACAAACCGAAGAGGGTTTTGGCCGAGATCCTGAGCGAAAAAGGGATCGCTCAATTCCACACCGCCGAGACGGAGAAGTATGCCCATGTCACCTATTTTCTGAATGGAGGGGTCGAGCAACCCTTTCCGATGGAGGAAAGACTCCTAATCCCCTCTCCAAAGAATGTACCGACCTATGATAAAAAACCGGAGATGAACGCGCGGCCGGTGACGGAAGAGGCCTTGAAACGGATACGCGCCGGCACACCGGTCGTCATCATCAACTACGCCAATCCCGACATGGTCGGTCACTCGGGCGATCTGAAGGCGACAATCAAGGCGGTCGAGGTGATCGACGAATGCCTCGGCAGGCTCTCGGATGAGATCCTCAAGAGAAATGGAACCATGATCATCACCGCCGACCACGGGAACTGTGAAGAGATGCAAGACGCGCGAGGCGGCCCTCATACCGCTCACACCACCAACCCGGTGCCTTTTTTGTTGGTAAACGATTCCTACAAAGCGAGGGGCGGTTCGACCCCGCCCCTACGTTCCGGAGGCGGCCTGCAGGACGTCACCCCGACGATCCTCAGTCTCCTGGAAATCCCCCAACCGGCCGAGATGACCGGGAGGTCGCTGATTAATGTTCTTTCCCCTTGACAAAAAAGCGGTGTCGTTCCCGAAGCGGTATCGGTTGGCCTGTTAACACCTTGAAATCCCGACAGGAGTTCGGGGCCTGTTTCCTCTCCACCGGTCAGCACAGTCGCCTTTAAAAAAACTTCCCCTGAAAATTCAACCGGCTGGCGTCCGCCCCCTGCCAAGGGATTGGCATCAGGTATAGGATCGGAGCCGCTATGGGAACCGACGGCAAAAATATGTGGGATTTAGAGAAGACCCGCTTCAACCAGTTTGAGGGGATGGCCGAGGCGGAGGTCACGATCATCGGGGGGGGGTTGACCGGCCTGACACTCGCCTGCCATCTAAAACGGTATGCCCCAAAAAAGACGATCCTCCTCCTGGAGGCCGACCAGATTGGCTCCGGCGCCAGTGGGCGGAGCGGCGGCATCCTGATGGACGGCACCGCCAGTGACGATTACCCGGGGACCGATCGGGCGGTCGATTCGCTTCGTGAATTGATCGAGAGGGAGGCGATCGATTGCGAACTTCGGACAAACGGCTGTTTCGAGATGGATCGGCAACCGCGTTGGAATGGTGAAAGACCAATCTTCAATGACTCTGGAAGGCTTGGCCCGGTCCAGACGGTATCCGGCGGCGACTTTCACCCCCAAAAATTCGTAACGGGACTCGCCCGGAGGATTGCCGATCGTGGGGGTTCGCTCTTTGAGCGATCACCGGTGGTTGCGATCGATCCGGGTCCTGTTACCCAAGTCCTGACACCGGGAGGGGTCGTCAAGACCGAGTGGCTGATTTCTGCGACAAACACCGACCTCTGGCAACAGTTGAAGATCGAGAACCAGTTCACCCCCTACTCCACCTATGCGATCGCGAGTGAACCGCTCTCGCGGTCCTGCTTGGCCGAAATCGGCTGGGGGGAGGAGCTCCCGTTCTACACCTTGTCGCTCCCGTTTCTCTGGGGCCGGACCACCCTCGAGGGGAGGGTCGTGATCGGCGCCGGCCTCTCACCGATCAAGAAGATCAAGGTGGAGATGCTGGAGGAACTCGAGGAGCGGTTCCACAACCTCCACCCGGCGCTGCAGGGTGTCTCGATCGAATACCGCTGGTGGGGGCCAATCGGGATCCCGCACGACTGGACCCCGAAGATCCTCACCTCCCCGCTCCACCCTAAGATCCTCTACATCGGCGGGTATGCCGGTCACGGCTGCGCCCTTTCGAACCTCTTTGCCGAGAGGACCGCAGCCTACCTCGCCGGCGAGGAGGGGGCGCTCGAGATATTCTCATGGGCCCAAAGCCCCTCCCCCCGCCTCCTCCCGTTCAGCCGGACCGTCAGGGACACCCTTATCCGAAAAATCGCTTGAAAGCGGCCGGCGGTTGTCCTACGCCGACCGATATGCCCTCCTTTGACATCGTCTCCGAACTGAACCTCCAGGAGGTCGACAACGCGATCAACCAGGTGAAAAAGGAGGTCGCAACGCGCTTTGACTTCAAGGGGACCGGCAGCGACCTTAATCAGGACAAAGAGGGGATCCACCTGACCTCCTCGGATGACTTCAAGATGAAGGCGCTGGTTGATATCCTTCAGTCGAAGGCGGTGAAAAGGGGGATCTCTTTGAAGGCGCTTCTGGTCGGACAAATCGAGCCCTCAGAGGGGAGTTCTGTCAAATGCCTCGTCAAGCTGGTGAAGGGGATTGAGACCGAAAAGGCGCGTGAACTTGTCAAACGTATCAAGGGTCTGAATCTCAAGGTCCAGGCGGCGATCGAGGGAGAGCAGGTCCGCGTCTCCGGGAAAAAAAGGGACGACCTCCAGGCGGTCATTCAATCACTGCGCGGCGTCGAATTTCCGATACCTCTTCAATTCGTCAATTTCCGGGATTAGCGGGGGGCTTGAAGTGAGGAATCGGCCCCTCCGGAAGGACCGGTGCGAGTGATGGCGGGACCTCTTCCGGTATCACCAATCCCTCCACCTGCTTGAAGACAAACTCGACACGACGGTTCTTGGACCAGGCCTTCTCGTTATGCCCCGGATCGATCGGCCGGGATTCCCCAATGCCAACCGCCTCGAGCCGTTCGGCCGCAACCCCCTCCTCAATCAGATAATCCCGGACCATGCTGGCACGCGCCTCGGAGAGTTTTTGATTGAAGGCGTCACTTCCCCTCTCGTCGCAATGCCCCTGGATCGAAAGTTTGAGAATCTCTGTCTTCACCTTAAGCGCCGCCGCAAGGGTGTTCAGGATCGGGAGTGTGTGCGGCTTCAGGGTTGCCCGGTTCACATCAAAGTGGATCTGCCGGGTGAGGATCCGGTACTCCTCCGGGCTGATCACAATCTTCGGCTGCGGGGGGCAACCGACCTCGGTGGCCGGGCCCACCTCGGTTGGGCAACGGTCCAGGCTGTCCGGCACGCCGTCCCCATCGCTGTCGGTGAGCTTGACCTCCTTCTTCTCAATCACCTGACGGGCCGGCACCCAGGCGATCCCGCTAAAGACACGAAATACCGGATTCCCGGCCCCCTCAAGAAAGCCTGTCCCTCCGCCAACCGATACCGCCCAGCGCGGGGTGACAAAATACCGCCCTGCCGCCTCCAACTCCAGCGGTCTCTGGGTTGACGTAAAAAAATTCCCGACCGGGGTGAATCCGCGGATCTCCGTAATCAGATCGAGTTGTGGAAGAACCGAAAGATTCCCGGCGAGCCCGTACAGGAAGAGGTCGTTGATCGTCGTCTGTGTGGAGAGCGCCTCCGCCTCCCGGATCTCGTAGCCGGCATTAAAGGAGACGGAGAAGCGGTCCCTGATCCTTTTCGATTCGACAACAACGAGCGCCCCCCCGGTCACCGATGAATTGCCGACGAAGTTCGGGGCAGAACCGGACGGAAGTGTGACAAAGGGGAGGACCGCCAGACCGACGGGGTAGATGGTTTTGTCGAGGACGAGAAACCGGGCGTTCAGCCCTATATCCCCCATCCGGATCCGGGTGGAGGTGGTTGCCGACTCGTCGACACCGGTCGCCGCATTATCCGCGGGGCGAAAGACGAGATACGGCGCCGTCGAGACGATCAACCCGGCATCGAGCCACGGGAGGATCCCGTAACCGGCAGTCAGATGGGCCGAGATCTCCCGATCGATCAGATTCTGCAGCTTGGCACCGGCGGCGTTATCAAGGATCACCGGCTCGTGGGCATAGTCTGCCATAAACCCGATGGAAAACTGCCTCTTGGGAATCAGACGACTCCCGTAAACACCGAGGTAGAGATCGGAATCGCTCGCCGGCCTGAAGTTCTGGGCGTTGAACCCAAGAAGGGGGAGGGAGACAAGGACCGCCAGCAAACAAAAGAACGACGCCTTTTTCATGGCATCGGCTTAACACCGCGATTCCCCGGAGTCAAAGTTTTTTCATCAGTTCCGGAGCGGTTTTCCGGTCAGCAGCATATGCTGAATCCGCTCCTGAGTCCTCTCCATCCCGACGAGTGAAAGGAACGCCTCACGTTCCAGCTCGAGCAACCGGCCTTCTGAAACAAACCCCTGGTTCGGCACCTCACCACCGGTCAGTATATGGGCGAGCTTCTTGGCAATCACGGAGTCATGCTCGCTGATCGTCCCCTGAAGCCTGAACCCCTCGATCGCCGAGACAAGGGCATAATAGCCGCCGCGCCCCGGCAAGAGGATATCCTCCCTCGGTTGTGGTCTTTGATAATCCGGGGAGATTTTTAAAACGGTCTTTTTCGCCTCCGAGAGGAGCCGATCCCTTGAAAAGACGATCGGCTCCTTGCGGCCCATGTAACCGATCTCCTGCGCCTCCTTCGCCGAGGTGGAGACCTTGGCGAACGCGATCGTCTCAAACGCCCTCTGGACCTTCGGGAACGGACCGATCTTCAGCGACTCGTCAAACCGCCGGACCATCTCTTTGCAGCCGCCACCGGCCGGGATCACCCCGACACCGACCTCGACCAACCCCATGTAGAGCTCGGCATGCGGCTGTATGAGATCGGCGCCGAGACAGACCTCACATCCTCCCCCCAAGGCAAGGTTGAACGGGGCCGCGACGACGGGACGCGCGGAATATCGGAGCCGCATGCAGGCCTTCTGGAATCCCCGGATTACCTCCTCGATCTGTCCCCACTCCCCCGACTGGGCCGCCATAAAGAGGAGCATCAGGTTCGCCCCAGCCGAAAAATTCTCCCCCTCATTATAGAGGACCATCCCCCGATAATTCTTTTCCATCTCGTCCACACCCTCGATCATCAGCCGGATGACCTCATCGTCAATCGCGTTCATCTTGGAATGAAACTCGAGGCCGAGGACCGAATCACCCAGATCCCAGAGGGTCGCTGAATCGTTCCGCTTGACGGCCGGCGTCCGGTCACGGATCGACTTGAGCAACAGAACACCTGCCGGCTGGGGAATTGTCCTGTAAAAACGTCCATCTTCCGCCAGCACCTTCTTGACGAGGGGCGGCAACTCGAACCCCTCCCCTTTGATCCGTTCAGCAGTCTCTTGAACCCCGAGGAGGTCCCAGGTCTCAAAGGGACCGAGCTCCCAGTTGAAACCCCACTTCATCGCGTTATCGACATTCACAATATCATCGGCGATCTCCGGGACCCGGCTGGCGGCGTAGAGGAGGACGTCACGAACCGCCTTCCAGGCGAGTTGTCCTGCCCGGTCCTTCTGGGAAACCATGAACTTCAGCCTCTCGGCGGTTAACTCGATCTTTTTTGCACGGGTGAGCGATTCGTAATGGACCTTTACCTGGGGGCGGTATTCGAGGGTCGTGAGATCGAGCACGAGGATCTCGCTCGATCCGTCCGGTTTCTTCAACTTCTTGTAGAATCCCTGGCCGGTCTTGTCTCCCAGCATCCTGCGTTCAATCATCGTCTCGACAACAGGCGGGATCCGGATCACCTCGCGTCCCTCATCCGCAGGACACGACTCATAGGTGTGTCTGGCCACATGAACCAGGGTGTCAAAGCCGACCATATCGGCAGTCCGGAAGACCGCGCTCTTTGGCCGGCCGATCGCCGGGCCCAAGACCTTATCGACTTCTTCGATACGATACCCTTCCTTTAAGACAGATTGCAGCACGGAGAACCAGCCGTAGACGCCAATTCGATTCGCGACAAAGTTCGGGGTGTCCTTTGCGATGACAACCCCTTTGCCGAGCCGCTCCTCCAGGACCGACGTGATCAGGCGAACCACCTCCGGGTCGGTCTCAGGGGACGAGACGATCTCAACCAGTTTCATGTAACGGACCGGGTTGAAGAAGTGGGTGATGAGGAAATCCTTTTTGAACTCCGGCGACCTCCCCTCCATCATCGCTGCAAGGGACAGGCCGGAGGTGTTGGAGGAGACTATCGTTCCGGGACGAATCGTCTTGTCGACCTTTTCAAAAATCTGACGCTTGATATCGAGGCGTTCGACCACCACCTCAATCACCCAGTCGCAAAGGCCAATCTTTTGCCAATCATCCTCGAAATTCCCCGGGGTGATGAGGCGCACATCCTGTTTTGAATAAATCAGGGAAGGCTTTGACTTGAGAAGATTCTCGATCCCCGCCTTGGCAAGTTTATTTCGATCCGCGGAATCTTTTGGAACGATATCGAGGAGCAGGCATGGGATCCCTGCCCCCGCGAGATGCGCAGCTATTCCGGAACCCATGATCCCGGAACCGAGGACCGCGACCTTGTTGATCTGCATCACCATCAAGGTGGTGGGATAACTGCCCTGATTTTGTTTGGCAACCTTATTTAGCAGGATGTTGACAAAGGCCCATCTACTTCGTTGGCCGCCTCGGTCGCTCCTCGACGTACTGTCAAGTACGCCTGCGTCGCGCCTCAGCGGCCTGCCTCGTATCTGGGACCTTTCTCAACATCCTTTCATACCCACTTTGTCAACAACCTCCTAAATAAAAGTCCACTCAATCGCGGCACTGCGTGAATTTCCACGCCACTTTAGAACTACCGAGATGTTTTCGCGAGTTCCCGCAGGGGCCGGAAAGGGCGAGACTGAGGGATTACTGCCTGGATTATTTTTCGGTTGACCTGAATTTATACAAGTATAAAATAGGATTGACTCTAATTTATACAGACAACAATCGTCTCTTGGGGGCGGAAGGCATGAAGCGTTATCTCGAAGATCGGATTCGTGAGGACCTTAAGGAAAAAATGGTGTTCGTGGGAGGGGCCCGGCAGACTGGCAAGACGACACTGGCCCTCCACCTCCTGGGTGATATCGATGAATCCCATCCCGCCTACCTGAACTGGGATTCGCCGGCTGTCAAACGAACTGTATTAAAAGGAGAGCTCCCCGCCGATCAAAAATTGATCGTCCTGGATGAGATCCACAAATTCAAAGGATGGAGAAATCTGGTTAAGGGGTTCTACGATCTCCACAAGTCGAGGCGGCAGTTCCTGGTAACCGGATCGGCCCGGCTCGATTATTACCGGCGCGGCGGTGACTCCCTTCAGGGTAGATATCATTACTACCGCTTGCACCCTTTCAGCCTCGAGGAATTAGGCCCCAAGGCAGGCCGTTCGGATCTGGAACAGCTTCTCGTTTACGGCGGGTTCCCCGAACCGTTTCTCAAGTCCAACACCCGCCATTATAAAAGATGGCAGCAAGAGCGGCTCACCCGTGTGATTCAGGAGGACCTGACGAGTCTCGAACAGGTCAAAGAGGTTTCCCAGCTTGATCTCCTGGTGCATCTTCTTCCCGCCCGCGTCGGTTCCGTTCTCTCTTTGAATAACCTCCGGCAGGATCTCCAGGTCTCTTTTGAAACGGCGGAGCGGTGGATCATGATTTTAGAAAATATTTATTACTGTTACCGCCTCTCCCCTTTTGGCCTTCCCCGGCTTCGCACCGCCAAGAAAGAAAAAAAACTCTACCTGTGGGACTGGTCTCAATGTGAAACGGACGGGGCTCGATTCGAAAACCTTGTCGCCTCTCATCTCTTGAAATTTTGCCACCTTTTTCAGGATTCAGAGGGGGATGAAATGCAGCTGATGTTTATCCGCGACGCCGAAAAAAGAGAGATCGATTTTGTCGTCGTCAAGAACCGGAAGCCTCTCTTTGCGGTGGAATGCAAGTCGGGAGAATCTTCCTTGAGTCGCCACATCCCTTATTTCTCAGAGCGCTCTTCGATCCCTCAATTCTTTCAGGTCCACCTGGGGAAAAAGGATGTCGAAATCGCCGAACACCGGACACGCATCCTTCCGTTCACCGTCTTCTGCCAAGAGGTGTTGAGATAACGAGCGAGGGTCTACACCCTCTCCACGATCATCGCGGCCCCCTGACCGCCGCCGATGCACATCGTTTCCAAACCAACAGTCTTCTTGTAAATATTCAGATCGTTGATGAGCGTCGCCATGATCCGTGACCCGCTGCAACCAAGCGGGTGCCCCAGCGCAATCGCCCCGCCATGCGGGTTCACTTTTTCCATGTCGGCCTTCAATTCGCGCAAAACCGCAAGAGACTGTGACGCGAACGCCTCGTTCAACTCGATCAGGTCGATATCCTTCAAGGTCATTCCGGCCCG
Source organism: uncultured Pseudomonadota bacterium (assembly GCA_964460495.1). Classification (GTDB taxonomy): domain Bacteria; phylum UBA10199; class UBA10199; order JACPAL01; family JACPAL01; genus CAYWRF01. The sequence continues at coordinate 4,692 of CAYWRF010000021.1, read as the reverse complement.
ATTGAGCACCTTCTGAACCGCCGGGACTGGTCCCATCCCCATATACGCGGGATCAAGACCGGCAACCGCCATCCCCCTGATCTTCACGAGTGGCTGGATACCCAGCGATCTTGCCTTTTCTGCCGACATCACAAGGACCGCGGCCGCCCCATCGGTCAGGGGAGATGAATTCCCTGCCGTCACAGATCCACCCTCCTTGAAGGCTGGTTTGAGCTGGGCCAACTTCTCAAGCGTCGTCTCTTCCCTGGGATTTTCGTCCCGATCGAGCATGACACTCTTTCCGTCAGGTGTCTTGACCTCGACCGGCGTCATCTCCCACCGGAACTTCCCCTCCTTATGGGCCCGGATCGCCTTCTGATGGGAGGCGAGGGAGAACCTGTCCTGATCCTCGCGACTCACCTTGTACTTGGATGCAACATTTTCGGCGGTGATCCCCATAGAGACATACGCCTCCGGCATCCCCGGCTTGAAAAACCTTTCATTCAAGGATGGATTGAACCCCCCCATCGGGACATGGCTCATCGACTCGACACCGCCGGCGACATAGACCTCGCCGACACCCGCCTCCACCCGAAGCACGCAATTGACGATCGTCTCAAGCCCCGAGGCGCAGAAGCGATTGACCGTCGCCGCCGCCGAACTGTTCGGAATGCCGGCAAGCAAGCCGATCTGCCGCGCGACATTCATCCCCTGCTCCCCCTCCGGCATCGCGCACCCGATCTGGATATCCTCGATCTCCGCCGGATCCAGCCCGGGTGTTCTCTTCAGCAGTTCCCGGACGACAAGCGCCCCGAGGTCATCGATCCTGATGTTCGCAAGCAAACCCTTGTTCGCCCTCCCCATCGGGCTTCGAACAGCGGCGACAATGACGGCATCCATACAATGTTCTCCCTTCTTTTAACCTCCCCTTAAGGTAAGGGGAGATGTCCCGCTTTATGGCGGGACGGAGGGGTTATGGGCGTATCACGAGACGGCTGTCAAACTGATTCTGGTCAGCGACTCGTTTGTTGACAAGCCGGCCCTGATCGCAGGATGTTGAGACATGGACTGGATCCAGCCGCTGGGGATGATCGCCGGGATCACCCTTCCGCTTTTTAACCTCCCCTTGATGATCCGGATCTGGAAGAGGCGTTCCTCAAAGGATATCAGCCTGGTCTGGGTGATCGGCGTCTATCTCTGCATCCTCCTGATGATCCCCTCCGCCATGGTCTCGAAGGATCTTGTCTTCAGATACTTTTCGATCATGAACGTGATTCTTTTTACTGGTGTCGTCTATATGGTGATCTACTACCGGATCAGAAAATAAGGGACAAATAAAAGGAGAGTGGATCCGTAAGCCGGATTCTGTTCTATACGGCCATTCCTCTGGGACGTCTGTTGCCAAACGCCTCTAGCGATCAACCCCCCTCACCACCTCCGTTACCGGAGAATTCAAGCCGGGCCGGCTGAAAAGTGAGGTATGCTTGATCTTGCTCCAGGTGGGGTTTACCTCTTTTCACTATAGCATCGGCCATCACGTGAATGGTAGCCGATCTATACATTGTCTCTGTGGCACTTTCCGTCCCCGCCATCGGCGGGGCCAGGCCGTTAGCCTGCACCTTGCCCTTTGGAGTCCGGACTTTCCTCCCCCCTTCGCACGAGGCTACGGAGGGCAGCCGTTCGATCCACTCTCCTTATCAAAGATCTCTTTACATACTCTCATCAATGGCGCGGTTCGCCATCCGATCCGCGGCGCTGTTCTGTTCACGATCAATATGCCTTATAGAGTATTTCCGAAACTGTTTCAAGAGGCGAACCGCCTCCTGAAATAGCGGCTTGAGCCCCTCGTTTTTGACCCGGTATCGCCCTAATAGCTGTCGAACCATCAGCTCCGAGTCGGCCAGCACCTCGACCTCCTCCGCACCCAGCTGAATCGCCTTCTTCAGGCCGAGGAGGAGGGCCCGGTATTCCGCCACGTTGTTCGTCGTCTCCCCCAGATATTCGCAAAGCTCTTCTACAACCTCCCCTTCCTGATCACAGAGGACGGCACCGGCGCCGGCAGGGCCTGGGTTCCCGCGCGCCGCGCCGTCCGTAAAAAGTTTGAGATTCCTGCCCATGTCGGATGAATCAGGAAAATCCGAAGCCCCGTAGCAGCTTCTTCTCGTCCTTCGGAGAAAGGAGGGTCAAAAGGTTGCGGGTTGCGGGAGTGAGTTCCTCGGACTTGAGATCCAGCCCCTCCTCACCCCCCTCTTGGCCCCCCTTCGGGCCGGTCTGAACGGCAAGCTCCCGGATCGCCGCTCGAAGATCATCAGGGGAATAGGAACCCAAAATCCCCTCCAGCTTGGTTGAAGGGATATTGTCAGCGATGAAATGGAGGACCTCCGCGAGCAGACCTTTGGGAAAAGAATGGATCGTCATGCCGTCTTCCTTGCCACAAAAAGAAACCGGCGGCATGAGGGGCAGGAATGGACCGCGTGCAGCTTCTGGATCTCGATCGAGAGCTGCGGCGGTATTCTCATATGACATCCCTGACAGGTACCTCCCACCACCTCGGCAACCACATCCGGTCGAGCAAGCCTGATCCGGTCATACTGGGCCAGGAGCGCAGCTCCGAGGAGACCCCTTATTTTTTTTCTCTGTTCTTCAAACGCCGCCGTCTCGGTCTGGACCTCTGTCTCCTGCTTTGCAAAGAGATTCATCTCCTCCTCTCCCTTCGCCTTCTCCGTCTGATAAAGGGACTCATCCGACTGAAGCTCCTTGTTCAAGGCCTCCAGTTGGGTCATGACCCCCAGGAGTTTCTCCTCCATCTGCCTCTGCATCTCCTTCGTCTCGGCGATCTCCTTCAGGGCCGCCTGATATTCGCGATTGGTCTTGATGCTGTTGACCTTCTTCTGGAACTCCTCAAGCCGCTCCCGCAAGACCTGAATCTCTGTCTCCAGACCGCCCCTTTCCTTCTCGAGGGAGGCGATCTTTTCCCGGCTCGCGCCGATCTTTGCCTCCAGCTCCCGGACCGTCTGCCCTATCTGATCCTTGCGCCCCGGCACCTCCGAGATCTTTTTCCGGATCCCGTCGATCTGAACGTCAACCTGGTTCAGTTCAAAAAGCTGTTGAAGTTGATCTTGAACCATTTTCATCCGCTCGCTATGGGCCCGGGAGGAGTCGAACCTCCAACGACCCGGTTATGAGCCGGGGGCTCTGCCAATTGAGCTACAGGCCCGGTGTTTCACAACCATCAATCGACAAAGCTCCTCAACCGCTTTGCCCGGCTCGGGTGACGCAGTTTGCGAAGCGCCTTCGCCTCGATCTGCCGGATCCTCTCCCGAGTCACCGAAAAATTACGCCCCACCTCTTCAAGGGTATGATCGGACTTCTCCCCGATCCCAAATCGCATCCGGAGAACCTTTTCTTCCCTCGGCGTCAGCGTCGCCAGCACCCTCTGCGTTTGCTCCGCCAGGTTCATGCCGGTCACCGCATCGGTCGGTGTCGGAATCGATTTATCCTCGATAAAGTCTCCCAGATGACTGTCCTCCTCCTCACCGATCGGCGTCTCGAGCGAGATCGGCTCCTTTGCAATCCGCAAGACCTTCCGGACCTTCTCCAGCGGCAGCTCCATCTTTTCCGCAATCTCCTCCGGTGTCGGTTCCCGCCCGAGATCCTGCACAAGGTAACGCGACGTCCGGACCAGCTTGTTGATCGTCTCGATCATGTGGACCGGTATCCGGATCGTCCGCGCCTGATCGGCAATCGCGCGCGTGATCGCCTGACGGATCCACCAGGTCGCATAGGTGCTGAACTTGTAACCCCTCTTGTATTCAAACTTGTCCACCGCCTTCATCAGGCCGATGTTTCCCTCCTGGATCAGATCGAGGAACTGAAGCCCGCGGTTCGTGTATTTCTTGGCGATGCTGACGACCAAGCGGAGATTCGCCTCCACCAGCTCGTTCTTGGCCCTTTCCGCAAAAAATTCCGCCCTCCGGATCTCCTTGATGCAGTTCCGCAACTCCTTCGCCTCGCCGCCAAACGCCCGCTCCGCATCACGGATCTTTTTTTCTGCCTGCCGGTGGGACTCGATGACCGGGTCAAGCTCCTCCCAGTCCATCTTAAGCTTCTGGGCCACCTTTTTCTTGAGGTATGGGCTTCGACGATAACGGGCGATCAGCTCTTTCATCTGCTCCTGATCCAGCTCGAGTTTCCGGCGGATCCCGGCCAAGACCCTCTCTTGTTCATCGATCATCTTCTCAAAACCGACGAAGCGCTCGATCAGGCTGTCGATCGTCCTCTTGTTCAGCCGCATGTCCTTCAAGGCACTGATGATCTCCTCGCGAGCCGCTGCCGCCTCTTCATGTGCCTTGTCCCTGTTCTCCTTTCTCAACCGCTCATTTGCGGCGCGGGTCCTCTTCTGCCGGTAAACGGAGGCGCTTGCCCGCGCGCGACTCATCAACTTGAGGACCTTCAAGCGGTATTCGGACTCATCGAGACCCTCTCCCTCCTCGATATCGTCGAAGTCATTGACGATATCGGCGACACGGATCTTGCTCTTGGAGAGGCGGTCGCCCATCTCCATAAACTCCTTCAGCCCGATCTCGGTCTGGATCAGGGTCCTCAAGACCCCGTCCTCCCCCTCTTCGATCCTCTTCGCGATCTCGACCTCCCCCTCTCGGGTCAGAAGAGGAACCGATCCCATCTTCCTCAAATAAAGACGGACTGGGTCGG
>CAYWRF010000020.1:0-17685 GCA_964460495.1 uncultured Pseudomonadota bacterium | reverse complement strand
GGAGGCACTGGCCGACGAAGAATTTTGGGCGGCAATCCCTCGACAGATTACCATGAGGTCCCTCCTACCGCCATCGCCAGCCCCATCACCAACCCCGCACCGGCGGTGCCTATATAAAGATGGGCATCGGTTGAATTTCCCCTCCGCCCCTCGTTCAGGCCGACACCGGTCTGGACAAGGGTTACCGGAACCTGGACCCCCAGGAGCCTGCCAAAATAGTCATGTTCCGCATTTTTACCGAGGAAGGCGGCGGGGACTGCACCGGCCGCCGCATTGATCATCGTGAGTCCCTGTGACTTCAACGTCAGGCGGTCTTCACCCCGGTATCCACGGGCGAGTTGGATTCCACCGGCCGCCCCCAGTGCAAGGACAAAGAGTCGGCGCGGTGTCAGTGTCATTCCAAGGATCTTCCACTCCGTCTCCGGGAGGTTTTCGGCGATATGCTGGGTATCCTTTATAAAGAGCGCCTGGTGGAGAGGAATAACTCCCCCTGTGACCAGTGGCTCCTTGTCCCTTAATCCGCCAAGATCGGCGGCATGGTCCGCCACCTCGGCCGCACGGTGGATCTGGGCCAGCAGCACCGCCATATCGAGGAACTCGTAGCGGACCTTGATCCGGTTGATCTGGTCTTCTTGCCTCTTGATCTCCGCCACAAGCTCATCGAGTATCTGGTCCAGACGCTTTTCGTCCTTCTTGAACCGGCTGGAGTTGAGTAACGTAACCCTCTCCGGGATCAACCCCTCCAGTTTTGTCCGGAGCTCCTTCTTGTCGATCTTGAGGAGGAGCTCTTGCAAGAGGTCTGCCTGACCGTCTTTCTGGACAAGGACCTGCCCGATCGATCGGGGCTCTTCCTGCCCGAACATCGCAACGAACAGGGCCTGCAACAATTTTTGCCGCTGGGGATCTGCTGCAGTGCCAAGTTCGTCCTCAATCATCCCTTTTAGGAAATGCTCCTGGATAGCCTGCCAGGCACCGGGGTATTCGTAGACAAGTACGTCGGTCTCTTTTTTGGGGCGATCCGGCTCTGCCTCCTCCAGCGCGATCAGTGCGGAGACCGCCTCCCAGGCCCGTCTTTCTTCCTCGAGCCTCTTCATCTCCTGGACCTCGAGGTCGAGGATGCCCTTCCGCCCCTTCATCTCCGCGAGGCGATCCGCCTTTCCACGCGGGTCATTGAGGACGATCATCAGCATCCCCTGTCGGCTGATGTCCCATTCGTTTCGTGTCGGCCCGCTGTAACCGACGAGGGCCGATTCGGCAAGCCCGGTCGAGAGCATCAGGCCGACCCCCCATTCAGGGAAGAGCTGCGGGAATCCAAAGGCAAGCTGGAATTCCTTGTCGAGGCTTAAACCGTACTCATCGCGGTCACCCGGCTGGGTATGGCTATACCAGGCCCGGATCCCCGCCTTGTCCCCCACGCCCAGGACCAGCCCCTGCAGGTTGGGGAAATGCCGCATGTTGACGAGGCTCCCCCTCACACCGTAATCGTCAAATTCCCTCGCCGGTGTCGAGGCGTGAGAAGGGTCCGCGACGCTTCGGGGGATCTCCTGTTCGTTGCGCATCAGTGTGAACTCGGTCGTCCCGAGCGGGGTCTCGATCTGGACCCCCGCCTCCTGCATCCGGCAGTTGGAGACGATAGGGGCCTCGTCCCGGAGCTGGCGTATACAGTGCCTCTCCCCGACGATCACCCTGTCAACCGGTCTTGCTACTTCATCTGCCATATACTACAGGCCGTTGAACTCGGCACGGAGCGCCGTCCCGAGTTCCCAGTTCCTCCTCATGTCAAAAGCCCCTTTGAGTCCGAGACTCCCGTCAAGCGTCCCTTCCTCGGTGTAACGAGAGAAGTTGAGATCCAGCACCTCCCACTGGACCGGGCCAAGTCCGAGGTAGAGGGTCTTCAAACCGACCTCGTAGTTCCAGGGGGGGAGGAAGTCGCCGCGCGATTTTCCCTTGGACCTTTCTGTCCTCACAAGCGTCCCGTCTGTATCACGGATCGGGACCTCCTCCCTGTGAAAGACCGCATTGACACCAATAAAGGCATCGACCCCGATCACCCCGATTCGAACCGTCTTCCCCCACTCCCAGATCGGGCCGAATGTCCCGCGGACACCGAGACCAACCTGATGGGCCCTCACACTCCAGGTCAGGTCGCCCTTCGTGACAAGGGCATTCACCGGTCTCCAGAGGAGGCTCGGTCCTACATTCAGTCTGCGCGGCTGTTCCCAAGGTTTGGAAGGGATCACGGTCAGCTGGAGGCTTGTGAGGTGTCGACCGTACAGATCGAGTGGTGTGCCGCGTATTTCGGGCGCTCTTTCCGAGACCTCACCCCGGATATTCCTCCGGACCGCCGCCGGCTGGGGAGGTTTGAGATCGAGGTTGCCGCCGGTTCCGACGCGGAGATGCAGCGCAAACGGGAACCCCTTTTTCTCATCCCTTGGCTTTGCAGCCGCCGCCTTCCTCTCCCGTTCCTGCTCTGCCTCCCGGGCGATCGCGTCGAGCCCCCCGACCTGGGCAATCTGCGCGCCATAAGTGATCATCCCTCCCGCCATCCCTAAAACCTCCTCATGCTGTAAGACCATGCCTGAGGGACCTTGCCCCGCCTCTTCAAGACACGTGCCGAGGTGTTGAAGAGGTCTCCGACCTTCGAGGGGACGTCCTCTTCGATGTTCTTCTTGATCCCGTCCCAAAGGGCATCGTTGTGATCAAAATCGGGGTCGAACCAGAGGTTGTAGTGGACCCAGCTCCCCTTTGAGGGGCCGGAGGGGTCGATCGGATCGATGTCCCACCCGCCGGTCTCGTCGAGGATATCCTTGACCTCGGGATTATTATCGACCCGGTACCCCTCGTAACCATCCCACGGGATCTTTCGCCAGCGGATCTCCCAGCCGCCGTTCGCCTTCTTCTTCCAGGTGTATTTTACGATCACCTGGACCGTCACCGTCTTCCCGATGATCCTCAGTGTCGTCTTCAGACGAAAGACATGGATCTTGTACCCCTCCTGAAGAGACCCTCCAACCTGCCGGCTAAAAACAGTCTCACTCCCCATCCATTCCGTTCCATGATCGAGGTCGGTCAGCAGATCGAAGAGATCATTCGCCGCCGCATTGGAAAAGTAATAGGAGTTCTGCTCCCTGATATATTTGTCGGATAGATGCCTCGTGAGTCTGTAAATCGCGGTAGCGGCAGGCCCTGCGAGGAGAAGATCCTCGGCTGGCTGGGCCGCTTGGCCTTTCTGGACCACAACCTCCGAGGCGCGGATCATCATCGGCACAAATCTCTGACTCACCGTACCATTGCCTCCCCCGTTCCCCTGTTGCGGATTCCCGGCGCCAGCGGCCTGAGCCCCTGCCAAAACAACTTTTTGCTTCCCTTGACCCGCCGCCCCAGCGGGAGGGGCCGGCAGCCCAGGGGTTTCCGGATCCTTTGGTTGGGCAGGGGTGACCGTCGGTGCCACAGCTGGCGGAGCGACTACCGCGGGTGCAACGATGGGTGCCGTTCCATCCCATTCAAACGGTGGCAGCGGTTCATCGACAATCGGCTGAGGGAGATCGGGGAGTCTGCGTGAGGCGCCACAGATCCCCCCCTGCAGCACCCGATCGACAAGATCTTTTGTGAGACCCTCTTCATCATGATGGAGCGCCTCTCTGAGATTACTCGAGACACAGGTTGTCCCCTCCCTGAGGACCCTCGATTCGAGGAAATCCCTGAAGCCGAGCCAGAAGCCTGGGATGTAGCGCCACTGCTTGTCCTTCCCCTCCGTTCGGACCTCGGCAAGGAACCACCCTTTCTTGAGGTCTTCGCGCGAGAGCTCGGCCCCTTCCGCGTCGGTCGTCGCACGGACGAGGGCATTAAAGGTGATCTTAGCCCCCCGTTTTTCCTCGATTGTCGGCATCTAGACAGAACCTCCCTGGCTCGAGCTCATCCAGTCGCGGGTCTTCCGGTATTTTAATTCCATCCAGTTTCCGAGCCGCTTCAGGAAGAGCCCCTCCGATTTTTTGAAGAGGACGGCGTATGTATCGATCAGATAGAGTGTCCCTCCGATTCCCAGGGAGAGGACCGCCAGCGCGCCTGCCCTGGAGAGAAGACCGGCCGTGAAGTTCCAGAGGGTGAGGAGAGAAGGGGGTCTGCTCTGCCATCCCCACGGGCGGAAGATAAACCGGAGGAGCTGACCACTCCCGCGGAGGAGCCAGGGGTATCGGCCTGGGCCGTTGAACCAGGCGGGTGGCGTCCAGACCGGTTTGGGTGTCAGGAGTCTTGTCCCCCAGCTTGGGACGTTCCAGCCCCTTGTCACAATAGATTGAATGGCGACCATCGACCGGTGGTGCATCGTGGAGATGCCGAGGAGGAGACCGACGACACCGGTGCCAAGGAGGCGGAGGCCTGTAAGGATCGCCACGCCGAAGAGCGGGAGGGCAAATGCCAACCGCCCGCGCCTCTGGTACCAGGACGGCTCCTGGTACTCCGCCCGGTTAAAGTAGAGGTGCATCGCCACCTGACCGCGGATCTGGCGGGTCAAGGTCTCCAGTGTGAAGGCAAATTTTTTGTCCGATTCTGTTAACCCATAGAGCTCCTCGATCCCCTTGACGATCTCGTCATAGATGAGAACTCCATCCCCATCGTCGTAGGTTGTAACAAACTCATAGATATTTTTTTGATTATAATCTCTCTTTATTTCGAGTGCCGAGGTGGAGTGACCCTTCGCCTCCTGCATTTTTTTCAGATACCGGTTGTGGATCGGCAAGGCGAGGAGAGGGGAGATGTCGATCGGCTGGTGTCTCTGAAGTCCGCCGGGGATCGGGCCACAGTAGATCTCATCGGCGATGTCGACCTCCCGCGGATAGAATTCGAATTCCTCGAAGGGGACTTCGCGATCCACCCTCGGAAAAGGTTTTAGTGTTTCAAACCATAACGGTTGGCAGATCCTGGAAGTTGTCATAGCTCATCCTCCGGGTCACGGAATTTTGGCTCTTCTGGCACAGGTTGTTTGACCACCTCTTTCGATGCAGCGGCCTCGGCCCCGCCTGCTGCACCTCTCGCAGCCGCTGCCCTTCTTCTTCGTCCACCTTCCGTATTCCCTCCAGCAGCTGGAGGTGGACATTCCTTAGGGGCAGGACACTCCGTTGGAGGTGGACATGTTACGGGTGGCGGCGGTTGAATATTCCGGCCCCGATATTGATCGATATCCGGTTGCATCAGACCTGACCCGATCAGGGTTTTCTGCCAGTAATCGAGGACCGCAGGATCGATAAAACCGTTCGTTCGATAGAGAAAGAGCCGTACCGCGCCGGCGACCAGTTTTTTACCCATATCCTTCATCGGTCCGAGGTCGAGGTTCGGATCGGGGTGGAGTCGCTCATTGTTGAGCTCTTTGAAGTCGGCAGGGGTCAGTCCGTCGTTATTATCGCTTGTCTTCTCCGAAAGCCTCGTGAAGATTGCCCACTGTCTCTCCGCCGTTGGTCTTAAGTCCGCGAGTGTGACACTCCGGAGGCCATGCTCGATCAGTTTTGCCTCGAGGGAGCCGAGGACCGGCAGCGCAATCAGGTAGTTCCGGTTTTGCCGGAAGAACTCGAGGGCCCGGTTGACCTCCTCAAGGAGGACCTTTTTTTGCTTCGGATCGGCTCCCTTCAAGGCCCCATCGATACTGGCCAGCAGGGGGGGCTCCTCATCACGCAGGATAAACCCGTCGACACGAAGCGCCTCAAAAGTGGTCTCAATCGTCCCCATCGGTAGTGGATGCCCTCCTGGTAAAGTTATCGACCGGATCGGCTGAATGTTGTGAACGATTCTTGATGCAGTACGTCACGTATTCCCCCTTGATTTTGAGCACTTATCGAGGCCCTTTTAAGGAAGTTGCTCCGGAAATAAAGAAAATTCAGTGACGCTTTGCGCGAAGCTCCGAGCTGGAGATAGCCGGGATTGGCGAGCCTCTCCCCCGTGGGAATACGATCAGACGGCAGATTCGGGTGATCTCCGGAAAATCCTTCCAGTGCCGCCGCTGCCGCCAGGTGTCACTACCCATGACCCACCAGAATCGGAGGGTCGGGAATCTCCTTTTCAGGAAACGAAGGAGGTCGATTGTGTAACCGGTTGCGCCGCGGCGTTTCTCAAAGGTTTTGACCTTGATTTTTTTAAAAAAGGTCCGACAGCTCTTCACCCTGTTTTCAAACGGCGCCAGTTTTTTCCCAAACGGGTGTCTCCAGACCGGCAGTATCCAGACCTCATCGATTGATTTTCGTCGGGCGACCCTCTTCACAATCTCGCGATGCCCCTCATGCGGCGGGTTGAAGGAACCGCCAAAGAGGGCGACCCTTTTAACTTGTTGCGGCATTCCGGGCACCCTTATATAGGAGATCCCGATGAAGATCAAACGGGCCTTGATCGTCTACAAAAAGAGCTCCTATGAGACGCATGTGATCTCCGGAAGGGATCCGCATTACTTGCGTCTTCTCCGGGAGGGGAGCGTCGCGACTCGAGGATCGAAACGGATCCATCAAGAGCATGTCGCGACCTTTCATCAGATCAAGCGGGTCTTGAGCCAACTCCGGATTCGGCACGATCTGCGACTTCGTTATCATCTGGGAAAGATCCGCGGCTATGACCTCGTGATCACGATCGGGGGGGATGGAACCTTTCTGGAGACGACCCACTTCCTGGAGGAGGGGGTCCTGATGGGGGTCAATTCGGCGCCGATGGAGTCTGTCGGCTTCTTCTGCCGGACCGATCGGAGAAATTTTGGACAAAAGATCGCCGCCCTGATGGGGGGCCGACAGCGCCTTCAAAAACTTTCCCGGCTCCGCCTGATCCTTCCCGGCAGGAAAAGGATCCCCTTCGCCCTGAACGACATCCTGTTTGCCAACCGGAATCCGGCGGCAACGACACGGTATCTGCTGAAGGTGGGCAACAAGGGCGAGGAGCAAAAATCGTCCGGTCTCTGGGTCGCACCAGCGGCAGGTTCCACGGCGGCGATTCACTCGGCGGGTGGGCGGGCGTTGCCGCTCTCATCAGGGCAGATCCAGTATCGGGTTCGGGAGCCGTATCATCCGGGTCGGCGTCGGTATCGTCTGCTTCGGGGGGTCCTTCCGGGGGGTGAAAAGGTCAAGATCGTTTCCCTTATGGATGAGGCGGCGGTCTATCTGGATGGACCCCACCTCTGTTATCCGATTCGCCGCGGGGACTCTGTGACGATTGAGCAGTCCGGGCACCCGGTCTATGCCGTCTGGTAACCTCTATCTTCCGAGAACGGTCAGGACCTCGGAGGCGACCTCTTCAATCGCCTTGTAGGTTACGTCGATCACAGGGACATTCCCGAGCTCCTTGAAGAGTTGATGGGCGTAGGCGAGTTCCTGTCTCACCTTTTGAGGGCTCGCATATTCCTCCGAAAGCGCCTTTCCCATCCGGGTCAGGCGAGATCCCCTAAGTTCAACCAGCTTTTCCGGCAAGATTGTGAGCCCCACCATTTTTTTTGTGTCGGCCTGCCGGAGTTCCCGCGGGGGAGGGACACCATCAACGATCGGCACGTTCGCGACCTTGAACCCCCGATAGGCGAGATAGATCGAGAGCGGTGTCTTGGAGGTCCTTGAGATTCCCAAAAGGATAATATCGGCCTGGGGGAGGGAGTCGAGTCCGAGGCTGTCATCGTGCTTCACGGTAAACTCGACCGCCTCGTTTCTCCGATAATATTCCGCCGTGAGCCGATACTGGAGTCCCGGCTGATCCGAAGGGGCCGACTGGAGATGTCTTGCCAAGTTTTCAAGCAGCGGTCCCATGATGTCGATTGCGGTCACCCTTGCCTCTGCCGAAAGTTTTAGCAGGAGCTGACGAAGCTCATCGGAGACCAGCGTAAAGACGATCAAGCCGTTCGAGTCCCTCGCCTCCCGGACCACATCGGTGATCTTTTCGGGGGAAGAGGTGCGGGGCCTCCTCTGGATCGAGGTGCCCACGTTGAACTGCCGCGCCGCCGCAAACGAGAGCGAGGCGGCGAGCTGGCCGGTCGCGTCGGAGACCGCGTAGATCAGATATTTTGGCGTCTCAACTGGCACCCGGAACCACCTTGAGCCGCTCCGTTTCGGCAGGTGCCTCGAGGGTTGTCAGCTTCTCCTGAAATTTCTCGAGGCGTTTTTCCGCGGAATCGTATTTTTGCCGGGTATTCTTGAGGTGGCCTCCGATCTGTGAAAACTCCTCGGAAAAACGCAAAAGATCTTCCTTGAGGCGATGCAGGTTGGAATCGAGGGTGCGGGCCCACTCTTCGATTTTCATCCCGCGGAATCCCAATGCGATCACCTGCAGATAGGCGTACAGGCTGTTGGGCGAGACCGGAATGACCCGATTCTTGTGGGCGTAGTCGAGCAGATCTCCCTCAACCCATTCGTCCTTCACGATCGACTCATAATAGATGTTTTCAGCCGGAATATACATGAAGGCCAAAGTCAACGTCCCTTCATCGGGCCGGATGTATTTGGTGATATCGTCAATATGCCTCCGGATATCGCTCAAGAACTCCCGGCGCGCGTTCTTCTTGGATTCCTCATCCTTCGCCTCAACAAGTTTTCGGAAATTCGGGAGGGGAAATTTCGCATCGATCGGCAACAAACCCTCGCGTGTCTTGATCACCGCGTCGACCCGGTCACCGGTCTTGAAGCCGTACTGCAGTTCAAAATTATCTTCCGGCAGGGTTTCTGACAAAATGGTTCCGAGACTGAATTCTCCGAAACCACCCCGGAATTTAGGGGATCGGAACGATTCCTGAAGATTGGCGATTTCCTTGCCGATGATGTGAACCTGCTGGGTGGCCGTCTCCAGACGGCCGAGCTTGTTTTGCACATCCCCCACCACACGGGCGGCGTTATCGAGGCGGTCACTGACCTTGTTGAGATTGTTGTCGAGCCGGGATCCAATCTCCTTGTTCAATTGGGATAACTGATTGTTGACGCGATTCCCGTTTGTCTCAAGCGTCTGGCGGAGGTGGTCAATCTCCTGTTTCAAAAGGAGGTTGCCCACCTGACGGCGCCGGAAAAGAAAGGCCGCGAGACCGATTCCCAAGACAAGACTCGCGACACAGGCGAAGATCAACGGAGATGACATGAGTGCGGATCCTAATGGTGTTCGGGGGCTAATGCAACATCAATGAAACTGGGTCAGGCCCGGTTGCGATTGGTTCCGGCCAGCGCGGCAACCCGTTTGTGGTCGGCGGGATTCTCGCCCTTCGGATTGTAGCGTCCGATCAGGTGTTCGCCCGGTTTCAGTGGTTCCCTCTGCGACTGTTCACAGGCGGCGTAATTCCAGGCGAGCGGATTCGTCTCCGCAAACTGGCGATTATAGGCGTCGCGACGTTCCAGGTACTGCTCCTGCTGTGCAGGATCGACTGTCGAGTCGCAGACGAGGAGGCGTCCCGCTTTTTGCGGCTCTGATTTCTGCGGTGCTTGCTGTCCCCGTGTCGTGGCGGTTCGGGGGCCCTCAGTCTCGGTCCTTGCCGGTCTTGCCAGCGGGCCCAGGAGCATCCGTGCAACCAGTTGTTTCCAGATGGCAGGGGGTTCTGTGCCGGGCCTGTTGGGCTGGGTCGCCGGCGGCTCCCGGAACATTTTTGCATAGAGCCAGGCAGTCCCCTTGTTCAGGAGGCCGGCCGTGCGGGCCAGTTGGGCGCGCACCTGTTCCGGACTGAGAACTGCCGCTGGGGGGATATGTCTCGGGTTCTGATCGGCCCGGGCCGCCTGTTCCCGTGCCCGCGGGGCATGGGCGACTGCGGTCTCCTTGACAATACTCGGTCGTGCGGCCCGTGCGGGGTCGGTCACGCGGGCGGTTTCCGCCGGACGTCTTGTCGGTCTTTGGGGTATCGTTGGGGAGGAAGGCCTTCGGATCTGGCCCTGGGCGAGTCGATCGAGCAGCTGCCTCTGATTGGGCTGGTTCTGGATACGCGATTGTGCGAGCGGTGTTGAGGGTTGCGCGGTGCGCGTCATTTGAGCTGCGGCGTGTGCCTGATTGCCACGGATCGTTGACTGACGGTTGTCGGCAACACGCTGACCGTGGTGGATATCGGCACGTCCCGCATCAGAAACACGCTGGCGCTGATTGGCTTGTGCCTGACCCTGGAGTCTCTCGATACCGAGCCCCTCCTGCCGGATCAGGTCCTCATGTCTCAGTCTTGCTTCTCCAGCATCCAATCGATCTTTTCCCATACCCCTCCCTCCAAATGGGAGACCTCCATCAAGATCTTACGCAATTCCGGTGCCTGATCATCAACTTTTTAAACAATTTAAGCAATTGATTTTAATAGATATTATTTGATTCTGTTGATCCGTCTCGAACCGAAGTCGGGGTCTCAACCCCCCAGTTTTGGTATTTTTCGGATAAGGGCCCTCAGCCGGGAGGAGGCCCCTGAGACTGCTTCCTGAAGCGCGGGGCTTTGCAGAACCTCTCTTGTGACCGCCTCGACAATCGATCCCCTTTCTTCAAAACCCTTGCAGATCAGCGGCAGGTCGACACCCGCCTCGAGCGCGAGGAGTGTCGCCTCAATGAGGTCCCATTTTTTTGAGATCGCCTTCATATCGAGGTCGTCCGAGATGACGACCCCTCGGAATCGGAGTCTGTCACGAAGGATCGATCCGAGGATTTTGGGTGAGAGACTCGCCGGTCTTTTTGGATCCCAGCAGGGGTAGACGACATGTGCCGTCATCAGCGCCGGGATTCCGGATCTGACGGCCGCCCTGAACGGGATCAATTCACACCGTTTGAGCCTTTCGGAAGATCTGTTCACACGGGGAAGGGATTGGTGAGAGTCACTCCAGGTATCCCCATGGCCTGGAAAATGTTTGCCGCATGGGATAATGCCGGATTCTCGCAAACCCTGGGCAAAGGGAAGGGCGGTTTGAATCACGATCTCCGGATCATCGGAGAAGGCCCGGTCGCCGATCACCGGATTGCGGGGATTGGACAAGACGTCGAGGACCGGTGCGAAATCAATGTTGATCCCGATCCCTTTGAGTTCGAGCCCCATGAATCGGCCGATCCTTCTCAAAAACTGGCTTCCCCTCCGATGCGACATCCTTTGAAAGATCTGGCCCCAGGTGGCGGCTGGCGGGTACTGGATGAAAGGAGGCGGGAGACGAGAGACGCGCCCCCCCTCCTGATCGATTCCGATCAACAGAGGGGCATCACAGAACGACCGGAGATTGCGGGTCAGTCTCCTCAGTTGCGAGGGGGACTCGATGTTTCTCCGAAAGAGGATCAGACCGGCCGGTGGAAAATCTCGGAGCACCTTCTTGAGGCGCGTGGAGACCGAGGTCCCGTCAAAACCCCAGATAAAAAGCCGAGAGACCAAAGATTTCATGGCATGACCGTCCAATCTCTGCTAAAATCCTATTTATACCGGTGCTTACAGAGTGAAACTGTTGAGGTCAATCAAACTCTGCTTCCTGCTTCTTCTTGTTTGCCGGCCCCTGTTCGCCGGGGGCGCCATGCTTCCGCAACGAATTGAATCGATCCTCAAGAGATACCACCTTGCCGATGCGAATGTCTCGATCAAGATCCTGAATCTCGTCACGGGAGAGATTCTTTTTGAGAAAGACGCCGACAGGCCGCTCAATCCCGCTTCGATCGTGAAGTTGGTAACATTGGGGGCCGCGTTTCATTCCCTCGGTCCTGATTACACCTTTAAAACGGAATTTTACTCGGAGGCGATGCCGAGAGAGGGTCGATTGGGGGATCTCTGGATCAAGGGGTACGGGGATCCGCTCCTTGTCAGCGAGGAGATCCAAAGACTGGTTGAGGAGATCCGGAGAGAGGGTTGGCGGGAGATCGCAGGAAGCGTTTTCGTCGATGACAGCTACTTTGAGCCGGGTCGTCAGGTCATCTACCATTCCGAGGGGAATGGGCATCTCTATCATGTCCTGAACTCGCCCCTCTCGCTTAACTTCAACACATTGGAGATTGTGGCAAGGCCCAATCAGCAAGGTCATGGTCCTGCCTTTGTTGAGACGAGGCCGCCGACCCGTTATGTGACGCTCCTCAATCAGACCCGTACCACCGGCGGTCGCGCCTCCTCGCTCGATGTCAGTTCCTCTCCCGGTGGGGGAGGGCTCGTCGTCACGGGGAACATCCCGTCCCGACTTCGCGAGGTAAGCGTCCGGAAGGAGGTTGGGGAGCCGGCAATCTATGCCGGGACCGCGATCCTTGAAGCGCTTGAGCAGGCGGGTTTCGTCGCAAGGTCATCCGTGTCCCGGGGGAATGTGCCGCCAGGGAGGATGCTAATTTTCACACATGATTCCAAGCCGTTATCCGAGATTGTGATCGGCCTTGGAAAGAGGTCGAACAACTTTATTGCCGAACAGATCTTTCTCGCCCTTGGGGCCAGAAGGGGTGGGGCGCCAGGGAATGAGATCAAGGGGAGGGAGGCGCTGGCCGAATACCTTTCGTTTTTGGGAATACCAGGAGATTCCTATGTCATCGACAACGGTTCGGGGCTTTCCAAGTCGACGCGCCTCTCTGCAAACCAGGTCATCCGGGTGTTGCAGGATATTCATCAGCAGCCATGGGCCGAGAAGGCGATCTCCTCCTTGAGTGTCGGCGGGATTGATGGTACACTCAAGAAAAGATTCCGCGGGAGGCTCCGCGGCAAGGTCTTTGCGAAGACCGGTTCACTTTTCGGCGTCAGGGCGCTGGCCGGTTATATAAAGGACGGAGGGGATCCGGTGGCGTTTGCGATGATCTTTAACGGCTTCAGTCGGAATCACGTGGCGCAGGCGGAAGAGAAGATACTGGAGGCGGTGACTCGATGAAAAAGAATCGTTTCGGACCTGTTCTCATTGTCGGCATTGTCGCGACCCTTCTGCATCTTGGTTTCAAACAGGTATCCTCTGATCTTTCCCAAATATTTGCCAAGGGACCGTGGGATGCCCCAAACACACCGGTTAGCCCTCAGCGGGAGGGGATTGTTGTAGTTTCGGAGGCGGCGATTCCCCCGGAGGAGGTGGTGCCCGACCATCTCCCACCGTTGCTGACCCGTCGGGAGGTGTCGCAGGATGTCCCGGCCGTGATCCGGTTGTCGGAGGGATTTGATGCCACGGTTCCGCAGGGGCTCATCGAGGAGGTCGACTTTTGGCGCAAGATCTATTCCGTCTATGACTCCTATCAGGTCGTCCTTCATGACAGCGAGAATCTTTCGATCCAATACGAGGTGCTGGATCTCGGCTATCTGAAGGGGCTGGGACTCTCCGAGGATGAGTTAAGAAAGATTCGTGAGGCACGGACCCGGGATGCGATGAGGAGCCTTGGGGACAGGCTCGATCGCGATGAGGCGAAGAGGCTCCGCTCTCAGACCGGATTGCGCGACAAGTACCTGGCCGGTTTAAAGACCTCCGGCCGCTATATGTCCCATTTTGAAAAAATCTTTCAGGGTTATGGGTTGCCGATAGAACTCTCCCGTCTCGTCTTTGTTGAGTCGCTCTTTCAGGAAAGGGCCCGCTCCAGGGTCGGTGCCGGCGGGCTCTGGCAGTTCATGCCGGAGACGGCCCGTCTCTTCATGAGGGTGGAAAAACTGGTTGATGAGCGATTTGATCCCCTCGTGGCGAGCCAGGGGGCGGCGCGCCTTCTTCAGAAGAACATGGAGGTGCTGGGATCGTGGCCGCTTGCGATCACGGCGTATAACACCGGGATCGTCACTGTGAAACGGGCGGTGGAGGCGACCGGGAGCGAGGATATTGAAACGATTATCAAACGATATCGTGGAGGGGCGTTCCAGTTTGCCTCCCGGAATTTTTATCCTTCGTTCCTCGCGGCGCTCCATGTTTATGAAAATGCCGACCAGTACTTTGGTGAGATCGATCGGGACCTCCCGCTCCATTTTGATCTCGTCAGTCTGCCGGTGAATATCACGTTCCCTCAGATAGCTTTCTTAAGTGACTGTTTTGTGACGGAGCTTCAGACCCTCAACCCGGCCTATGCGAGGGAGGTCTTCAAGGGGCAATATCTCCTCCCGAGGGGGGTTGCGGTCCGCCTCCCTCCCGGCAAGGGACTGGGCTTTTCCCGGAAATTGGCCCGTCTGGTTGAGTCGCAGGAAAAGATCCCCAACGCCCTCGCCCGGCAATAATTTATCATATTGATAGCCGGTGTGCACTTTTTGACACCAGATTGGTTCTTCGACTCCCAGCCTTTCGCGGCATTTTATTCTAACCCTCTAAAATTACTAATGAATTTTTAGTCTGCCCTGTGGCATGAGGATTGCTCTATTAATTAGGTATAAGGAGGGCATGAAGGTGATTGTTGGGGTGATCAAAACTAGGGATCTTCTGTTACACCCGTTCGATGTCTTTCAGATCCAGGGGCTCTGGGGCTTCTTTCGACTTTTTGCCAAGGTCCTCAGCCGGAAAAAGTACCACTTTGTGGACCTGATCGAGATAACGACCCGAACCCTCATGGGACGGAAGGCACGCTAATCCGGTACCGGATCAGTCTCCCGCCCGGTATATCTTCGGGGAGAAAGTAGACAAATTTTCTGTCAGGACCGAGTGACATCCCCTCATTAGTCAGAGTGAGCGCCGTCTCGTAGCCTCCATAACTGTTCACTGCCTGTTCAAGATCACCGATCCCCTCCTCATAGGAGACCTCACGGATCCCCAGATTTTTTTCAATCACTTCCTTCAGATGAAACACGACGTTCTCGAGATCGTTCCCTTCGACCGCAATCCGGTGAATCCGGCCCCGGAGTCGGCGTCCCTTTTTGACCCTTTCCGGCAGATTGCCGCTGCAAAGGATTTCGTCCGACCCCAGTTCCTGACAACCCTGGTAGTCAACCGACTCCCGTAGACGGTTCGGGATCAAGCGTGATCGCCCCGATTCGAGATTGAGCACCTGAAAACCGTTGCTGCCCCAAGTGAGTCCGATCAGGAAATTCTTCACCGGAACGACCGCCCCGATGTGGTCGGGGAGGGTGATTGATCTCGAGGGATGGGAATAAGGGGGTTTGAGGAAATGGATTCGAGCAAATGAATCGGTTCCATAGACACTGTTGGCAAGCCAGATCCCGCCCCTCTGGTCATCCCAGGCGAGGCCGGAGGGGTGACCGAGGGGGTAAGGTGTTTCAGGCAGGTGATCGGTGATTTTCCGGATCGTCCAGGGAACCTTTGGAGAGGAAGAGGGCGAAAGGATTTCCCTTGAAGGGGCTTTTAGCAGAAACCCCTCATTTTTTTTGATCCTTTCCGATTTCTTGCGCGAGTCATAGAGGCAGCAAGAGATCAGGATCTCCGATCGGGTGACCTGCAGGCCTTGTGTATGGCATCTTTGAATCTGGGGATCCCAGGGAAATTTTCCCCGGAACAGGTCCGGATCGATCCGAAGGTCAAAGACCTCGGGGTCGGAGAGTGTCAAGGCGAGGCTCGATGGCGAAATGAGAAACGGGATCAGAACGAACAGGAGTCGGAGAATCACTGAGGCAAGATATCCTGATTGATCTTCTTTTGCCAAGTTTCTATTGATAATCCGGCCTCAAAGAATTAGTCCCCGATGCTAGGGCACTTAGCTCAGTGGTAGAGCGCCTGCTTCACACGCAGGAGGTCGCAAGTCCGATCCTTGCAGTGCCCACCAGCAGTTTTTTGTTTTCCTTTGCTTCCATTGTGATATGAGATTTTCAAAGGGGGGAAATCTATGAAGATGTGCAAGATCTGCATGGTGGCGTGCGGGCTTATGGTCGTCGGGGCCCTCAACTGGGGGCTGGTCGGGATCTTTGACTTCAACCTCGTCTCGGCGATCTTTGGCGAGGTGTCGACTGCCAGCCGTGTGATCTACGGCCTGGTCGGTGTGGCCGGTCTGATGACCCTGATCAAATGTTTCAAAGGGTGTCCGGCCTGCCCAAAGTAGGATTGATCAAGAGCGACCGTGA
The DNA here is from genome assembly GCA_964460495.1 of uncultured Pseudomonadota bacterium. Classification (GTDB taxonomy): domain Bacteria; phylum UBA10199; class UBA10199; order JACPAL01; family JACPAL01; genus CAYWRF01. The sequence goes on along the minus strand of CAYWRF010000020.1, from coordinate 1,820 downwards.
AGAGTTTTTACTTCCTTATTTTTCTGGGGATATCCCTTTCCTTGACCGCCTGTGGCGGCCGGCTTCCGTCGCCGGAGACCTCCCAAAAGGTCATCACGAAGTATTTTGAAAAGTACGGAAAAAAATACCGGGACTCCGATTTTGGTCGTCATCGGGTTGAGAGGGTTGAGATTGAAGGGATTGAGGAGATCCAGAGGAAACTCGCCTCCGTGAAGGCCTTTACCTACCTTTCGGATGAGGGGCCCGTTTACCGCGTCCGCTTCACGTTTGGGAAAAAATCGTTCCGATGGCGTCCTCAGGCCTGGGAGAATCTCGGGAAGAGATGATCTATTTGATCCTCGGCACCACCGGCTTGGCGGGTGGATGAGGCAAAGCCTACTTAGTCGGCTGAGAGACCGGCACAATAATTCTTACCGTTGTTTTTTTGACCCATTTTTTCTGTGGACCGTCAAACTGGTGACTAAAAAGAATGACTTGCCAGCCTTCTTCATTCTCTCCGAGGCTTGCTCGATAATCGGCAATTTTTCGAGGATCGATCAGTAAAGATTCCTTGCCCTGATCATCCGCCTGGGGACGATTATCCTCCTCGATAAAGTTGACCCCTTTTTTCTTTAAATCTGCCTTGGCGGTTTCAAAGTCTGTGTCCAATTCGTAGGTGTAAACTACCTTTGAACTGGCATCCCCTCCACTCTCTGAATGAGCGCCGATGGCAGAGATTTTAGAGGAGAGCGAGGTTTGGTCTTTGTGGATTGGCAACTCATATTTTTGCCGAACCCGCTGAGACATCTCCTCACCGCCCCAGGCAAGGATAGGAGCTATCACGATAACAAATGATAGTTTTTTAGTCATTCTACACATTACCAATTCCGACACCTCTCGGCATCATATTGATCCCAAAAGCCATTGGGGTGCCAATTGCACGAGCAGTGATAATTGTCTGTGGGTGGCACGTAGGTTCCACCGGTACAAAGTGTCCGCACGTTACCGGTGCAGACACCGTTACACCACAACCATTCAGACGCACAAAACAGACCTGACACTGGATCTGTGCAATAACCAGTAAAGGCACCCGCACCCTCTCCGGTGGGACAACCGCAGTATTCCCCGCCAATGCACGCATGATTGGAGCGCCCTTCCCTCGGGCGACAATTATCGCCACAACATTGCACCTCTCCGACATAAGGATAACAATTGTTGTTGGAAACCCCCAGTACCTGCCAGCCGGAAGGGTAGGTCCACCCGCTGGAACAACCGCTACTACCCCCACCGGACGACCCGGAATCTCCCCTGTCCCACCGGCCTCCATCACACCCCTCCTCATTGGGATGGGCGGCACAGTATTGGTCGCATGTCCCTAGCGGAACAGTAGCACGATCGAATCTTTCACAGACCTCCCCGCAATAGTCCCGGCCCGGTGACAAATTGCACCTATCAGCACAATAGCCTCCCATATCCCCTCCGCTCGCCGCCTGTGCCGCACAGATCCGCCCGCAAAATCCGAGTGTATAATTTCCCTCTCGTCCGCAGATCCTCCGGCAAAAGGTCTGTTCGGCAGGTCGGTTGAGACGATCACAAATTTCGTCGCAATAGGATCCGATTCCCTGATCCAAAACGCAGCGGTCCTGACAAAAGGGGTGATCGGGATTATCCTGGCAGAGCTGGCCGCAGTAGCCTTGATTGGAGTTAAAGTTATCGCACCGGTCGTCACAGAACGGGAGTGTTCGGTCTCTGGCGCAGGCGGTGTCGCACTGGGTCCATTCCGGATGCGTGCGGCAGAGATCGGTACAGGGGAGCCCGCTCGGGTTTCGGCCGCAATAATT
>CAYWRF010000019.1:17032-18400 GCA_964460495.1 uncultured Pseudomonadota bacterium | reverse complement strand
TCAATTCCTGGCCGAGCTGGAGCCTCGTAAAGGCCCGGCTCCCCTTCAGCGCCTGGAGGTCGGTGTTCGCCGCGATGAACTCAACACGGGAGAGGGAGGACTCGATCATCGTATTCAGGGCGTTGCCCCCGCCCCCACCGATTCCGACCACCTTTATAGTCGCCCCTTTCAGAGGCGTCTCCTCTGTCCGTTCGAACATTTTGTTATCCCCCCGTTTCAGAACAGCTCCTCCAGCCACTCCCTCATCCTCTCCTTGACCCGATTGTAGACATTGCCGTCGCGGGCGCAGAAGAGGCGGTCTGTCCGGTTCCGGCTCCCGTAATAGACGAGACCAACCCCGGTCGCATGGAGCGGGCTCTTGATCACATCGACAAAGCCGCCGATCCCGCGCGGGACCCCGCGCCGGATCGGGAGGCTGAAGACCTGTTCCGCCATCTCCGGCATCCCTTCCATTAGGACACTCCCGCCTGTCAGGACAATACCCGAGGAGATCAGGTCTTCATATCCCGATTTTGCGATCTCCTGACGGATCAGCGTAAAGATCTCCTCCACGCGCGGCTCGACAATCTCTGTCAGGATCTGGCGGGACAGCACCCGATCGGCCCCTCCCCCGACGGACGAGACCTCCACCGTCTCTTCTTTCGGGACGAGCGAGGTCAGGGCAGCACCATACCTCAATTTGATCTTTTCCGCCTCTAAAAAAGGGGTCCGGAGCCCGACCGCGAGGTCGTTCGTGATATGGTTGCCGCCGATCGAGAGGACCGCGGTATGGACGAGACTCCCGCCCGAAAAGACCGCGAGATCGGTTGTCCCGCCGCCGATGTCGATCAGGGCGACCCCGAGCTCCTTCTCCTCCTGCGAGAGCGTCGCCTCGGCCGCCGCCAGTTGTTCGAGGATGATATCCTTCACATCGAGGCCGGCCCGGTTGCAGCACTTGACGATGTTCTCGGCCGACGTGACCGCTGCGGTCACGATATGGACCTTCGCCTCGAGCCGGACGCCGGACATCCCGACCGGGTCCTTGATCCCCTCCTGCTCATCGACAACAAACTCCTGCGGGATCACATGGATCACCTCCCGGTCGAGAGGGATCGCAACCGCCTGGGCCGCATCAAAAACGCGCGAGACGTCGGAGGGGCGGACCTCCCGCTCCTTCAGGGCGACAATCCCGTGACTGTTGATCCCGCGGATGTGGCCCCCCGCGATCCCGGTATAGACCGACGTGACCGCGTGACCCGACATCGCCTCCGCCTCCTCGACCGCCTTCCGGATCGACTCGACGGTCGACTCGATGTTGATCACAACCCCCTTCCTCAAACCCTTGGAGGGGGAGGTCCCGATCCCGATGATATCGACGCCGTCTTCCAC
>CAYWRF010000019.1:0-17022 GCA_964460495.1 uncultured Pseudomonadota bacterium | reverse complement strand
AATGTCGAGACCATCCTCCCCGTTTTTCGCCACGATCGCCGAAATCTTGGTGGTCCCGATATCGAGCCCCACCACGAACCCTTCTTCTTTTGACATAAAATAATTCCCCCCTTTCTTTTACCTTTTTACAAAGATCCGTTTTTCATACGTCAGATCGATTGCAAGCCGCCCCTTCTTACCCCCCGTGAGCGACGGCAGGATCTGGGCGAGACGGTCGAGCCGTTTCTCCCACTCCTCCTTCCCCAGAACAATCCGGGCCCGTGGCCGGATCGTAAAGATCACCAGCCCCTCCTTTGAACTGCGAAAGATCTCCGACAACCCCGCCGCCTTAAGCGCCGGCCTCCCCTGAAAACTTCCGATCAGTTCAACCAGAGGCAGGAGTTCCTTCCGGGAGAAGCTGTCCTGTCCCGAAAGGACCGGCAGGTCTTTCGGGTCACCCGCCTCCATCTTTTTGAAGACCTCTCCCCGCCGGTTGACGAGATAGAGCTGATCCTTCTTGACGAGCGCGACCGGCTGCTGTTCCGAGACCGAGACGACGAGCCTCCCCGGATACGACTTGGCGAGGGCGACCTCCTCGATCCACGGGAACTTCAGGAGATTCTGGCGGACCTTCTTCAGCCGGAGTGTCAGGAGGTTCTCCCCGCGGGAGACCCCGGTCAGACTGACGAGATCGAGCTCTGAGAGCCGCGTCGGCGGAGAGACCACCACCACCTCCTTCAACCGGAACGGCGGCAACGGCGGGAGGAGGGTCAGGGCAAGCGGGATCAGGATCACGACCAGCAACCACCAAAATCGAAGCATTTTTTTCATCAGACACCCACCTTTAGAGAGGCGCCTTGAACAAGCCTCTCGCAGAGCTCGTCAAAACCGATCCCGGCCGCCTCGGCCGCCTTGGGAACAAGACTCGTCTCCGTCATCCCCGGGATCGTGTTGACCTCGAGAAAGAATGGCACTTGGCTCGAAAGAATAAAGTCGGCCCGTGCAATCCCTGAAAGCTGGAGAGTCGCGAAGATCTTCTCTGACAGGGCACAGACAGTCGCCCGCTCCGGCTCCGAGATCCTCGCCGGGACTATGTACTCGGTCATCCCCTTCGTGTACTTCGCCGCGTAGTCGTAGAAGCCGCTCTTCGGGACGATCTCGACCACCGGCAGCGCCTTCCCCTCTATCAGGGCGACAGTCAGCTCCTTTCCGGAAATAAACTCCTCCACGAGGATCCGCGGGTCCTGAAATGAGGCGGCCAGATCGAGCGCCGGACCGAACTCCTCGGGCCGCCTCACGATCGAGACACCGAGCGTCGACCCCTCCTGATTCGGTTTGACCACCACCGGCAGCGGGAGGGGCGAACGGTCGATTCGTACGTCCGCCCGGATCTCCCTCCAGGCGGGTGTCCGGACACCGGCCCGCTCGACAAGGGTCTTCGAAAGGATCTTGTCCATCGCGACCGAGGAGGCTAAAGGACCGGAGTCACTGTAAGGGATACCGATCACCTCGAGCATCCCCTGAATCGTCCCATCCTCACCGAGGCGGCCGTGCAGCATGATCACCGCAACCTCAATCCGCTCGGCGACCAGTTTTTCCGCGATGTCCCGACCGACATCGATCTCAACCACCAGATACCCGAGCCGCTTCAGCGCCGCCGCAACCGCCCGGCCACTCCTCAAGGAGATTTCGCGCTCCCTGGAAAACCCGCCCATCAGTACGCCAATCCGTTTAGTCTTCACCGACAACCTTCGCCTCCAGTTCCAGACTGACCCCAAATTTTTCCTTCACCTTGTCCTTCACGAGCCCGATCAGCGAGAGGATCTCCCGCGCCGTCGCCCCCCCCTCGTTCACAATAAAGTTCGCATGCCTGGGGGAGATCCTCGCCTTGCCAACACGAACATCCTTCAACCCCGCCTCCTCTATATAGGCGGCGGCGTAACCCCCTTTGGGGTTCTTGAAGATCGAGCCGACATTCGGGACATTCAGAGGCTGGGTCTTGATCCTTTTTTCCCGAAGACGATCGATCTTCTCCCGGACCTTTTCCGGTGACGAGGGGGTGAGATCGAGACGCGCCGAGAGGATCACCGTACCCTTTGGGAAACCGCTCTCACGATAGGCAAAGCCGATCTTCTCCTTTGGCCATGTGAGCAGGCGGCCGTCGCGGTCGACAAATGTGACCGAGTGAACCACCGCGCCGATCTCCCCCTCCCGCGTCCCGGCATTCATCATCAGCGCCCCCCCCAGATTTCCAGGGACACCGACGAGCCCCTCCAGCCCTTCGCGGCCGCCCTCCGCCGCCACCTCCACGAGGCGCGGCATCCCGACACCCGCCTCGGCATAGAGACCGGTGGGACCCTCCCACTTAAAGGAATTGAACCCCTCGACAAGGCAGAGGACGATCCCACGGAGCCCCTTGTCCCTCACAATCAGATTGGAGCCGGCCCCGAGCGCGAGGCAGGGGAGCTTCCTCCTTTTGGCGAAGAGGACCAATCCGGTCACCTCCTCGACGTTCTGCGGATAGGCGAGTAGATCCGCCTCGCCGCCGACGCGGAGCGTGGTGTAGCGGGACATCGGCTCGTCAAAGAAGAGACGACCGCAGATTTTTCGGAGCTCTTCCTTCATAGAATCGGTCAAGAGTCCCACCGCCGTGCCAGCTCCTTTCCAACCTTCCAGATATCCCCCGCCCCGAGTGTCAGGACGACATCGTTCGGACCGATCTCACGGAGGAGAATCTCCTGCATCACCCCCAGCGTCTCGCAAAAGCGGGCCCCCCCGGGGCGGGCCCCCCGAATCTTTCGGGAGAGGAGGAGGCCGGAGACCCCCGGGATCGGCCTCTCACCCGCCGCGTAGATCCCGGTCGTCAGGACCCGATCGGCTTCGACAAAGGCCTTTCCAAAATCGTTCAGCAAAAGCTTTGTCCGGCTGTAACGGTGCGGCTGAAACAGGGCCCAGATCCTCCTCCGGGGCCAGAGCTGGCGCGCGGCCCGCAACGTCGCCCGAATCTCGACAGGGTGATGTCCATAATCATCCACAATGACGGGGGACTCGCTGCGGATCACCTCAAACCGGCGGGAGATTCCCTTGAAGTTCTGAAAGGCGCGGCGGACCGCGGAGAACCGGATCCCCAACTCCTCAGCCACCGCGACCGCCGCAAGACTGTTCAGGACGTTATGACGGCCGACTAGGCAGGGAAGCCTGACGACCCCAAGCCGCTCCCCCCGAAAGAGGACCTCAAACTCGCTCCCCAATCCAAACCTCCGGATCCGCCGGGCGGTGATATCGGCCCCCGGATTGGAAAGACCGTAGGTCAAATGGCGCCGCTCGAACCGTCTCGCCATCGTCCGCACCACCGGGTGATCGGCACAGAAAATTGCGGTCCCATAAAACGGGATCTTTCCGGCAAATTCGGCAAAGGTCCTCTTCAGCGCCTCAAAATCGCCGTAGTGATCCAGGTGTTCCGGATCGATATTCGTGATCACCGCAATCGTCGGATTGAGATGCAGGAACGACCCGTCCGACTCATCCGCCTCGGCGACCAGGAACTCCCCCCGCCCAAGACGGGCCCCGGAACGGGGTCCTGACCCGCTGGGTCCTGACCCGCTGGGTCCTGACCCGCTGGGTCCTGACCCGCCGATCAGCCGGCCGCCGATCACGACGGTCGGGTCGAGCCCCCCTTCCGTCATCACCTGAGCGATCAGAGAGGTGGTCGATGTCTTTCCGTGACTCCCCGCGATCGCGACCCCGTATTTCATACGCATCAACTCCGCGAGCATCTCGGCGCGGGCGATCACCGGAATCTCACTCCGCCTCGCCTCCAGGACCTCCGGGTTATTGGCGGAAACGGCGGACGAGACGACGACCACCTGGGCCTCCCCAAGGTTCATCCGGTTGTGACCGAGATGGACAGAAGCCCCCAACCGCCTCAACCGATCGGTCATCGGTGACCGATGGAGATCGGAGCCGGAGACCTCGTATCCCAGATTCAGAAGAACCTCCGCGATCCCGCTCATTCCGATCCCCCCGATCCCGACAAAATGGATGTGACGGATATGTTTATACATCGCCTCATGCAGCCTTTCTCAATCGAAGCAGGTCCTCCGCGATCACCTCCGCAGGATCACCGGTGTCGAGACGACCGAGCTGAACCGCCATCGCCTGCATCGCCTCACGCCTCCTTTGCAAAAAGAGGATCTTTTCCAGAAGTGTCTTTTGTCCGCTCTCCGACACGATCTCCCGATCCGATATCACCCAGGCAGAGCCGGTATCGGCCAGGCGCCGCGCGTTCACCTCCTGATGGTGATTGACCGAATGGGGATACGGGATGATGATCGCCGGCCTCCGGACCGCAATCAGCTCCGAGATCGTTGATGCCCCGGCCCGGCAGAGGACCAGGTCCGATCGCTCATACGCCTCCTTCATCTGATGGATGAACGGGACGACCTCGACCTCAGTCCCCCCCATCTCCACGTACCGCCGCTTGACCGGCATGAAATCACCAGGGCCGGTTTGATGGATCACCCGGATCCCCTCCTTCTTGAGAAAGGGGTGGAGGGCGAGGAGCGCGCGATTGATCGAGACCGCCCCCTGACTCCCTCCAAAGACAAGGAGTGTGAACGGCCCCGACGTCTTTTCCCGGACCTGCCGGAGCGAGGCCCTGACCGGCACGCCGGATTGCAAGAGCCTCGACCGCGGGAAAAACCGCTCCATCCCGGGAAATCCGGCATAGATCCTCTGGGCCAGAGGCGCCATCAGACGGTTCGCAAGCCCCGGGATCGCGTTCGGTTCCAGGATCGCCCGCGGAAGTTTCAGGAAAAAGGCGGCGAGGATCACCGGCCCGGCGCTGTAACCGCCGCTCCCGAAGACGAGACCGACGCGGAACCGCCTGAGCAGCTGCGCCACATCCCAAAGAACCGATGGCAGTGTCAGAACGGTCTTCAGTTGTTTCAAACGTTTCTGTCCGCGGAGCCTCCCGATACGGATCCTCTCGAACGGAAAACCGTGACGGCTCAAGACCTCCTCCTCCGGGCCGATTCCGGAGACCGCAAAAAGGATCTCCCCCTCCCCCGCCCTTTTCAGCGCCTCGGCGACCGCAATCCCAGGGAAGAGGTCCCCTCCGGTCCCTGTTGTCGCAATCACGATCATCATCCCTCGCTCCTTGGGTTGTTAACCCTTGCGGAAATGTTCAAGAGGAGCCCGACTGAAAAAAGAGAGACCATCAGAGAGGTCCCGCCGTAACTGATGAACGGAAGCGGGAGCCCCTTCGTCGGCAACATCCCGGTCACCACCGCCAGATTCAGGATCACCTGGATGCCGATCATCACGGCGATTCCCAGGGCAAGATAGAAAGAGAACGGATCGACCGCCTTTAGTGCGATACGGAAGGCCCGAAACAGCCAGATCACAAAGAGGGCGACGATCGTCAGCGTCCCGAAGAGCCCCAGCTCCTCCCCTATCACGGAAAAGATGAAATCGGTGTGCGCCTCCGGCAGATAGAACAGTTTCTGCTTCCCGTCGCCGAGACCCAGCCCGAACAGACTCCCGGCATGGAACGCGATGTAGGACTGGATGATCTGGAACCCGGCCCCCCGCTCATGTTCCCAGGGGTTCAGGAAGGAGAGGATCCTCATACGGCGATACGGGACGGAAGAGACGAGATAAACAAACGCCGGACAGGCGAGCAGGAGCTCGGAGACGAGTGTCGAGGCGCGGGCCCCGCCGACGAACATCAGGGTGAAGAGCGTCATCCCCATCACCGCCGCCCCGCCAAGGTCCTTCCCCATCAGGACAAGGCCGATCAGGAGGCCCGATGCGACCATCGGCGGGATCACACGCACCCCCCTCTCCTTCCTTTTTGCCAACACGGAGGCGACAAAGATCACGAGGCAGAGCTTTGCGATCTCCGACGGCTGAAGGGAGAGGGGCCCGATCCGGATCCAGCGTGAGGCACCGCTGACCTTCGTACCGATGGAGGGGAAGAGGACAACGGCCAACAGGACAAGAGAGATGACGAGAAGCGGCAACGACAACCGGGAGAGGAGCTTTACCGGAAGGAGTCGGGCAACGACGAGACCGGTCATGCCGATCAGACCGGCGATCACCTCTTTTTTCAAAAAGTAGGCGCTGTCGCCAAACCGCTCCTTCGCCAGTATCCCGGATGCGGAAAAGACCATCGTGAGGCCGATCCCGACCAGCAGGAGGGTTGTTAGAAAAAGGCTGTAATCAAACCCCCTCTTCATGAGAGATCCCCCACCAATTGTTGAAATCTCTCCCCGCGCTCCTTGTAGTCGCGAAACTGGTCAAAGCTCGAGCAGGCGGGGGAGAGGAGGACGACATCCCCCGGCCGGGCCGCCTCCGCCGCCCCCTGAACAGCGGCATCGAGCGTCAGCGCCTCGCGGATCTCCGTCGCCCCCTTCAACTCCCTCGCGATCCGCGGCGCCGCCTCCCCGATCGTGAAGAGCCGTTTTACCTTTTGCGAGACCGCCTCTCTCATCGGGAGATAGCTCCCCCCTTTATGCCGTCCCCCCGCGATCAGGAGGACCTTTTGATCCTCAAAACCGCGGAGCGACTTCACGACCGCATCGACGTTGGTCCCCTTCGAATCGTCATAGAAACGGACCCCATTTTTCTCGGCAACCAGTTCCATCCGGTGGGGAAGCCCCTCAAAGGACTCCAGACCCTGCTGGACACGGTCCGGATCGAGACCAACCGCCCGGACCGCCCCGATCGCCGCCATCATGTTTTGAATGTTATGCCAGCCCGTGAGCCTTGCCTTCTTCAACGGATAGTCCTCAAATTCGTTCTTCCAGCGGCGGACAATCCGGCCGCTGGCAAAGAAGAGCCCCTGCTTCAGGGTCGAATCGATCGAAAAGGGGATCTTTCGGGGGGACGACCGGCGGACAAACGGGAGGATCCGCGCGTCGTCCGCATTGTAGACGACAAAGTCCCGGTACGTCTGGTCCTTCAGGATCCTCATCTTCGCCTGAAGGTAGTCCCGGAATCGGCGGTAACGATCGAGGTGGTCCTCGGTCACATTCAGGATCACCGAGATACGGGGATGAAAGACGGTGACCGTTTCCAGCTGGAAGCTGGAGACCTCAACGACCAGAAACCGGTACCGCTGCCCGACCAGGTCGAGGAGCGGTTTTCCGATGTTCCCCGCGAGCGCCACCTTTTCGCCCCCTTCCTTCAAGAGATGCGCGATCAATGTTGCCGTTGTCGACTTGCCGTTGGTGCCGGTCACCGCGAGCATCGGCGCCTGGAGATACCGGACTGCGAGTCCCATCTCCCCGATCACCGGTATCCGCCGCTTCCTCGCCCAGAGGAGGCCGGGCAGGTCCCCCGGGACACCCGGCGAGACGCAAACGAGGTCCCTCCCCTCAAAGACCTTTGCCGACTGATCCCCAAGGTGGCACTCCAGCGGAATCCCCCGAAATTCGGAGAGGGCGTCTGCGAGATTCTCTTCCCCCTTCTGATCGGTCACCGCCACATGCGCCCCCCTCGAGATCAGGAACCGAACCGCCGCCTTCCCCGATTCGCCGAGCCCGACCACAAGGACATTTTTCCCTTTGAGTTGCATCTCACCTCAACTTCAACGTGCTCAACGCCACCAGGCAGAGGATCAGCGAGATGATCCAGAACCTGACGATCACCTTCGGCTCCTGCCACCCCTTCAATTCAAAATGGTGATGGATCGGCGCCATCTGAAAGATCCTCCGCCCCAATGTCTGGAATGAAACGACCTGCGTGATCACCGAGATCGTCTCCAGGACGAAGACCCCGCCGATCAGGACGAGGAGCATCTCATTCTTCGTCGCCAACGCGACAAATCCAAGACTCGCGCCGAGCGGAAGCGACCCAACGTCCCCCATGAAGAGCTCGGCGGGATACGCGTTGAACCAGAGGAATCCGATCAACGCCCCCGCAATCACGCCGCACGGGATCACCAACTCTCCGCTCCCCGGGAGATACGGAATCTGCAGGTAGCCGGCAATTTTTGAATGGCCGGCGAGATAGGCGAGGATTGCATAGGTCATGAAGGCCAAAACTGACGGCCCGGCGGCGAGCCCGTCCAGACCGTCGGTCAGGTTGACCGCGTTCGAGGCCCCGACGATCACAAAGATTGAAAAGGGGAGGTACCAAAACCCGAGGTCCGGACGGAAAAACTTGAAAAAGGGGAACGCGAGACGGGTGTCCCCCGGCGCAAACCGGTCAAAGAAGAACACCGTGAGCCCGGCAGCCGCCACCTGAAGCAGAAACTTGTAGCGACCCGGAAGGCCGCGATTGGAACCGAGCCTTACCTTTCTCCAGTCGTCCCAGAAACCGATCATCGCGAACAACGTAAAGAGGATCAAGAGTGTCCAGACAGCAACACTCGAAAGATCCATCCAGAGTAGTGTCGCGACCCAAACGATGGCGAGGATCAATAATCCCCCCATTGTCGGGGTCCCCGCCTTCACGTTGTGATGCCTCGGCCCCTCCGGCCGGATCGTCTGGCCCATCTCCATCTTCTGCAGGAAGGAGATCAGTCTCCGTCCCAGAAGGAAATAGAGGGCCATGCCGGTCAGCAAGCCCCCTAGCCCCCGAAACGTGATGTACTTGAAGACGTTGAAGAGGATGAACCGGTCCGCTAGCGGATAGAGAAGGTGGTAGAGCATCAGAGTTTTATCCTTTCCATCTGCATCCCGCGCGACCCCTTGATCAGGATCAGATCCCCCGTGTGAAGGAGAGAAGGAAGGGCCGCCTTCGCCTCTTCCAACTTCCTGAAGTGATACGAGGGGGATACCCCGACGGGGCAAGCCCCCTTAACAATCTCCCGGGAGTGCGGGCCGATCGCGATCAGGAGCTGGATCCCCAAGTCGGCAACCTTTCGACCGACCTCTCGGTGGGCCAATCTCGCATGACGCCCAAGCTCGAGCATATCCCCCAGGATCGCGACGGTCCGTCTCCCCTCTTTCCGTCCCATCTCCGCCAGGAACTCGAGCGCACGCGCCATCGAATCGGGATTCGCGTTGTAGGCATCGTTGATCACGATCCATTTCTTCCGCTTGACCACCTCCATCCGGGAGGATTCCGGATGGAATCGCGTGAGCGCCTCCTGAATCGATCGGGTCGGAATCCCAAGGTGATCGGCGACCGCGATCGCGGCGAGGGCATTGGTCCCGTTGTGACGCCCGGTCGCGCTGAGAGAGAAAGGGACCGACCGGCCTCCCAAGGAGACCCTGAAGCGGAGGGATCGGATCCCCTCCATCCTGAGATCTCCCCCACGCACCTCCGCACCACGGCCCCAGCCAAACGAGACGACAGGGGAGAGAGAGCGATCTCGAAGAAAGGAATAAAAGCGGTCATCCCGATTCAGGAATGAGACCCCATCGGCCGGAAGCGCCTCGATCAACTCCCCCTTCGCACGGGCGACACCCCGGACCCTCCCAAGCCCCTGAAGGTGGGCCCTCCCGACATTCGTGATCAATCCGTAACGGGGGGCGCCGATCTCCGCGAGCCGCCGGATCTCTCCGGGATGATTCATCCCGAACTCCAGGACCGCCATCTGATGCCGGCTCCTCAACCGGAAAAGGGTCAACGGGACCCCGATCTGGTTGTTCAGATTCCCCTCCGTCTTCAAGACGCGATACCGCCGGGAGAGGATCGAGGCGAGCATCTCCTTGGTGGTCGTCTTGCCGTTGGAACCGGTGATCGCGATCACCGGGATCGGGTGGCGATAACGCCAGTACGAGGCGAGATCCCCCAGCGCCTTGAGGGTGTCAGGAACCTGAATCTCTGTCCGACGGGTCTGACGAGTCTGACCGGTCCGACCCCTTTTTTCAACCACCACCCCTGCAGCCCCCCTTTTCAGCGCCGATCGCACATAGGCATGCCCGTCGAACCTCTCCCCCTTCAGGGCAAAAAAGAGATCCCCCCTCTTCAGTGTACGTGTGTCGGTCGAGACACCGGTGATCGCCTGATTCCTATCCCCAAAAATCAATTTGCCTCCTGTCGCCTCCAGGACCTCGCGAATCAACAATCTCAAGCAAGCAACTCCCTCAGAATCTCCTGATCACTGAAGGGAACCTTTTGGGTCCCGATAATCTGGTAATCCTCATGCCCTTTCCCGGCGACGAGGAGCGTGTCGCCCGGCCGGGCCAGCTCCACCCCCTTGGCGAGCGCCTCCCTTCGGTCCGGGATCGTCAGGAGATTTGGAAACCTCCCGACCCCCTTCAGGATCTCCCGGATGATCGCCTCCGGATCCTCGGTCCGCGGGTTGTCGGAGGTCACGATCAGGAGATCGCTCCATCGGGCCGCCTTCTCCCCCATTAACGGGCGTTTTCCCCGATCACGGTCCCCTCCGCATCCAAAGAGTGTGATCAACCGGCCGCGGCAGAGCGGCCGCAAGGTCTGACAAACTGTTGCAAGCGCCTCGGGGGTATGGGCGTAGTCGACAAGGACGGTCACCCCCCGGCGATTCGGTATCCTCTCCAGACGGCCCGGTATCGAGATGACCTTCTCAATCCCCTGACCGATCGCCTCCCGTGAGAGGCCGGCGCCAACCCCAATCCCGACGGCAACAAGGATATTCTCCAGGTTGAATCGCCCGAGGAGCTCAGAATGGAGCGAGAGGGTTTTTCCCTCCATGTCGATCTGTGCCTTGATCCCGTTCTCCGAGAGATTAAAAGTGGTGGCGACCACCTCCCCCTTCCCCACGCGTCGGTTCCCCGAGAGCGATGTCCGGATCGGACGGACCGGGCATTGGTCACTCAAGAGGGCCCCTCGCGGGTCCTCCAGATTGATCACCGCAAACTTTTCCTGTTTCACGCTCGCCGGGAGCAATTCGGTAAAGAGGCGGAGCTTCGCCTCAAAATAGTCATCGAGGTCCTTGTGATAATCGAGGTGGTCCCGTGAGAGATTCGTGAAGGCGGCGCCGTCAAAGTGGATCCCGACGACCCGATCCTGGGAAAGGGCATGGGAAGAGACCTCCATCACGACATCGGTCGCCCCCTCTCCCTTCCATTCCGCAAAGAGCCGCTGGAGCTCGACCGGGTCGGGGGTCGTTGTCTCTCCTTGAACCCGGTTTGCCCCAAATCGATAGTTGATGGTACCTGCGACCGCCGGGGAACGCCCCGCCTCCCGCAGGATCGATTCGAGGAGATAGGTGAGTGTCGTCTTCCCGTTTGTCCCGGTCACGCCGAAAACGGAAAGGGCCCGCGACGGTTCTCCGTAAAACCGGGCGGCAAGAAGCGCGAGTGCCCGTCTCGAAGAGACTACAGGGATCTGTGGGACTGCGATCCCGGGGAGTGTCCTTTGGCAGACGATCGCAGAGGCCCCCCTTTTGACCGCCTCAGGAATGAATCGGTGTCCATCCAGCTTTTCGCCCGGTATCGCCACAAAGAGGGAGTCTGGGACGACCTTCCGCGAATCAGAGGTCAACGAGCGGATCTCCTTGTCAAACGATTCATGGAATTCGGCGATGCCGGACAAGAGCGATCCGAGTTTCATGTATGGGCCTTTATCAGCATCTGCTGCTATGGCTCCGACCGAAGAAAGACACGACATACCTTCCCCTTCTCCAAACGCCCCCCCGGTGGGGGCTCCTGGTCATAGACGACACCTGTCCCGTCAATCTCCGCAGGGATCTTGACCTGTTCCAGAAGACTCAATACCTCACGAAGCGTCAGACCCCGAAAGTCAGGGACCCCTTCCTGTACCGCCAGTCGCTCCGTGATCGGATCCGTGAGTGGCGCCAGGCGAGCCTGTGTCAGGCTAGCCTGCAGAATCGGGCCGGTCTCCCCTTCCGGCGGGACACCGAGTTCGCGCAACGCCTCCCAGACGACCCGTGAAAAAAGGGGGGCCGCCACCTCACCTCCATAAATCTCACCCCGCGGTTCATCGACAATCACGATCGCGGCGATACGCGGATTTTCGGCCGGCGCAAAACCGGCAAATGAGCTCACATAATCGCGACGGGAATACTGGCCATTCTTCACCTTCTGTGCCGTGCCTGTTTTTCCGGCAACCGGATACCCCTGGATTGCGGCCCGGACCCCCGTCCCATGAGGACCTGTCACCTCGACCATCATCCGCGTCAAGACTTTAGCCGTCTCCTCCTTCAAGACCCTCCTCGGGGCGTTCTCAAAACTCCAGATTGTCCGTCCCGTGGCGGAGGTGACCTTTGTCACGAAATGGGGACGAACGTCATACCCGCCGGATGCAATCATCGCGATCGCCCTCAGGAATTGTATCGGTGTGACACGAATCCCCTGACCAAACGAGATGTTCGCAAAATCGATCTCCTGCCAGGCGGAGGCAGGCCGGATAAACCCCTCGTCCTCTCCCGGAAAATCGAGACCGGTCTTTTTCCCGAACCCCATCAGGCGGATCACCCGCTCAAAGGGCTCCTTCCCAAGCCGCTGGCCGACCTTGAAGGCCCCGATATTGGACGAAACCTTCAGGATCTCCGTGAATGTCAGGACCCCATGAGGGTGCGTGTCATGGATCAGATGTTTTCCGATCCTGAGACTCCCATTTTCACAAAAAAACCTCTCCTCAGGACGGACCGCCCCCGATTCAAGGGCCGCCACCGCGAGGATCAGTTTGAAGATCGACCCCGGTTCGAACCCGTCGGTCACCGCCCTGTTTTTCCAGAGACTCCAGTCGTACTTTTCATAGGAGTTCGCATTGAAGCTGGGGGCAGAGGCCATCGCGAGGATTGCCCCGGTCCGGGCCTCCATGACAACCCCCGTGCAGGAATTCGCCTGAGAGTCGGCACACGTTTTCTCAAGTTCCTTTTCCAGCAGATACTGGATCGACTTGTTCAGGGTCAGTCCGATGTCGTGGGCCTCACCCAGCGAGGCACGGGGCGTCTCCGGGAGGCTCAACCGCTGTCCCCTTGCGTCCCGGTAAGAGTGATCCGGGGGATCTTCCCCCCTCAAGACCTCGTCATAGGCAAGCTCGAGCCCGCCCAAGGCATTTCCATCAACACCGACCGCGCCGAGGATCTGACTGGCGAGCTCCCGGTTCGGATAATATCGGCGTGACTCCGACACCAGTTCCAGCCCCGGATCCAGATCGGTCTTGATCCGTACCAACTCCTGAGGCGAGAGGTGCCTCTCGATCCAGACATATTTCTTTTTCGAAAGGATCTTTTGTTTCAGCTCGGAGGAGGGTCTCTTTAATATCGCGGAGAGACGGGGGATCAGTTCGGCGGGAGAGGCGACCTTGGCCGGCCTCACTGCCAGAGAGGTGGTTGGGACACTGACCGCCATCTCCTCCCCCTTCTGGTCATAGATGGAGCCTCGAGGGGTCACCCCCTGGATGATCGCCTTGTACTGGGTCCGTGCGAGTCTCTCGAGCCTCCGATCGGGAAACAGATGAAGTGAGAGGATCCTCCAGGTCAGGAGGAGGAGTGCCAGCGAAAAAAAGAGGAGGACCGCGGCGGTCCTTTTCTTGACCTGCCATCGATTCTCCCGGTTCTCATAAGGCGCCATTTTTCTCATGGAGTCTTCAGGGAGATCAGAGAAACATGATCCTGATGCGGCCTTCTTAAACCGATTTTCCCGGCGATCCTGTCCAACCGGACAGGGGAACGAAGGCTTATGACCTCAACGGTCAACGCATTCCTCTCCCCTTGCAGCAACTCCCGGCGATCCATTAACCGCTGAATCTCGTATCCGGCCTGTACAACCTGGACGCGTGTCGCGACATGAAAGAGGGCAAAGAGGAGCATCATAATCAGCCATCGGGAGGCGGTGTGAAACTTCCTCTTGCCCCTCAAGGACTGCGATCCAAGCACCCTTCTCCCGGTAAAAGACCTCCTCATCCCCCCTCCGCTTTTTCCGCGATCCGGAGCCTGGCTGAGCGGGATCGGGGGTTTCCCCTTACCTCCCGCTCAACCGGCCGAATCGGCTTCCGGGTCAGCGCCCTGATTCGTCCTTCCTTCTCAAGGCGCCGAAAATTCTGTTTCACGAGTCGATCTTCCAGTGAATGGAACGAGATCACGGCAAGCCTGCCACCCTCCGTCAGGAGATCCGGAAAGAGTTGAAGAAACGTCTGAAGCCTTTCCAGTTCCCGATTCACCGCAATCCGGAGCCCCTGAAAGACCCGCGTCGCCGGGTGGATGCGGGAGTGACGGGGACTCGCCTGCCGGACAAGCTCGGCAAGTTCCAGGGTTGAGGTCAGCGGTCTCTTGTTTCTCGTCTTGATGATCATGTTGGCTATCCTTCGTGCCCGAGGCTCTTCGCCCCACTCCTGAAAGATCCGGTTGAGCTCCCCCTCCGTCAGTCGGGCCAGCAGATCGGCCGCCGACTCCCCCTGGCCGGCGGCCATCCGCATATCCAAAAACCCCTCTCTCAAAAAACTGAACCCCCTGCCCGGATCCCCAAGCTGCAGGGAGGAGAGACCGAGATCGAGAAGGATGCCGTCGGCGCCGCTTAAGCCTTGCCAAGATCTCCGGCAGTTCCTCGTAATGCCCCTTGACGAGCTGAACCCTCTCGCCGAATCGTGCCAGGCGGCGCCTCGCAATTTCCAACGCCTCGCCGTCGCAGTCGATCCCGAGGAATTTGATTCCCGTCACCCTTTCAAGGATCGCCTCGGCATGACCCCCAAGCCCGACCGTTCCATCGACAAAGAGCGCCTCCGACGCGAACCGCTGGGGTTCAAACGCCTGCAGGACCTCCTCAACAAGGACCGGCCGATGAACAATATCCATCCTCAAAACTCAAGATCGCCTCCGCCAGCGACTCATACGACTCAAAGAACTCATCGACCCCCGCCACACGCAAAATATTCCGATGATAGGGGGTCATATTTGCGAGCTTGATCTGCCCCTGAAACAGCTGCATCGTCTGGGAAAAGGCAACCAGTGTCGCCATCACCTGATAGTTGATATGTTCGACCCGTTCAAAATCGAGGACGATCTTGACCCATTCCCTCCGGATCAGGCGCGCGAGGCGCCGGATCAGCTGCCTTCCCTCGAGGTCACCGATGTCCCCCTCCAATCCAAAGACCGAGATGTCGGCAACATTTTGATACATCGGGTCTCCTCCTTTTTTTATAGCCCCAAGTCGGCAAGCCGGTCCGAGAGCCTTGCCAGATCCCCTTGGGCCTCCTCAAAAACCTTCTTCCAGCGTTCATTCGCCCAGATCTCGATCCGGTGGGTCATCCCGACCAGCACGACGTCGCTCGCAAGCCCCGCATAATGACGGAGTGTGGCCGGCACCACGATCCGGCCATTGATATCGAGCGGACACTCGCAGGCGGCCGAGATGAAGAAACGCTGCAGCGCCTTGACCTCCGGCTTGAACTGGGGAAGCGCGGCGATCTTTTCCTCCACCTTGTTCCACTCCTTGACAGGATAGGCCCAGAGGCAGTTGTCAAAATTGGTCACGATCAGACGTTCATCGTAATTTGTGCCGAGGATCTCCCGAAATCGGGATGGGATTGAGAGCCTCCCCTTCTGATCGATTGAATGTTCGTAACGCCCTCGAAACACCCCTGATTCCCCCTTGAAACCGTTATATGGATCTTTATGGGATTGTATGGGACTACATGGGCCGTGTCAAATAAAATCAGTCCTTTAACTGTGGATAACTTAAATGTTTTTGATGTTTTTTAAAGTGGGCGTCAGGAGTCTTGCTAAAGAGGCCTGATCACCCCTCCCACGGCTGATTGATAATCCCGTTGGTTTGAGCGGGACTATCGGTAAACGTCCTTTCGATGACCGACCTTCAAGACCTTTATCAGGATGAGATCTTGATGGACCTCGTAGAGGATCCGATAGACCTGTACCCGAATGCGAAAGATATTTTCTTCCCCGGCCAGTTTGCGACACCCAACCGGATACGGGTTGAACGTTAATCCCTGAATCGCTGCAACGACCTTAGGGATCGCCTCTTTGGGGAGGTGATAGAGGGACTTTTCCGCGGAGCGCGCTATCTCGATCTTATAATTTGCCACTCGTCTTGAGTCCCTTAAGGACATCAGCGAGAGGTCGCGCTGGTTCACGGCGAAGGAGCTTGAGATCCTCCTGATCCTCCAGTTCCTCCAGTTTATCCAACAGGGCATCCTCGATAAAACGCCCCATCTTTAAACCTCGCGTCTTGCACACCTGCTCGACCGCCTTTTTGACCCCCTCATCGATCTTGGTAGCCAATTGAGTTGTCATAACTCCTCCAGTCTCTTATCCATTATCATAAAAAAATAACTTTTAATAGAAAAAATTATCTTTTATAAATAATAAATAACTAACTGATATTACTATGTGATTTTAGCCTTCCCAAGGTTGATCGATAATCCCGTCGGTGGGGGCAACCCCCTCCATCTCATCCGGGGTTAACTTGTAGACATGGATCGCGTCGTACGGGCAGTTCTGTTCGCAGAGTTTGCAACCGATGCAGGTCTCGATGTTGACATGAACCAGCTGCAGGACACCGAGGGCATTTTCTCCACCCTTCATCTGCAGGCACTCCGGGACCGGACACCAGTGGACGCAATACTCGCACCCGGTGCAGGCATCCCGTTCGACCAACGCCTTCTGCTTCGGCTTGGCCGCCTTAGCCAGATTGGGGGCCACTGCCGGTTGGGTCGTTGCTGAAGTCTCCATCTCTGCCATACCTTTGAGGATAGTCCTAGCAGAAAAACAATGTCAATCTCGTATCTTAAAAGCCTTGATAAAAGGTCCCCTTGCCGACTCCTTTTTTCATGATCCAGGAAACCTGTCGAAGGTCTTTCAACGCTTGCTGTCGACTGATGCTGTCATCAACCGCTTCCAAGTAGTCTCTAAGGCGAAATTTCTTCTTTTCTGCAGCGAGCTTTTTAAGGAGATTATGCCGGCTGATGAGATCAAAAAGGTAGATCTTCCGCCTCTCTTTGGGCAAGGGGGGATCCATTGCCAGAAACCCCCACTTCTTGAAACCCCAGAGCGGCCTCTGAATCAACTCTTCCATCTTCCTGCCGCCGATCCGGTAGAGTCCCAAAAAAAACAGTTGGAGCGGCACCGGACGCACACCGATCCTGAGGTAACACATCAGCTCTTTGACCTCTGAAGAGGGGGTG
>CAYWRF010000018.1:1939-18772 GCA_964460495.1 uncultured Pseudomonadota bacterium | reverse complement strand
CTAAACCTTTTCGAACGGATCGAAGAGCTTCTTGTGCTCCTCCAGTGCGAACCGGTCGGTCATTCCGGCAATATGGTCGCAAATGACCCGTTCAAGCGGTTCCTTCTCGGTTCGGGATTGGACCTCGGGTGGAAGAATCTTAGGGTTTTTGAGGTAGGTCTTGAAGAGATTTTCGAGTATCCGTTGCGCCTTGTCGGCCATCCTTTCCACGCGGAAATGACGGTACATCTTTTCACGTAAAAAGCCCTTTAGCTCCCTGTTCTTTTTATCAAACGCGTCGCTGTAGCCGACCAGACGGGTTTTGCTCAAACGGACATCCTCGATCCCCTTGATCCCGGATTCTTTGAGACGGGCTTCTACGGTCAGGACGAGGTCGGTGACATAGGCGTTGATAATTCTTCGGATCGCCTGTCGAACATCCAGTTTTTCATTAGAGGGGCTTGCGTCGCCCCCTCGACCGGCGAAGCCGGATCGAGCCTCCCCCTCAACGGCCCTTCGGGCCTGGTTATCATCGAGACCGCCGGAAAACTGCTCCTTCCAGAGGGCGACCTCATGCAGGTCCTTAAGGTCGAGCAACCCGGAGCGGATTCCGTCATCGAGGTCGTGATTTGTGTAGGCGATCTCATCCGCGAGGTTCACGATCTGGGCCTCGAGGGTTGGATATCCCTTTTTCTTGAAATTGGCCTGGGGATTCGGTTGATCGTAGGTGGTCATATGCTTCGCGAGCCCTTCCCGGACCTCGTAGGTGAGGTTTAGGCCCGGGAATTCGGAGTACCTCTTCTCTAACAGTGTGACGATCCGGAGGCTCTGCCGGTTGTGTTCGTAACCGCCATGTTCTTTCATCAGCCTGTTCAACGCCGCCTCTCCGGAATGGCCGAAGGGGGTATGACCCAAATCGTGGGCGAGGATGATCGCCTCCGACAGGTCTTCATTCAGTCGCAGGGTGCGTGCAATCGTCCGGGCGATTTGCGCCCCCTCAATCGAGTGGGTCAGGCGGGTGCGGTAATGATCCCCCTCATGATAGACAAAGACCTGCGTCTTGTACTCGAGACGCCGAAACGCGTTCGAATGGATGATCCGGTCCCGATCACGCTGGAAGCAGGTGCGGAACGGGTGCCCCTCCTCCGGGAACTCGCGCCCCCCGGAATCCCCGCTCTTCATCGCATAGGGGGCCAAAAACTCACGTTCCGATTTTTCGTATTCCTGTCGGGTTAACATTGAGGGTGAGACTAACAAAACTAGAGTAATTGGCAATAAAACAACCTTGCCCGATCCGCCCCAAGCAGGGAGACCGGGCAATGTTGCGGGTGTTTATTGGGCTATCCGCGAGCCCTTTGACCCCCCTGTCACCTGACAGAAGGAGTCAGCAGACTCAAGCGGCCTTCCGTGTTAGTTTGTTAACTCTTTTCTCCAAAACCGTGATTTTTCGTGACAGTCTTGTGACATCCTCTTCCGTCGGGATGCTCAGCGCCGAGAAGACCTGCCCCTTGGTCTCAACGGCCTTGGCCAGCGCCCGATGCGCGAGATCGCTCGACTGGATCTTTTCGACTAATCCTTCCAGGTTCTTCTTCGCCTCGCGGATCAGCGTATCGCTGTTGAAGCGGCCGAATTCAATTGCCCGCGCCTTCTCGAGGATCTGATCGAGCAGATGGGAGAAATCACCCATCTTCTCTTTGCGGACCTTTCCGGCGAGATCCAGGATGTTCTCCCGGAGATCGCGGGATGACTCCTCCGCCTTCTCGACAAACCGGCGGACCACCTTCTCCGCCCCTTGCTCCAGATGACCGAGCAGCTCGATCAACCCCTCGTTCCTTTTTCTGTTCTGTTTCTTGTTCGGTGCCATTTTGATTCCTCCTTGATTATTGTTTCAACCGATAAATAACACGACGCGTTAAATTGTCAATATTATTTTATGCAACGCGTTATAATATTTAAATATTATAATAATATCAATAGGATGCTATATAGGAATTTCTTTCAGGATAAGCTGGACTGCGTCAATTCCCTGCCAATTTGACCGGGTTGGTCGAAAGATAATCGGGTAAACCCCCCCCTCTTTGACCGGCAGGTGGCCCAGATCAAAACCAATAGCCTCCAGCTTCTGTCCGTTCTGATGGAGGACCGCCTTGAGGTGGCCACGCCCGACGATGCGCGGCCGGGAAAAGGAGACCTGTTTTGCCAGAAATGTCGGTTCGGGATTCCCCGGCCCATGCGGCTCCAGGAGCAAAAGTTCCCTTAAAAAGGGGAGGGTGATCTCGGAGAAGGAGACAACCGCATCGAGAAACCGGGGAGGGGCCGCCTGACTCAATCGTCGCGAGACCGCCTCCTGAAATTTTTCACGGAACGGTTTGATCTTTTGCGACTCGATCGTCAGTCCCGCCGCCATCGCGTGTCCCCCAAAAGAGAGGAAGAGGTCCCGCATCTCGCAGAAGACCTCATAGAGGGAGAGTCCGGGGACCGAACGTGCGGAACCTCGTCCGATCTCCCCCTCAATCGCGATCACGACGGACGGTTGCCGGTATCTCTCAACCAGTTTAGAGGCGACGATCCCCGCAACCCCCAGATGCCAACCGGTATCAGAAACCACAATGCCGGACCCCCGAGGGATGAGCCCCCCGGGGCCGAGCCCCCCCTCCACCTGTTGGCAGGCCTCTTCAACGGTCCTTGCCTCGACCTCCTGTCGCTCCCGGTTAAGCCCCTCCAGTCTCGTTGCAAGATCAGAGGCTTCATGAGGATTGCCAGTCATCAGGAGCTTTAAAGCGATATCCGGATGGGCGAGACGCCCCGCCGCGTTGAGACGCGGCGCCAGACGAAAATTGACCTGCCCCACGGAGACCGGTTCCGTCACCTCGGCCCTCTCCTTCAGGGCCTTGAGGCCAGGCCGGGTCGTCTGGGCCAGTTCCCGGAGACCCTCCCTGACAATCAGACGGTTCAATCCGGTCAGCGGGACGATATCGGCCAATGTCCCGAGACAGGCGAGATCGAGGTATCTCCTTAAGTTCGGGAGGGGCGAGACGCCGCGCCGTCGGAGCTCCGACCGGAGTGCGATCAGTATCAGATAGACGAGACCCGCCGATGCAAAATAGGTCGGAAAAGGGGCTCGCCCCGTTGTCGAGTCCTTCCTCTTCGGATTCAACAGGGCGACAACCGGCGGACGCTCCTTCGGTGTTTCGTGATGGTCAATCACAATCACATCAATCCCCCGCTCATGAAGAAACCGGAGTTCTTCCATCGCATTGGTCCCGTTGTCGATCGTGATCAGGAGTTGCGGCGATCGTTCGGTCAGGATCCGTTCCAGGATATTCCTCTTGAGGCCGTACCCGTCCTGGATCCGATGGGGGAGCCAGGTCTGGACCGGCAGACCGACCTCCCCTAAAAAAAGCGCCAGCTGTGCCGTTCCGGTCATCCCGTCGACGTCATAATCGCCAAAGAGGAGGAGTTGCTCTTTCCTTTCGATCGCCTGTATGAGGCGGGTAATCGCCTGATCCATATCGGGGAGGAGACTTAAACCCGGCAGATCCCCCCACTCCGGAGAGAGGAAGCGGCGGGCCTCGTCCGGCGCCTCGATCCCTCGGGACAAAAGGAGATGGGCGGTCAAAGGATGGATGGAGAGGGCCTGTGCCAGGGCGTTTTCCCGCTCTGGGTTGCGCGGACGAACCTGCCAGACGGATTGCCCCGCCGGGTTACCGTTTCTTGAAGAAGGCCTGAATTCGGGGGCCATACTCTTTTAGAAAGATGTAACAAGGGCTTGCGATAAAGATCGTCGAGTAAGTGCCGGAGATCGCCCCCACGATCATCGCAAAACCAAAATTCTGAAATTCACCCTCGCCGAAGAGGTAGATCAGCACGACGACCAGCAAGACAGTAAAGTTCGTGATAATCGTTCGGGAGAGGGTTTCGTTGATACTCGTATTGATGATCGCGCGCAAAGGGACCTTCTCCATCTTGGCAAGGTTTTCGCGGATCCGGTCGTAAATCACGATCGTGTCGTTGATCGAATAACCGATGATCGTCAAAAGCGCCGCCACGACCGTCAGGCCGATCTCGCGCCCGCTGATCACAAAGGCCCCGAGCGTGATCAGGACGTCATGGACGAGGGCGATGATCGCACCCGGCGCAAAGGCGAAGTCGAACCGGAAGCCGACGTAGATCAGCATCAGGAGCCATGAAACGATGATCGCGAGCTGGGCCTTTTTGCGGAGATCGGCGCCCGCCTTCGGTCCGACCGATTCCTCGGACTCCAGCGTCACCTCCTGACCGGCAAGTTTCTCTCGAAAGGCGGTTGTGACCTTTTCCGAGACCGTCTGCAGATCCTCCCGGAGTTCCGCCTTCACGACGAGCCGGTTTTCCGCCGGGTCGCCCACCTTCTGGACGGAGAAGTCCCCGAGGTCGAGCGGCTCGATCAGCTTGCGGATGACCCCCTCCTCAACCGGAGAGGAGAGACGGTACTGGAGCTTAATCCCCCCCTTGAAGTCGGTTCCGAGGTTCAAACCCCGGCTCATCATCAGGTAAACCGTCCCTCCGATCGCAAGCAAAGAGATCAGAATAAACGGGACCATCTTTTCGATGAATTTGAACCGGAAGGTCTTGAACTGGATCATATCAGACGCTCAGCCTTTCCCTCTTCAGCCCGAAGAGAATCCCTTCCTGCAGGACCCGTGTCAAAACGATCGCCGTGAAAAGGGTCGTTGTAATCCCGATCATCAGGGTGACGGCAAATCCGCGAATCGGGCCGGTGCCAAACTGGTAAAGGACAACCGCTGCGAGGAAGGTGGTGATGTTCGAGTCGAGTATCGCCCTCATCGCGTTCTGATATCCGGCCTGCAGGGCGGATCGCGCCGTCCTGCCGGCACGGAGCTCCTCCCGCATCCTCTCGAATATCAGCACGTTCGCATCGACCGCCATCCCGATCGTCAGCACAATCCCGGCAATGCCGGGGAGGGTCAGTGTCGCCTGAAAGATCGCGAGGGCCCCGAGGGTCATCAGGATGTTAAAGGTCAGGGCGAGATCGGCCAAAAGCCCGGAGAGCCGGTAGTAGACGATCATGAAGAGCATCACGAGCAACCCGGCAACCCAGGAGACGCGAACCCCCCTGTCGATCGAGTCCCGGCCCAGAGAGGGACCGACCACCGTCTTGGTCAACTCCTTCAGGCGTGCCGGAAGGGCCCCCTCGCGGAGGACGAGCGTCAGGTCTTCCGCCTCCCGGAGGAGGGCGCTGTAATCACCGAACCCGAGGGTTATCTGGGCCTCGCCCGACGGGATCTCGCTCTTGATCACCGGGGCCTTGGAGACACTCCCGTCAAGGACGATCGCGAGCCGTTTCCCAACGTTTGCCTTGGTCAGATCGGCAAAGAGCCGGGTCCCCAGGGGATTCAACGAGAGGCTCACATACGGTTCGTTGTCCTGGACGTTCACCTGGGCATTTCGGAGCATCTCGCCGGTCACCTCCGTTTTTTTCTTCAGGAGGTACGGGAGCCCGCCGACGATCTTTTTCGTCACCGGATCCCGCTGGATCTCGAACAGGACCTCGCTCTCCTCCGGGATCTTCCCCTTGAGTAAGTCATTGAGCTTTTTTACCGCCTCTTCCGTGAACGTTTCGTCATCAGTCCCCTTCGCCTCGGAGACAATCCGTCTCACCTCGTCATCCGGAACCGATTCGTCGACCATCTTGAATTCGAGCCGCCCCGCCTTTTTAATCAGAGCGAGCGCCCGGTCCGGGTCACTCATGCCGGGGAGTTCGACGGAGATCCGGTTTTGACCCAGACGGACGATCGAGGGCTCCGCGACGCCGTAGCGATCGATACGGTTCCGGATCGTCTCCAGTGACTGCCGTGTTGCCGAATCCTCCGTCTGTTTCCGGAAGGAGGGGGTCAGATCCAGGGGGACCGTCTTCTCACCATTTTTACCTTCCTTCTCAAGCAGGATATCCCTGTAGTTTCGGTCGATCCAGTTCCGGAAGGGGGAGCGGTCCTCCTCTTTTTGAAGGGTGACGACGATCCCGGATCCCTCCGGATCCCGGAGGAGCTTCTCCGGTTGAAACGGTTCCGAGGCGGTCAGACGCTCGATCTCCGTCGTGATCAGATCGGCCCGGTTTCTGACCGCATCCTCGACCTCGACCTCAAGCTCGACATAAATTCCTCCGCGGAGGTCAAGACCGAGCTTGATCTCTTCCCGGGGGAAGAGATTCACATAGAACGGCGGTTCTTCCCCTGATTGATCAGCCTTTTCCCGGATTTGTTCGAAATGGGCGAGTGTCGGGAAAAGGAAGTAGAGGGCGATCAGCAACAGGGAGAGGGATAGAAGGAACTTGAGACGCCAGTTCTCCGGCATAGGGCTTTACGGGGCGCTGACTGATTTCACGACCGCTACGTGACTCTTGTCCAGTTTGATTCTCACATTCTCGGCCAGTTCAAGGGTCGCCACGTTGTCCGCAATGCCGAAGACCTTTCCGTGGATCCCGGAGGTCGTGACGACCTCATCCCCCCTCTTCAGTTTCTGGACCATCTCCTGATGTTTCTTCCGTTGCTTCGCCTGGGGTCGGAGGATCAGGAGGTAGAAGATCCCGAAGACAAGGATCAGCGGCAGAAACATCCCGAAGGTGTTGGGCTGCGCCGCATTAGCGGGCGAGGGACTGCCCTCCTCCGCCTTCGCGCTTCCGATAAAAATCCCTTCGAAACTCATCGTAATCCCCCTTTCGGACCGCCTCCCGAATCTCAGACATCAGTGTGAGATAATAGAAGAGGTTATGGATCGTGTTGAGCCTCGCCGAAAGGATCTCCTTCGCGAGACTCAAATGACGGAGGTAGGCCCTACTATACTTTTTGCAAACCGGGCAAGCACAATCTTCGTCAATCGGAAGCGAATCCTCCTTGTAGCGCGCCTGACGGATCTGTGTCTCTCCCCGTGTCGTGAAAATCTGGCCGTTGCGGCCGTTACGGGTGGGGATGACACAATCGAACATGTCGATCCCGAACCCGGCCATTTCCACGATATCCTCAGGAAGCCCAAGCCCCATCGCGTAGCGGGGATACTCGCCCGGGATCAGGGAGGCGGTCTCGGCCGCGGTCTCATAGAGAAGCTCCTTCGGCTCGCCGACCGAGAGACCACCAATGGCAAAGCCGCCCAAATCACAAGCACCAAATTCCAAAAGACGTTCCAGACACTCTTTCCTCAGGTGTTTATAAGTGCTCCCCTGGATGATTCCAAAGAGCAGGGATCTTCCGTTTGTTATTTGGGATTTGTTATTTGGAATTTGAAGTGAACGCTTTGCCCACCCGAGTGTCAACTCCATCGACCTCCTCGCCTCGGACTCCGTGACGGGATACGGCGGGCATTCATCCAGCACCATCATGATATCGGAACCGAGGGCTCGCTGGATCTCTATCGCCCGTTCGGGGGTCAGGAAGTGCCTCTCGCCGTCGATGTGGGATTGAAATTCAACCCCTTCTTCCTTGACCTTCCGTATCCGCGAGAGGCTGAAGACCTGGTACCCCCCGGAATCGGTCAGGATCGGTCGATCCCATGCCATAAACCGGTGAAGCCCCCCCAGTTTCTGGATCGTATCCTGCCCGGGACGGAGCATCAGATGGTAGGTGTTGCCCAAGATGATGGAAGCCCCGATCAACTCAAGCTCATCGGACGAGACCGCCTTGACCGAACCGACTGTTCCCACCGGCATGAAGACCGGCGTCGCGATCGGACCATGCGGGGTGTTGATGGTTGTGGTGCGCGCATGAGACACCCGTCCCGTTTAGCAACTGATGGAGTGAAGTCAAGAAAGGCAAAAGGCCCCCCGCCAGTGGCGGGGGGCCTTTTTACGGTAAAGTGCTCTCCTTATCTTACATTGCAGGGGTCGTCCGATTGAGTGCAGAGCGCCCGACACTCCTGTTCCGTCACGTCCTTTCCGAACTGGGTCACGCAGACATCCGGCGGCCCATCCTGACTCTCCGGATCGAAGGTGTCCTGCTTCTCAAAGGTCGGCTTGCTGATAGAATAGACGTTCGAACAGGTTGTCGACCCGCTTCCGGAGGTGATGGTCATATTCACGGTCCCCGTCGTGAAGCCGCTGTCGTAGGTGATCGAGGTGACCGTCGCACCGGATCCCAGACTGATGGAGAGCGTCCCTGTTGCGGTGCCCGTAACCGTGAATTCCTTGCAGGAATTATCCTGGGTCATCAGGCAGTATTTGCCGTTATTTGGATCGATCGGATCGACCCAGAGCTTGTCCGGGATCGCCGCGGGACAACTGCCGGAAGATTTATTGTATTCGCCCCCGGCGTTTCCAAAATTCATCCCCCCGTCATCGGCAAACTCCTCCACCTCCTCAAATTGCTCCGCCTCCATGCAGTTTCCGCCGCCCATCCCCTCATTGTCAAAGAGCTTCTCTTCAATCGCGAAACACTCCTCGAACGCCTCTTCCAACTGGTCAAGGGTGAGTCCGGAGAAATCGATCGTCTTGAAGTCCCCGGTGCAGTCCCATTTCCTCTGGAAGCCGAGGTCGGAGAGATCTGCCGTCAACGTGTCGATGTCAAAATTGGTGCACCGGTTCTTCACAGATGTCTTGGAACAGTCGATCTGAAGAAATGTCTGATTCACCTTGTTGGTGAACTGGCCTGTCTCCAGGGCGTTTGAGATGACAAAGCAGCCGCTGTCGGTATGGGTCACCGAGGGGCAGGTCCCGTCGGCATTGGCCAATATCATCGGTGGATCGCGATCGGTCGAGTCGGCCGGGTCAAAATTCTCATTCGGGCAAAGTCGTGCCATCGCATAGTTTGAGGCGGTCAGGTTGCAGCTGCCGCACTGCAGATTGAAGTTCTTCAGGAAGTTCTCGATATCCTTCTGCGACATCCCCGGCGGGATCATCTGGGCAACCGACCAGGAGGGGGGTGCCCCTTTGAACTGGAACTTCGCGCATCCGTCCGTCTCCGTCAGGATCGCCTTCGCCTTTCCTGTAAAACTCGTGGCAATCCCGTCAAAATCCTCGAAGCTTCCGGAGAAGAAACCGCCGAGGACAAATTCGGATGAATTCGCCTCAATACTCATACAGCCGGTTCCCCATCGCCCATCCATGCAGGCCTCAACCACCGCCTCTCCATCCGTTCCGGGATCAAAGGTGCCATTCACAATCTTTCCATCCGTGCCGAGGTTGATTGTCAGGTCGATCTTTCCCTTCTCCGCCTCGTCACCGAAGTCGGTGAATTGATGCCTGACGCCACCGGTGTAGATAGCCCCACTCGCACTGTAATGCATCTCCTCCTCGAGCGTCCCGTTGAAGCAAAGATCGCATTGGAGCTCGCCGGAGAAGGTCCCGCAACGCCCCTTGATCTCCTCAGGGGCCCCGGTGTCAGTCTCGCCGGATTCGCAGGCCTCTTTTCTCTCTGTGTCGTCCTCACGGATTGAGGCGCAAGGATCCTGGCCCTCCTGGCTTCCTGGTTGACCCCCTTGCTTCTGGGTCTTCAGGGCCGCCGCCTCTTCAAACTCTTCACCCGGCTTGACCAGGTAGTAGTTGAACGCCTCGTTCCCGATCTCGATCAGACCGAGTTTCTCCATCGCCTTGATATAGCACTTGGAGATCTCCGCCTCCCCCGTAATACGCATCGCCTCCTGCTTGTGCACATTCGCCTCGCAGCCGTGGCGTGAAAAGCCCTCCGACTCTGCAATAAGTGTGGATTTCATTTTGAGCGAGGAACTGGAGGAGGCCGATTTCAGACTCGGATCGAGCGTGCTGACATCCGCCGAGGGGACCGTCTGGAGTGTAGAGACACTGGCGACCCCCGGGTCGGTTGTGTCGGTTCTCCCCCCTGAGGTGGTCCCACCGGTATCTGCCCTTGTGGAACTCCCACACCCCCAAATACCGCTGGAGGCCCCCAAGGCGAACAAGGTGAAAATGCCGAGACCAACGATGATTCTTGATTTCATAGTTTATTCCCTCCTCAATAAGGCCTTTTGATCCCCGCAAGGGGCATGCCAAAAGGACCGGTTGATAAGTCACTGTGAAACAAAGAAAAAAAAGACCACGTCGTTACCCTGCGGGTAACGGATGACCCCTTCTATGTCACAAATTTGACTTGCGGTAAATCATTTTTTTAAGTTTGTTGGCCTCTTGAAGGCAAGAAAGAAAATCCTCATCACCTCGGGTCCGACGCGCGCGCCTCTCGATGCGATCCGGTTCCTCTCTAACAGTTCCTCCGGGCGGTTCGGGACCCTCTTGGCGCGTGAGGCATTGCTTCGCGGTGCCGAGGTGACGTTTGTTTATGGGAGGGGGAGCGAGTTCCCCCGGAGTCATCCCCGTCTGAAACTGGTGCCGATTGAGACCCATCGTGATCTCGTGAGAAGACTTCGTAGCACACTGGGACAGGTTCACTACGATGCGATCATCCATGCGATGGCGGTGCTTGACTTCGAGCCTGCCTCTATCCGAAAGGGAAAGGTTGGATCGCAGGTTGGGGAATGGAGGGTGAGGTTGGTACCGACGTCCAAGATTATCCCGAAGATCAGACAATGGGCCCCCGAGGCGTTCCTGGTCGGGTTCAAGCTGGAGGTCGGCCTGACCCGGACCTCCCTTTTGCAACGGGCGAGGAGGCTTCTCCGGGAGTCAGGTGCCGATCTTGTCGTTGCCAATCAGCTCGGTTCAGGGGATGATGAGCGGCATCTGGGGTATCTCCTCGATCATCAGGGGAGGCTGATATTGAAGGTCAGGGGGAAGAAGGGGTTGTCACGAGAGATCATTCGGAGTGTGCTGTGAAAAAGACACTGGCACTATGGGCCGTTGCTGTTTTGATGGCAGGCGGTTTGTTGGGCTATTTCCATTTTCGAACAAGACCAGTCCCTCTGGGGCCGGAGGATGCCCTGACCCGTTACAAACAGGCCTCGGAGTTCTGGCTTAAAAAAGGGAGGGCCGGTCTCGAGAAAAAATACTTCACGCCACAGGTTGCGGTTTATGAGAGGTTGGTCCATCAGTATCCGGAGAGTCTCGATCTCCGGAAAAAACTGGCCACCGCCTATTTTAGTTCCGGGAACTACGAAAAGGCCTCGCCGCTCCTCGAGGATTTAAAGACAAAGGCGGCCGATGCGGAGGTCTTTTATGAGCTCGCCGTGATTGCGGACAGGAAGGGCGAGAAAGAGATTGCACGAGAGAACCTGGACCGATCGCTTGCCCTCGATCCCCAGCATGAGCGGGCCAAGGAACTGGCGGCTCAACTGAAATAAAAAGGGCGCCCCCCGCCTCATGCGGGGGGCGCCCTTTGAACCGCTTTGTCTTCTCCTATTGCCGACAGTCGTGAGTCCGTTCGCAGTGCGCGCGGCAGGCTGACTCGCTTGTCAACCCCGCGTTGATGCAGGACTGCGGGACGAACCCCTGTTGGCCAGGATTCTTGGCGCCTGCGCTGTCAGGCGGGGGAGGCTGGTTTGGCATAGGACCCCCCGGTCCACCTCTGGGACCGCCTGGACCCGGCTGACCACCCGGGCCTTGAGGTCCACCGGTCCCTTGTTCCTGTGCCGCCCTTTTGGCCCCCTGCTCGTCAAACGCAGGTGGCTTCTCGAACGTATGTTGCTCGAGCGCACAGGTCTTCTGACAGCTTGCACCGCGGATCACCATGTCGACCGTCGCACCCGTTGCCGGCTTGGTTGAGTCCGGCTGGGCAAAGGTGATCGCGGTAATCGTGTTCCCGTCCGGCTCCTTGATGTTCAATCCCGTTACCGAAGTCCCGGTCAGTGTGAACTCCTGGCAGCCGGACATCGTGACGACGCAGAACTTCCCCTTGTCCGGGTCGACCGGATTGATGAAGAAGAAATCCCGCTCCGCCGGGCAGGTCCCTCCGTTCACCTTGCAGGCGCCCCCCTGTTTCCCCTGATCCGGAGGTCCTTCCTGGGCGAAGTTATCGATATCACCTTGCTGCTGTTGCTGGTGACAGTTGTAGTCACCCGCCCCCTGATTGCCGCGTGCCTTCTCTTCCAGGGCAAGACACTCCTGGAGTTCCGACTCGATCTTCTCCGGGTCCAGAGACTCGAAGTTGATCTCATCAAACGGTCCCGCACAGTCCCACTTCCGGCCGAACGCGATCGCCGGGGACTGGTCGATGATCGTGCCGAGGTCGAAATTGTTCACGGCCGTGTAGAAAGTGGATCCAGTGTTCTCGATGATCGTGAACACCTGTACCACCTTGTTTCCGAAATCCCCGGTTTCCGTGCCATTCTCGATCGAGAAGCACTCAACCCCGGTATGCGTGATCGTCGCACAACCGGCCGCCGCGGCGACCACCATCGGGATCCCTCCCTGCTGGGGGTTGCTAGGATCGAAGTCCGGATTGTTGCAGAGCATGATGTTCCGGTAGTTGTTTCTGTTCAGATCGATCCCGAGCTGCACCCCGAAGGTTCGGAGGAAGTTATCCAGCTGGGCCTCCGCAATATCAAACGGGACCATGTCGGCGACCCTCATAGGAGGGGGCGCACCCGTGAAACTGAATTTGGCGCAGCCGGTATTCGAACTGCCGCCAAATTGCGAATACGCCTTTCCGGTGAATGTCGTTTTCACACCGCTCCTCGGTTCCCGGAAGGCCCCTTTGAAGATGCCGCTTACGACGTTGTAGTTGCCGAGGGTCGGGTCGTCACCGATCGCCTGAAAGGTGATACAACCGTTGCCGAACCCGCCGTCCATGCAGGAGTTCGCCGTGACGTTCCCGTCTCCCAAGTCCACAATCCCATCGACCACCCGACCGGTCGATCCAAGGTCCACGATCGCATTAAAGTTAGCACTTTCCTCATGACCATTGAAATCGCCGATCCGTGTCACATCAATGGTATAGACAGAACCATCAGCGGTGAAGGTTGCCTCGTTGACAAGACCCCCATCTCCCTCGCAGAGGTCGATCCGGAGCTCGTTTCCGAAACGCCCAACCCGGACCTTGATCCCTTCCGCACCCGGTCCCTCGTCTCCCGATTCACACCTCTCCCTCTCCTCGGTCCGCTCCTCCGGGATCCCGTCGCACATCCTCCCCCGCTGGGCCTCATCGTCTTCCGGCGGGTGGATGTCGTATCGGGCGTAGGTGTCGGCCGGGATCGTGATCAGGCCGGCCGTTTCCATCGCCTCCGCATAGCAACGGTCGAGTTGCGCCTGCTGGCTATGACGGATAATCTCCTGCTTGTGCATATTGGCCTCACACCCGGCTCGAGAGGGGTTTCCCACCTGATTATAGTTCTTGCCGAGCCCCTTCTTTTCGGATGAGGCGTTCTTCGTCTTCATCCTGGGAAGTTTTGAGACACTGGCCGAAGCGGTGGTTGCGGCGCTGAAATCGAGATTGGAGATATCCACACTGGGAACTGTTGCGAGGGTCGCGACAGAGGCCTCGCCCGGGTTGGTTGCCGTCTCCTCCCCGCCGGACGATCCACCCCCTCCGCCCCCGGTTCCGCTTGCCGCTGTACTGCCGCACCCACCGATCCCCCCCATATAGAGGGAGACCGTGATGAAGGACCCTATCAAGAGCCCCGAAAAGATTGTTCTGATGAAGTTCATAGACCCCCCTTTTTTAAAGTATCGGGCTGTGAATTAGCAAGGGGCGTGCCAAATTTCTGTTTTGCAAGGGCTTGATAATCCAGTCAAAAACGAACCGACAGTATTGGACCTGGGTGTACCGGAACCCTTTTTTTGTTGGAACCCTGACATATTTCCTGTTGAATTAGGTCCGGGATTCGCCTTATCTAGGGCCATTCTATGGATAACCAGACCCCAACAAGCCCTCTCCTGAAAGCAGGGCTTATCCGAAAGAGCTTTGGTTTAAAGGATCAGATCCAGGCTGATCTGATTCGCGATTATGACAGCCCGATCGTCCGGAAGATCGTGGAGGGGGATCATACCTATAAGGATAAAGGAATCACGTTTCATGTCGCGAGCTCCTTCGGGTTTTGTTACGGGGTCGACCGGGCAGTTGACCTTGCCTATGAGACCCGAGAGCGTTTCCCGGACCGAAGAATCTTCCTGACCGCCCAGATCATCCACAATCCTCGAGTCAACCGGAACCTCCGGGAGATGGGGATCCTTTTTCTGGAGGATTATAATGAGGTGTACAGGGAAGATGTTGTGATCCTCCCTGCCTTTGGGGCGACCGCCCAGCAGATTGAGACGCTGACCGGCAAGGGGTGTGTCCTGGTTGATACCACCTGCGGTTCAGTCCTGAATGTCTGGAAGAGGGTTGAGGGGTATGCCCAGGAAGGTTTTACGGCGGTGATCCATGGCAAGTACTACCATGAGGAGACGCAGGCGACGAGCTCCCGGGTCCTCGGTTATCCTCAGGGGCGGTATCTCGTCGTCTTGAACATGGAGGAAACGGAGACGGTCTGCGACTATATCGTGCGGGGCGGGGATCGGGAAAAATTCCTGAGACAGTTTGAGAAACAGGCCTCACCCGGCTTTGACCCGGATCGTGATCTTGAGAAGATCGGGGTCGCCAACCAGACGACGATGCTGATGAGCGAATCGCTGGCGATTGCCGAGAGGCTTAAAAAAGAGCTTGTGAAGAAATATGGAGAGTCGGAGGTCGGCCGACATTTCAGGAATTTTGATACGATCTGCAGTGCCACTGAGGATCGGCAGAACGCGATGAAGGAGTTGGTCAAGAATGATCTCGATCTGATCCTCGTGATCGGCGGATTCAATTCAAGCAATACGAACCACCTGGCGAAGATGGCAGCTGCCTACCGGAAGAGCTTCCATATTGAGGATGCCGATTGCCTCCTCTCGGCCCGTGAGATCCGGCACAAGCCGGTCGGCCGGTTTGAGGCGGTTGTGACGGAAAACTGGCTGCCTGCCGGTCCGATCCAGATCGGGATCTCCTCCGGCGCCTCGACCCCGAATCAGGTGATGGGGGATGTGATCGAGAGGGTGCTCTCTTTTCGGCAAGTTCCATCATAAGCAAAAAAGTGTCGATTCTGCTCGACACTTTTTTAATGATCTGGTAACCTACTAATTATGCTTGATAAATCGTCATTTGGGATGATCCTTGAGGACTGGAATTATTGGGCCAGTCCACCACCGAAGACAATTTTACGAAAGGTCCTGAAGGAAACCATAACTATTCAACCGGACCTTGTTTTTGTGGTGCAGGGGGTGCGACGCTCAGGTAAATCAACCTTGCTGGCCCAAATCATGGGATCCTTAAGGCTAGATCCAGCTGATTGTCTCTTCGTAAATCTTGAGGACCCTCGCTTCAGCGAAGACCTTGATTACCGCCTGCTCGATCAGATCGTCGTTCTTTTTGAAGAGAGGAGACAGGAGACCCGGCAACGATTTTTTTTCCTTGATGAGATCCAAAATGTCCAGGGGTGGGAGAAGTGGCTTCATTCCAGAACGGAACGTCCGACGAAGAATCGCTTCATTATTACAGGATCCAATGCCGCGCTCTTGTCGGGAAGGCTCTCCACCGCCCTGACGGGAAGGCACACGACCCTGGAGCTTTTCCCGTTCGACTTTGAGGAATTTCAGCAAGCGCGGCCCGGGGGTTCCCTGGAGGATCATCTGAACGAGGGAGGATTCCCACGGGTCTTGACTTATGAAAATCCGGAAAATCTTTTGAGAGAATATTTTACGGATATTATAGAAAGGGATGTGCGTCGTCATGTGACGGTGAGATCCAGTCTCGCGTTGGTGCAATTGGTCAAGGCGGTTTTTGAATCGACAGGTTCTGAAGTAAGCCAGAGGAGTCTTGCCGGGATGCTTGGCGTGACGGCGGATACGATAGGAGCTTACCTGGATGCCTGTGAGGCCGCCTATATTCTGCTGCGATGCCCGTTTTTTACATTTTCGGAACGACAAAGGACCGCTCGAAACCGAAAATATTATCCGATTGATTTGGGTCTTCGTAATGCGGTCGTGACCAGAACGGGGCTGGACAAGGGAAAGAGATTAGAAGCAGCTGTCTTTCTTCACCTTCGAACTAAACATCGGCAAGTTTGCTACTGGAGAAAAAATGGGGAAGTCGATTTCATCACGGCCGACCGGTCGGGGATCACCCCTTACCAGGTCAGCTGGGATGGGCCCAAACGGCGACATGAAGAGGCCTTGAAAGAGTTCTATGCCGAGTTTCCCCAAGCCAATCCGGTCCGTTTTGTCACGCGCGATAATGCGGAAGAGTTTCTGAAAGGTTAACCGAATCAGGTGATGGGGGATCTGATCGAGAGGGTGGTGTCGTTTCGGTAGAAACTGTTGATCGATTCTGGTTGGTCATTAGGGCGCGCAGATCCCCTCGAAGTCGGTTTCCGAGGGGGTTCCCTGGCAGCCGTTCGGGCAGAAGGCCGGATCTCCGTCCTGCACCGGGAGTCCGGCGGCCCGGACCGGTTCAGGGTCGCTTGCATTCGGACAGCGATATCGGATGACCGTTCCGCCGCGGCAGATATCGGGCTGGATTACGCAGTTGGAGCCTTGCACCGAGCCGGGGATACCGCGTGAGGACCCGGTCGCAGGGATCGGGTCGGTGCGGTTGCAGGTGCCGGGGCAGGTTGATTGACACCGCGCCTCCTGACCAGGCTCATCTCCTGGTGGATCCTCGCAGATCTCTCCGGCATCGCATGGGAGACGGAATGTTTCTACTCTGTCGACGGAATTACAAATCTTATCTCCGACATAGGTGCGATCAACGCTACAATAATCCCTACTCGTATTATCAGGGCGCCCATCACTCCAGTGCTCAGTCGCCCGTCCCGGGGTATGACTGTCCCTCCCATCCGGATGAGCCTCATTCCGATCGCTGTCGGTACAGGTCACCGTGGGCAGGGCGCCTGCAACACAGCGCGCCTCCTGACCAGGCTCATCTCCTGGTGGATCCTCGCAGATCTCTCCGGCAT
>CAYWRF010000018.1:0-1839 GCA_964460495.1 uncultured Pseudomonadota bacterium | reverse complement strand
CCGGGGTATGACTGTCCCTCCCATCCGGATGAGCCTCATTCCGATCGCTGTCGGTGCATTCAACGGTGGGTGGGCCTGATGCATCCCGACACTGCCCCTCCTCCGGGTCACACTGGACCCCCTCGGGACATTCACTGATCGTCGTCGTCGTCGCCGCTCCCTCGAGGTTACAAATCACGAAAACGGCAGAGGTGTCGGTCAGGCACCGGCTTCTGTGTGTCGATCCAGGATACTCCTGTAAATGCCAGCCCTCCGGCACCGGTGTGATACTGCAGATCCTCGGAAAATTATTCCGGCACTCCACGCAGGTGGGGTCGGTCGAGTCACAATCCTCTCCGGGCTCGACAACCCCATTGCCGCAGAGCGAGGGAGGCCGGCAGGAGCCGCCGCATGTCGCCTCCGCAAACAGGGTCGGTTCACAACTCCTGACATCGTCCGTTACCGCATCGCAGACCCCCTCTCGGTTACAGATAAAACAAGAGACAGTCGGAGGCGGGGGAGTACAGGCTGCTGAACAGTCCGTCATCGACCCATGGAGCGCACCACAAGAGCGCCCGGGGACAGAGACGGCAGAGCAACTGTTCGTGATACGACTGCAATCGTAGCAGGTCGACACCCGATGACAGGCGCGGTCACAGCTATTTCCGGCAGTTCCATTGGCATCACCGTTGTCACACTCTTCGAAGGCCAATGGCAACGAAGGCAACAGATCGGGCCTTCTGACAATCCCATCCCCGCATCTTGCATTGCGACAGGCGTTTGTGCAGGCGTCGGTATTGACCTGGTTGCCGTCATCGCACCCCTCACCAGTTTCAAGACGACCGTTTCCGCAAACAGGCAGTTCGATTTTGCAGAAGCGACTGCAGCCGTCATTGTTAGCTCTATTTCGATCATCACACTCCTCACCAGGATCAATCCGACCATTCCCGCAGGGAGGTTCGTTGCGACAGCTCGAGCTACACCCATCCCCATTAATGGTGTTCCTGTCATCGCATTGTTCCCCCCTCTCAAGAATGCCGTCACCACAGACGGTGGGACAATGGCCCGATGGTGCTGTAACGCCGTTGACAGTACATTCCTTGAGGCAAGTCCCGCTACACCCATCTCCATTGGTCAGATTTCCATCATCGCATCGATCCCTCCCGTCAATACGACCATCCCCGCACCGGGCCCAAAGGGATTTGGCGGGAACCATGACGACCATGAAGAGAAGAAGAAAACAGGTGACTCGAAGTGGGCCTTTGCTCATAGGACTTAGGCTGACGCAATCCAGGAGCCATTTGTAATTTCGGGGGCCTGTTCCGTATCCTGTTGAAAATAAATAAGGATTTATTATTGGTCGATGTCGCTTCCCTTCTCAAAATGATAAATTTATCAAAATGAGAATATCATTTTGATAATTTTTTACAGGATCGACATGCAGTCGCCATACGAGAATAACCGATAACGCTCGCGGATCGCCTCTTCTATAAGCCTCTAAAATCAATTCCCGACCCGCAAATGCGGAGACCATCACAAGAACGGTTGAGCGGGGGCGGTCGAAGTTGGTGAGTAAGGCATCTGTTTTTAGTATTGATTTTTTTAAATCAATTTAATAAAGTCATATGCTTATCTAGTTGACTCCCACGATTTGACTGAGTGTCGAGGGTGATTTGTTGGAAGCGATACCGAGAAGAGTTTGAAACGCCGCCATCGGGGTCTTCCTTACCCACGACCAGAGAAGCATGGCTGTCATGCGTTACACCTCGACCCTTCTTGCCCTTGACAGGACCTCCCATGATCGTTTCATCAGCTTCCACGGTTCCATTCAGAGGGGTTCGCGTATCGTTGACCATTCCT
>CAYWRF010000017.1:0-18889 GCA_964460495.1 uncultured Pseudomonadota bacterium | reverse complement strand
TGCACCCGATCTCTCTCTTGATCTTCGACCTGGACGGCACACTCATCGACTCGAAGCGTGATATTGCGAACTCGGTCCACTGGACGCTTCGCGACCTGAATCTCCCGCAGGTCTCGGATGAAGAGATCTATTCCTACGTCGGAAACGGGGTTCGGCCTTTGATACTGAAATCGGTCGGCGAGCACCCGGAGGCGTATAAAAAGGCGCTCGCGATCTTCAGGAATTACTATCAGGCCCACCTTCTGGATCATACGGTCCCATTCGATGGCGTCGTCGAGATACTTGGACATTTCGGATCCAAAAAGAAGGCGGTCTTTACGAACAAGCCGCAATACTTTACCGAGCCGATCTTGAAGGGGCTCAAGCTCGACCGTTACTTTGACGCCATTATGGGGAGCGACGCCGGATTTCCCAAAAAACCGGACCCGGGCGTAATCCATCACCTGCTCAAAAAGTTTGATTGCCCCCCCGACCATGCGGTGCTGATCGGCGACAGCAAGGTCGACATCGAGACCGGCAAGAACGCCGGGATCCTGACCTGCGGTGTGACCTTCGGATTCCGGCCGGAGGAGGAGATTCGAGGGGCTACACCTGACTGGGTCATGGGATCCCTGAGCGATTTAAAAGGGGTATTCGAATAAAATTCGCCTTGACAAATTGTGTCATCTTAGTATAATTTATGCATATCTAATATGCATAATAGAACATCAATGAACATACCAAAGGAGTTGCTGGCCGAGGCAATCAGGGCGAGCGGGGCTGCAAGCCAGACGATGGCTGTGGTGATGGGATTGCAGGAGCTGATTCGCAAGAAGAAGATCGAGGCGCTGCTCAGACTCAAGGGGAGCGGGTCGATCCGGCTCTCCCAACAGGACCTCCGCAAGATGCGCACTCGATGAGCGTTCTGGTAGATACCTCCGTCTGGATCGAATTTTTCCATAGGCGTCCCTCATTTGATCTTCACACCCTGACTACCCTGATCGAGGAACGCCAGGTCGTGACCTGTCTACCGGTCATGGCTGAACTCCTGTCCGGCGAGATGACACCCCCCGTTCGCATAGCGGTCCATCAGGCGTTTGATGCGATGACCTGTGTTGACCCTGACTGGAATTTGCCTGAGACGTGGCGGCAGCTCATCGAACTTGCCATCGAGGCACGAAAAATGAAAGTGGGGATCACGGGAGTTGTTGACCGAATGATCCTGTTGGCTGCCCGTGGATCCGGGGCCCAACTCTGGACGCTGGACAAAAAAATCCTGAAGCTCGCATCGGCCACTGACGTGAATCTGTTCGGGTAAACTTCTGGATGTCGAAAAATTATTGAGTGAGCCTCATGAGCGCTTCGCGATATTTCTCGGCAGTTTTCTGTGCAATCTCGGCAGGGAGCCCCGGTGCGGGAGGTTTCTTGTTCCACCGGATCGATTCAAGGTAATCGCGCACAAACTGCTTGTCGAAGCTGGGCGGCGAGGTTCCGACCCGATACTGATCCTTGGGCCAGAAGCGTGAGGAATCCGGCGTCAGCGCCTCGTCGATCCAGATCAGTTTGCCGTTCAAGAGTCCAAATTCGAACTTGGTGTCGGCAAGGATGATTCCACGAGCCTCGGCCCAACGTGAGGCCTCATTATAAAGGTGAAGGCTCACCTCCTTGACCTGTTCCGCAATCTTCCTGCCGACGATGGTGGCCGCCTGCTCAAAGGAGATATTCTCGTCGTGTGTCCCCTGCGCCGCCTTGGTGGAAGGGGTAAAGATCGGGCCCGGCAGCTTTGCCGCTTCCTTCATACCGGAGGGAAGTGAAATTCCGCAAACAACTCCGGTCTTTTGATAATCCTTCCAACCGGAACCGGCGAGGTAACCGCGGACCACCGCCTCAATCTTGAGCGGCTCCGTCTTCCTGACAATCACGGTCCTTCCCTCCGCCTGCGTCCGTAGGGGCGGGGTCCACCCGCCAGAAATGGGAGCCGCGTCGAACGATTTTCCCGTCAAGTGATTCGGAATGACTTGGGAGAGCTTTTCGAACCAGAAGTTTGAGAGTTCTGTCAGGATCTTTCCCTTGTCCGGAATCGGGGTCGGCAGGACGACATCAAAGGCGGAGAGCCGGTCGCTCGCCACAATCAGCAATTCCGAACCGAGGTCGTAGACGTCGCGGACCTTGCCGCGAAACAAAAGCTTCAATCCCGGAAGATTCGATTCAAAAAGGGTCATAATAACATCAGCCCTTTCGCAACCAACCAACTCAAACCCCCGCAGACCGGAAAGGTCAAGATCCAGGCGACGATGATCTCGCCGGCCACCCCCCATCGGACCGCGGAGAAACGCCGAACACTCCCGACCCCCATGATCGATGTGTTGATTGTATGGGTGGTGGAGAGCGGGATCCCAAAGACGGCCGCAATCTGCATGGCGGTTGCCGCACCGGTCTCGGCCGCAAACCCGTGATAGGTCTCGAGCTTCACGAGCTTCACCCCCATCGTCTTGATGATCCGCCATCCGCCGATCGAGGTCCCGATCCCCATAACCGTCGCGCACAGTACAATCACCCAGATCGGGACATGGAATTCGGTCATTGTGCCGCCGAGGACCAACGCCAGGACAAACGCCCCGATGAATTTCTGGCCGTCGTTTGATCCGTGACCAAACGCCATGAAGGCTGCCGAGAGGATCTGGCACTTGCCGAACAGTTTCTTGACCCGGCTGGGAGCGGTGTTGCGGAAAATCCACGAAATCGCCAAAATGATCAGATAACCGAAACCAAATCCTAAGAAGGTGGAGAAACCGAGGCCGATCAGCACCTTCCGCCAGCCGTCCCAGAGAAGAACCGACGGACCAGCCGTGGCAAGCCCGGCTCCTGCCAGTCCCGCAACGAGGGCATGGCTCTCGCTGGTCGGAAGCCCAAAATAAGCGGCAATCGAGCTCCAGGCGATCAAGGCGATCATCGCCGCGGCAACGGTTGTCAGGTTGATGATCTCCGGGCGGACAATCCCCTTGCCGATCGTCGCCGCAATCGCCTGCCCCGACATCGCCCCCAGGATGTTCAGCAGGACCGCCATGATGACCGCCTTCCGCGGCGACAACACCTTGGTGGAGACAACCGTTGCAATCGCGTTCGGGGCATCGGTCCAGCCGTTCACAAATTCGGCGCCCAGAACGAGCAAGAGAACAATAATAAGAGGCAGTGAAATTTCAGGCATTTTTCAGGATGATGCCCTCAAGAACATTTGCAAGGTCTTCGCAGCGATCCGTCGCAAACTCCAGAGTTTCCAGGATCTCTTTCTCCTTGATCAACCGAATCGGGTCCCTTTCGCGATCAAAGAGCTGGGCGATCGCCGCCCGGGTCGCATCGTCCGCCTCGTTCTCGATCCGGTTCACCTCGATGCACTGGGCGAGGATCATCTGCGGGCTCTTCTGGTTCCGGAGGCGGAGCACCGCCTTCGCCACCTCTTCGATCGAACGGGCCAGGAGCGAGCTCACCTTCTTTATCCCCTCCGTCGGCGTGCCGATCTTGTACAGCGCCATCCGGTTGGCCGCCCCGTAGCCCAGGTCACAGATATCATCCAGTTCCGAAACCAGCTCGTGGATATCCTCGCGGTCAAACGGGGTGATAAAGGTTTTGTTCAACATCTCGATCGCGTCGTGGGTGATCTGATCGCCCGCATGTTCCGCGTCCTCGAGTTTTTTCAGTTTCTGCTCGACATCGACATGATGGTTGACAAAATCCTCCAGAAGATTGGCAACATGGAGCAGGTTGTTCGCCGCCTTCTCAAAGAGGTCAAAGAACTGGTTTGATTTCGGGAAAAGCCCCATACGAGGACGATCTATAAAAGATCTCACGGACGGTCAATCAATCATTTCAGGTCCCTCAATCATTTTACATTCCCGTCACACCATTGTAACAATCGGGGACAAGGATCGGTGGAATGAAGGTACTGATTATCGAAGACGACAAGGATATTGCCGAGCTGGTCGAGTACAATCTCAAGCAAGAAAAGTTTACGGTCGAGCTGGCCAAGACCGGTGAGGAGGGGCTGGCCAAGGCGCGCCGGACCGCACCGGACCTGATTGTCTTGGACCTGATGCTCCCCGAGCTCGTGGGGTCCCGTTGTCGTGTTACGGTGCGCGACACCGGGATCGGGATTGCCGAGGCGGAGCAGTCCCGGATCTTTGAACGGTTCTACCGCGCGGATAAGGCCCCTTCCCGCCAGATGGGGGGGACAGGTCTCGGTCTCGCAATCGTCAAACACCTCGTTCAGCTCCACGGCGGCACAGTCGGGGTTCGGAGCGAACCCGGCAAGGGTTCCGAGTTTTGGTTCACGCTTCCCGCCTAACTTCAGACAGCTTCGGTTATTTGCTTTTTAAGAGTCGATTCGATCGTTGGCCTATCCACCGATTCGCCCAGGAAATCTATCTTTTGATCTGGAATATCCATCAACGAGGCCAGCTGTCCCAGAAAAAGCCGATCATTAAATTCATCCTTGAATTTGCTTTGGGCCAGCCGGATGACCTCCGGCAGGGTGACATGGCGTTTCGATAACAAAAAATACCAGTCCACATAATCCTTGTAGGCGAGTCGTTTGCCGATAGCGAACGCCTTCATTGCCGCAATCTCCGGGATTGAGGCGATAGAAACGTTCTGATACGTGATCAGGGGTTCCCGAACGGGATAGGGATAGTGAAAAAATGTTGTTTTCACTTCGTCCAGCAGAAGATTAATCTGGTCCATGCCCTTGTAGGTGACTTCGAGGGTGGATTCGGGAAAGACTTTTTTTATCTTCTGAAGCAGGTTTTGAGGCAGCTCTTTTTCAGAAAAGAGGTCAAAGTCGACTGAAAGACGATGGCCGATTTGCAAGGCCAGCGCCGTTCCTCCCACCAGATAGAAGGACTCAAAACGGCCCAATTTCGGGAACAATTGAGCCGCTTTTTTTGTCAGGGCCTTATCGTGCATGTCGGAACGCAAGTCCCGGTATGAGAATCGACGCGAGATTGCGCGATTCCGGATGGAATTCAGTCATGAGTCGCCTGGAAAAAATCGAGCGGATCTCGTTCTTTCCATACGTCTCAATCACCCACCGAACCTGTTCGATTCGTCCCTCATTAAAGGCGGCCATGACAATATCCTCCCGATCCTCCCATGGGTCGAGATCTTCCCATCGCAACGACCATAACAGGGGGCGGAATGAATCCGGAATTCCGCCGGGGAAACTGTTTCTTGCAGCTGACATTGAACACTTTTCTAACATATTCAGGGTCAAAATGGAAGGTGTTTTGCCGTCACCCAAAATTTACACAGGCCTCATCAACCCGTCATATTACTCCTGCATCCTTCGGAACATGAAAGACTCCTTGACAGTCCGCATCGACCCTTGCCAATTAAGATGATATGAAAAACACTGCGCTTCTGGTTGCCGCTTTGCTCTTCGCGTTACCGGTTTCCACCGCCGAAAAAAAGTCCGGCCAGAAGTTCGTATTGGAAAGCGAAGACGGCGAATTTGCCTTGAAGTTCGGCACGCTCCTCCAGCTCCAGCACCAGTTTCTGGATGTCGACGGCGCCGGGGCAACCAACGGATTACAGTTCCGACGGGCACGTCTGAACTTCACCGGAAATGTCTTCGGGAAGGAACTGACCTATCGCTGGGAATTTGAGATCTTGAGCGGGGTGACCAATATCGTGGCGGAGGCGTTTCCCCATGTGGGCCCGAATCTCCGTGATGGTTACATCAATTACGACTTTGGTAACGGGGTCCAGCTACAGACGGGTCA
Organism: uncultured Pseudomonadota bacterium; assembly: GCA_964460495.1. Lineage (GTDB taxonomy): Bacteria > UBA10199 > UBA10199 > JACPAL01 > JACPAL01 > CAYWRF01. The sequence goes on along the minus strand of CAYWRF010000017.1, from coordinate 13,136 downwards.
GTTCAAGGTGCCGTTCAGCTTTGATGCCCTGGTGAGCGATACCGCCAACCAGTTTATTGACCGAACGATCACCGATGATGTCTTTGGTCTGGAACGCGATCTCGGTGTCAAGCTTCATGGCCGGTTGGCGGAAGGGAAGTTCGATTATTCACTGCATGTCATGAATGAGGGGATCAATCGGGGCACCTTCAATAATAACGACGAACTGCTGTTCGGAACGCGTCTGGTCTGGAATCTTTTCGGACATCACCCTTATTCAACGGGAGACCCCGAAGACTCGGAAGATCCGGATCTTGCGATGGGGATTGCGGCAAACTTCAACCGTGTCGGCAACCCGCCTGCGGCCGATCAGTCGATGATCGCCGCCACCGGTGACATTGCCTGGAGGCACCGCGGTTTTTCAGCGGTGGGGGCGGGATATCTCTTGAGAAACGAATCGACCAACACGAATATCTTCGGTTTCCATGTCCAAGATGGATACTTCCTTATCCCAAAAAGATTTGAGGTGATGGCACGGTTTGGTGCGGTGATCCCGACGGCGGCCGGTGTCACGAACGGCTATGAATCAACCGCCGGTTTCGGTTACTGCTTCAAGGGCCATCAACTTAAACTTCTGACCGATTATTCCTTTCTCCGGAACAGCCCGCTCGTGTTGGCCGCCGGGGCGGCCGGGACCAATTCAGCGGCCAACAGCGCCACGACCGGCGGGACCCCAGGATTCAATGCCGGTCAGAATGACCATCGTGTCCGGACTCAGGTACAACTTGCTTTTTAAAGGATAGGAAGATGGCATGCGTTTTATTTGCGTAGCCTTGTTCATGAGTATTTTGCTCATCAGTCCGGTCTCGGCTCAAACGACGAGACCGACCGGTGGACGTTCCGCTTTATTGCCGGACATCAGCCTGATCGGATCGATTGCGGGAGGTTGGTTTGAAGTGGAACCGGCTGGCGATCAGGGGGAAAACCCCTCGCGAACCGGTTTCAATCTGCAAGGAGTGGAGTTGGCCTTTCAATCGGTCATTGATCCCTATGTGCGTGGGGATTTTTTTCTGCTCTTTACAGAAGAGGCTGTCGAGATTGAAGAGGCAACCATCACCTCGCTGTCACTGCCCTGGAATCTTCAGATGCGTGCCGGCAAGATGCTGGCCAGGATGGGGCGGCAAAATACTCAACATCTGGAGCAACTCCAGTTTGTCGATCAGTCACGAATAAACCGGTATTTCCTGGGCCCGGAGGGGTTTTCGGAGCTCGGCGCGGAGCTTTCGTGGCTGATCCCCTTCCCCTGGTTCTCCGAAATTTCCGCTGAATTTCTCCAGGGGGAAAACGCGGAAAATTTTGACGGAGCCAGCCGTGGAGATTTCGCCTACCTCGGGCACTGGAAAAACGCAGTCGATCTTTCCGAAAATCTCACCGCCCAGCTCGGTCTCTCCGGTGCATTTGGCTTTAACAATACCGGCGTCGGGAATCTCACTCAACTTTACGCCGGCGACCTCTATTTCCGCTGGAAGCCTAATGAACGAAGGGGACTGAAGTGGCAGACCGAATATTTCCTCCGTCGTCGTCAGGAGGCGGCCGCCACTACCGGGGAGGGTGGCATTTATTCCCAACTTGTTTATCAATTTGCACGCCGTTGGGAAGCGGGGACTCGATACGAGATGATCGGATTGCCTCAAGAGGCGTTTCGGGAGCAGTCGGTTGCGCCAATGCTCTGCTTCCACGCAACCGAATTTTTCCGAATCAGGGGCCAATACAGCCTGATTCATGTTCAGGCAACGTCGGAGGAGCAACATGAAGCGTTTTTGCAACTGCAATTTAACATGGGGCCTCACGGCGCTCATGCCTTCTAAACAGGGGGAGATACCGCTCTCCCCCTGGACCCCCATCTGGCAGACCGTGATCAGATCGTTCGCTCCATCGGCGGCGCGGATCAAGTCCGTCGCCGCCTATACTCGCTCACTATTTTTGTTTGTGCCCTTTCTTCTTTTACCGCTAACCGCCTCCGCCAAATTGCGTGTGGTCACCACGACCACTGATTTGGCCGCCCTGACCCGCGCGGTCGGGGGTGATCTCGTTCAGGCCGAAAGCCTCTGTCGGGGAGATCAGGATCCACATTATCTGGAGGCAAAGCCGAGTTATGTCGTTAAACTCAGCCGGGCCGACCTGTTGATCGAGGTGGGGCTTCAGCTGGAGGTCGGCTGGCTTCCTGTCCTGCTCACCCAATCCCGTAATCCGAAGATTCAACGAGGGGTGACCGGCCATCTGGATGCCTCGGAAGGTTTGGCGATTCTCGAGATCCCGACCGGAAAGATCGACCGGTCGATGGGAGACGTCCATCCGGAGGGGAACCCTCATTACTGGCTCAATCCCGAAAACGGTCTGATCATGGCGCAGCGAATCGCCGAGCGGTTGGCCCGCCTCGATCCCCCCAACGCTCAACACTATCTCGATAACGCCACGGCATTTTCCTCCCGGCTCAAAATAAATACGGCTCGCTGGAAACAGCAAGTCGCTTCCCTGCGCGGGAAAAAGATCGTGACCCACCACAAGAGTTTTTCCTACCTGATCGGCTGGATCGGGTTGGAGGGGGCGGGACAGATCGAACCAAAGCCTGGGATCCCGCCATCACCGAGCCACCTGGTCAAATTGATTTCACTGATTGAAAAAGAGAAAATCCCCTTGATTCTCATCGAGAATTTTGTCGAGCCAAAATCGGCGCAGGAGATCGCCAGGAAAACCGGCGTCTCCCTTTTGATTGTGCCGGCCTCTGTCGGAGGGACTTCAGAAGTCCGGTCCTACGAAGAACTCTTTGACTTTATCCTGCAACAATTAAAGGAGAGGTTATGAGCGCCCTGTTGTTCCTGCTCCCGGCCTTCCTCGCCTGTCTGATCCTGACCGGGATCCATACCTATCTGGGGATCCATGTGATCCAGCGCGGCGTTATTTTTGTCGACATCGCCCTGGCCCAAATTGCGGCGCTCGGAATGACTGTTGCCTTGTGGATCGGTTTTCACTCGGAGGGGCAGGCCGCTTATCTCTTTGCCCTTGGATTTGCGGCGCTCGGGTCGATTTTTTTCGCCTTTTTCCGAGACGAAAGAATTCCCCAGGAAGCATTGATCGGGGTGTCGTTCGCCGTCAGTTCGGCTTTAGCCGTCTTGATCGCTTCTGTCCTTCCCCATGGGGGAGAGCACCTCAAATTTATTCTTTCGGGAAACATCCTGTGGGTCAATACCTCCCAACTCTTAAAGACTTTTCTTATTTATGCATTGATCGGCGGGTTTCATTATTACTTCCGCAACATTTTCTTGCTGGTTTCTTCACGGCCTGCGGTTGCGAGACAACAGGGGCATCGGATCCGACTCTGGGACTTCTTCTTTTATCTGACCTTTGCGGTCGTGATCACCAGCTCGGTCCAGATCGCCGGTGTCTTATTGGTCTTTTCTTTCCTCATCGTCCCGGCTCTTTGCAGTCTGCTCTTTTTTGAGAGTTTGAGGGGAAGGCTCCTGTTTGGCTGGTTCATTGGTTCAGTCACAAGCTTGGCTGGTCTTACGGTCTCCTATTTTCTGGATCTTCCGACCGGTCCGACCCTTGTTGGCACATTTGGTTTGGCGCTTTTCCTTTGCCTTCTGGTCCATCATCTTTTTTCAAGAAAACGGGTCAGCGAATAAGCGAGCAGCCACCGCCGAGGGTTTTTGAGATGAGTCCCCTCCTCGGAGGAATCGGGGGGGTGATGGTTGTCGTCACTTCGCGCTGGCAGGTCTCGCTGCACCCATCACCCGGTGTCATGTTCCCGTCATCACATCCCTCTTCCGGTTCACGAACACCGTTTCCACAGGCAGCCACGGCGGGACATCCGCCACAATCCGCCTCGCAGCTCTGACAATTTTCATCACCGTTGCAGGTCCCGTCGGGGCAGGCGGCGTTGCGACACTCGATGCAAAAGTCGGTAGCGACACTGTTGCCGTCATCACACTCCTCACCCGGTTCCCGGGTACCGTTGCCACATGCGGCTGTTTCGGGACAGGCGCCGCAATCGGCCTCACAGCTCTGACAATTCTCATCACCGTTGCAGGTCCGATCGCCGCAGGTGGCGTTCCGACAATCGACGCAGTTGTCAGTCGCGACTGTATTGCCATCATCGCACTCCTCCCCCGGATCGATGACCCCGTTTCCACATTCCGGCATCCCGGGGCAGTCCCCGCAATCGGCCGCACAACTGCCGCAGTTTTCTCCACCGTTGCAGACATCGTCACCGCAGGAGGCATTCCGGCAATTAATGCAGTTGTCGTTTGCATTATCATTCCCATCGTCACACTCCTCCCCCATCGTGACAAGGCCGTTCCCGCACCCGGTTGCGCGGCAGTTTGAGTCGCACCCGTCTCCATTCGCCACATTGCCGTCGTCACACTCTTCAGGCGGCGTCACAACCCCATTGCCGCAACCGGTCGGGGTACAGCTGCTGTCACAACCGTCTCCGTCAATGAGATTGCCATCATCGCAGGCGTCAACACCGACAAAGACAAAGCCGTCACCACAGGAGGCCTCGCGGCAGGAATCGAGGCAGCCATCGTTATTAATGGAATTCCCATCGTCGCAGTCCTCGATCTCCGTCGGGGCACCATCGGTCCGACGGATCCCGTCTCCGCATCGCGCCTCGGTACAATTCGTGGTGCAGGCATCATTGCTGTTCTGATTGCCATCGTCGCATTGCTCAATTTCAGCGGCATTCCCGATCGTCCTCCTGATACTATCGCCGCAACGGGCCTCCGTACAGGCGTTGGTGCAGGCATCTCCACCCACTGAATTCCCGTCATCACACGCCTCCAACTGGGCAGGATCGGGTGCCGTCGTCCTTCGGAATCCGTCGCCACAGCTCGGCTGCTGGCAATTGTTCGGACAGGCATCCCCCCCTTCCTGATTTCCGTCATCACACGCCTCGGGCGGCACGATCACGCCGTTGCCGCAGCCGCTCAAAACGCACTGCCCTGCCTGGTTAGTATCGCACCCATCCCCATTGACGCTGTTTCCGTCATCGCACGCCTCGCCGGCGGTCTGGATCGCATTCCCGCAACCGGTTACCCGACAGTTCGCATCACACCCGTCACCGCTGACAAGATTCCCGTCCTCGCACCCCTCACCCGGATCCCGGATCCCATTCCCGCAGGCGGGCAGTGTGCAGTTGCTGTCGCACATATCCCCCTCGACCGCATTGCCGTCATCGCACGCCTCGCCGTCGGCCGCTTGAGGGACGCCGTCGCCGCAACGGGTGCAGTTGTTCCGGCAGAGGTCGGTATTGACGGTATTCCCGTCGTCACAGCTCTCACCGGTCTCAACCACCCCGTTTCCACACTGCTCCGCCCTCGTCAGGTATTTCAGGGAGGGGACAGAGGGATCGAAATAGACGATATGAACAAGCCCGTTCGCGTCGCAGGCGATCGAGGTGGTCGAAACGGAGGTCCCCGTCGCAGTATCATCCGCAACGAGAGAGGCGGCCCATTGGGTCTCCCCCTCGCGACGCCGTTTGTATTTGAGCTTCCCGTTTGTCTTGTCGATATAGCTCACATGCAGGGAATCGGCCCCATCGGGTCCTGACGGACAGACCGCTATCGAGGGAAAGAGCCCGACATCCGCCGTGTCCTCGAACTGGCTGATCTGCAGACTGAGCGGATCGGTCCCCCGGCGTGCATAGATGAGAACCCTGACATCGGGATGGTAATAAACGATATGCGCCTTGTCGGTCGAGTCGATTGCCAGATCCTTGTAGATAATCGTGGCATCGCTCATCGCTGGCGTTGTCCTGACCTCATTTTTATCCCAGGTATAGGTTCCTGAAATGGGCGGATCGCTCCTCCGGTGGACCAGGCTCTTTGAAGTGGCATCGGTATAGACGACGTGAACACTCCCTGTCCGATCGACCGCAATCGAGGTATAGGGGAGGATCGCATCAGAAGAAGGGCTGTCGGTTACCATCCTCCCCCCGGGGTTGCTGATGTGGAACGGCCTCACGGCAGTGGACCTGGCATTGATGACCCCAAACAGGATGTGAGGGATATTACTGCGATCCACCGTAAGGGACGTGCTGTCTCCCGCTGCCTGGGGGGTTGGAAGCGTGACGTCCTGCCCCCCGGCAAGTGTCGTCGGACCGACCCAATCCCCTGCGGCGTTGAGGGCGTAATAACCGAGGCCAGCCGTCCGATCCTTCTGGGTGAACTGGAAGGCGAGATGGGCGAGTCCTGACGCATCCGAACCGATTGAGAGAAACCGTGTTGTGAGAAAATTGCCGACACTGGGCAGGGCAACCGGTGCCCTCCAGGAACCGGGCGCTGAACGGAGTGTCGAGACAAAAAAGGAGGTGGTGCTTGTACGGTAGTTAAAGACAACGCGCGGGACGCCCGCAGGGGTCAGTGTGACCACCGCCTCGCCAATAGTCGCCCCTGACGGGAGGCGGAAGATCGTCTCGGAGGTCCATCGAACCGGACCGGTTGCCGCCGGTGCAGCGTCAATCACCGGCGAGGCCGCTATCAGTGTCACAATCAGTGCGAGTCGTCGAATCATCTAACACTAAAATACGCAAGTCATGTGCCAGGTTATAAAAAAGTCCAGTCTAAATTCCCTTTGTTTTCTGGCACGTTGAAATCAGAGGCCCCCTCTCCCTTTTATCAGAATGATAAATTTTCTCATATTGAGAGAGAATCGGTCACGGCCCCCTCTGAGGCGGATGAGACGTTTCGGATGTACTTGTAGAGTGTCCCTCGCGTTGCCTTGAACGGCGGCCTCTTCCATTTTCTGAGGCGTCCCTTAATGGTTTTTTGCGGGAGGTTCAGGGTGAGCCTCTTTTTGATCGCATCGATCGTGATCTCGTCCCCATTTTGAACCACCGCCAATACTCCCCCCTCCTGCGCCTCCGGTGTAATATGCCCGACCACAAATCCATGGGTCCCACCCGAAAACCGCCCGTCGGTAATCAGCGCCACATCCTTCCCGAGACCGGCCCCCATCACGACGGAGGTGACCTTCAACATCTCGCTCATCCCCGGGCCTCCCTTGGGCCCCTCGTAACGGATGACGATGATGTCTCCCTTTTTGATCCGACCTTTTTGCAATCCCTTGATCGCCGCCTCTTCACTATCAAAGACCTTCGCCCTACCGGTAAAGGAGGTCCCCTCCTTTCCGGTGATCTTTGCGACCGCCCCCTTCGGCGCCAGATTCCCATACAGGATCTGGATGTGACCTGTCTTTTTGATCGGGGCGCTCAAGGGGAAGATAATCTTCTGCCCCTCTTTCAATCCGGGCACCCCTTCAAGATTCTCAGTAACGGTCTTGCCGGTCACCGTGAGACAGTTTCCATTGAGAAATCCCTCCTTGAGGAGCATTTTCATCAACGCCGGGACACCGCCCACCTCACAGAGGTCCTCCATCACATAAGGGCCTGACGGCTTGAGGTCGGCCAGGAACGGCGTCCGGTCGCTGATCTCCTGAAAGTCGTCGAGGGTCAGGCGAAGACCGACCGAACGGGCCATCGCAATCAGGTGCAAGACTGCATTGGTCGAGCCACCAAGCGCCATCACCACCGTGATCGCATTCCGGAAGGCCCGACGGGTCATGATCTTTTTGGGGGTGAGGTCTATTTCCAGAAGATTCCGGAGATGAGCCCCCGCCCCGAGGCACTCTTCCCTTTTTTCCTCGCTCGTCGCCGGAAGGGAGGAGCTGTACGGGAGGCTCATTCCCAGCGCCTCGATCGCCGAGGCCATTGTGTTGGCGGTGTACATCCCGCCGCAGGCGCCCGCCCCCGGACAGGAGTTCTGCAGGATGCAGTTCAATTCCTCCTGATCGATCTTGCCGGCCATGAATTGTCCGAGCCCTTCAAAGGAGGAGACGATGTCGAGCTTCTTCCCTTTATAATGACCGGGTCGTATCGTCCCGCCGTAGACCATGATGCTCGGTCGATTAAGGCGCCCCATCGCCATCACGGAGCCGGGCATGTTCTTGTCGCAACCGACGACCGAGATGTTCGCGTCGTACCAGTGGGCCGCCATGACCGTTTCGATCGAATCGGCGATGATCTCGCGCGACTGAAGCGAGTAGTTCATCCCGTCGGTCCCCATCGAGATCCCGTCCGAGACGCCGATCGTATGAAAGATCAGACCGACCAGCCCCGCCTCCTGACAACCCTGTTTCACGACCTTTGCGAGGTCGTTCAGGTGCATGTTGCAGGTGTTCCCCTCGTAGCCGGTCGAGGCGATCCCGACAAAAGGTTTGGCAAGGTCTTCTTTGGTCAACCCGATCCCGTACAGCATCGCCTGCGAGGCGGGCTGCTCAAGGGATTGAGTAACGCGGGAACTGTATTTGTTGAGAGGCATATTGATTACCCAAACTTCACCCAAAGAAAGAGCCCCAACAGAATCAAATAGACAAGGCTGGCAACACCCAAGAGAAGTTTTGAAATCATGGAGGGTCTGATGGAGGCCGGCAATCTTCGATTATTCAAAATCCACAAGGCGATCGGATAAATCCCCATCGCGACAAAACCGATCACCCCTCCCAAAAGAATCAGCGATCCCGGCTGCGCGAGGAGCATCGTGACTGAAGTGATCGCGGTGAAGATCACGACAAAGAGGCGATACCACCACTTTTCGCTCCGGGCCCTGGAGCGGGGGAAGAGGTGATAGATCACGTCGGTATTCACGCGGCTGACCCCGTCGACCGTCGTCAACCAGCCGTCAGCCAAGAAGGCGGCGGCGACTGTCAAGAAGATCATTCGTCCGACATCGCCCCATTGAAGGCCAAAAAATTCGGCCTGAACAACCGCAATCTGCCAGTCTTTCGGAAAGACCCCCTGGGGAAAGAGGACCGCGTAGGCGAGGAGGCAGGTCATCAAGGTGGTCAGGATATTTCCCGCAATCCCAACACCGGCATCGATCCTCAGGAATCGAAGCCATTTCCGCCCCTCACCTCTCGGATCCTCTTCGGGAACGATCCCCTCCGGGTCACGATAAGAGGCCATCCCGCTCCCCTTTTCCCGAATCCAGTAGGAGTAGAACAGGTTGTAAAATCCGCCGAGCCCCATGAAGGTGATCGCCGAGACGAGCATCGGGGCATCCCCCTCCTCCCACGGCCGGACAGCCGGGCCAAACGGCCCGACAAGCCCCCTCAGAAATTCCGGAATCAGAGAGACAACCGTCGGGTGAAAACAGGCATAAACGAGCCCGACAACCGTCACCACCGCAATCACCCACATCCCCCTCTCGATCTTTCGATAGACGTTGCGACCGGAGAGAAGTGTCCAGACGAAAAAGGCGATCGTCAGATAGCCCCAAAAGAGCGACTGCCCCCTGGCAGACCAGCCGGGTGGAAAATGGGTGAGGGCCGCAAAAGCCGTCCCCCCGGCCGCGGCGTAGGCGCCGAACCAGAGGAAGCCGACCAGCATCAGGATCCAGAGCAGAAAGGCAAACAGGCGATTCAGGCGGATCAAGCCGGTCCAGATCCCCTCACCGGTCAGTAACGTGTACCGGCCGATCTCATAGGTAAGCGGATACTGAAGCAGGGCGGCCGGTATCATCATCCAGAGAAAGAAGAGACCGTACTTTGCGATCAGATACGGCCACCAGATCAACTCGCCGGACCCCTGCGCGAAGGCCATCCAGACGATGCCGGGACCGAGCGCCGCAAAAAGACCGGGGAAAACCGGGAGGGGTTTTCGGGAGAACGACGGCTGCATCAGGCTCCCCATAATCCAACCCTCCCACTAAGGCAACCAAAACGAGCTTGACTTGATTTCGCTTTGAAGGGCTAATGCTCCCGAAAGTTGAGGGCCTGCTGATGAATAGAAACCTCCTGATGCCGTTTCTCTTTCTCTCGCTGATCACCCTCTCCTCTTTGGAGGCGGCCGATCAGGACCCTGAGACGATCTATCAGACCTCCCGTCTCGATCAGCTGCTGGCCGGTTATTATGATGGGAAGGTCCCCTTGACCGAGGTCAAGAAAAACGGAAACTTCGGCCTCGGGACCTACGATCGCCTCGACGGCGAGATGACGCTGGTCGACGGGATCTTCTATCAGGTGCGGTTCAACGGGAGTGTGACGAAGGTCCCAGAGAAGGCGCGCACCCCGTTCGCCACCGTCACCTTTTTTGATTCGGACAAGACGATCGCCTCCGACCAACCGATGGACCTTGCCCAACTCACTTCGTATCTGGACAGCCAGCTCGCGCGCAAACATATCTTCTACGCGATACGGATCGACGGGTCCTTCTCATCGGTCAAGGCGCGGAGCGTCCCTCCCCAGAAAAAACCTTATCCCCCGCTCGCCGAGGTGATCAAGGGACAGTCGGTCTTTGAATTCCGGGACACGAAGGGGACCCTGATCGGTTTTCGCTGCCCGGAGACGGTCAAGGGGGTGAATGTCCCCGGCTACCACTTCCATTTTCTGACGGAGGACAAAAAAGGGGGGGGCCACCTCCTCGATCTCCTGACCGCTAATGTCACGATCGTCATTGACGAGACACCCCGGCATTTCCTCGTGACTAGCCAGTAAGAAAAGCGGAAACGTTGTGTTCGATTGATAATTTTCTTTTTCTGATACTTTAAAAACATATTAATTATCATATATTTAAATATAATACTGTGTTCAAATGAACACTGATTTTTTTGTGAGCCCTTGTTTTCCCTTTTGGCCTCCCTTACAATCAGCGGCATGGATACGAGGCAAAAAAAGGTCAACCTCTTTGAGTACAGGGACTACCGCCTCTTTCTCCGTGACTGGTACAAGGAAACGAAGGGGGCCAGGAGATCGTTTTCGTTTCGCTCCTTCTCCAAAAAGGCAGGTTTTCAGACCAGCAACTTCATGATGCTGGTGATCCAGGGGAAGAGAAACCTGACGGAGGAGAGTCTTAAAAAGTTTGTCGTCGGTCTGGGATTGAACAAGCAGGAGCAGGATTTCTTCAGAAATCTCGTCTTCTTCAATCAGGCGAAGACACACCACGACAAGAATTTCTACTACCAGCGTCTCCTTCAATCCAAAAAATTGGGTCAGTTGAAGCCGATTGAAAAGGAGCAGTATGAGTATTATTCCACCTGGTATCATCCGGTCGTCAGAGAACTCGTTGTCTCAAAGGACTTTGACGGGACACCGGAATCGATCGCGAGGAGGCTCGCCCCTCCCCTGACCGTCACGCAGGTCTCAAAGTCGATCGAGCTCCTCGATAAACTCGGTTTTATCAAGAAGAATGGAAACGGGCGCTGGGAGCAGTCGCAGACGCTCCTCTCGACAGGGCCTGAGCTCACCTCCCTGGTCGTCCATAATTATCACAAGAATCTTTTGGATCTTTCAAAGGAGGTCATGGACCAGCTCTCCCTCAAATACCGGGATGTCAGTTCGGTTACGCTCGGGGTGAAGCGGGAACGTCTCGGGATCATTCGGGAGAAGGTTCGGGAGTTTCGTCAGGAAATTTTGAAACTCGCTTCGGAGGATCTGGAACCGGAGGAGGTTGTGTTGCTGAATATGCAGCTTTTCCCGGTGACAAAGATCAAAGAGGAAAAGGGGGATTTATGAAAACGCGTCTGGGACTGATCGTTCTCGTCATGGGCATCCTGATTCTCGGCTGTCTCTCGGAGGCGCAACGCGGAAGCGGGGGGACCGAAACCGGATCCACCGATCCCGGAAATGAAGACGACGGCGGCTCCGATGAAACGGACGAAACATCGGGGTTCCACGTGAAGGGCCAGATCTCTGCGGAGGGGCTCGCCTTGAGGGTGGGCGACACCCAGGCGTTTGCCGTCTCGGACGAGGTAACCGATGTCTTCCTCGCGAATCCGGCGACTGGCGACGTCGCCTGCAAGACCGTTGAGGTCGGTGAGGACGGCACGTTCGACGTCGAGATCCCCTCGCGTCGTTTCTGGAGCCTTTTCTTCGCGAATCGGCGCCGGAGCGGACACGATATGTTCCTGGGGAGATTCCGTTCCATGGCGATGGACGCCCTGAACCCGAGCAAGACCGAGGGCGAGCTTGATCTCGGAACCGTCACGATCGATATCGCCTCCGGTGAGGCGACATCGGACCAGGATCACGGGACCCTTCTGGAAGGGTTGGGGCTCGATTCCGACATCGCCGAGAGGTTCGGGGAGATCGATGACCTCGCCTCGCGCTACTCGAATCCCGACATGGATGACGACGGGGAGCTTGACTGCGGCCAGACGGATCATGATTTCCGGCTCGACTATCATGTTCGTTATGACCTCTACGAAAACAGCAAGAAGGTGACAACGGCCGGAATCATCGACCGTTATCCGGAGGAGAAGGACGCATCGACCCTCTACACGATGACCGGCGTTTATGTCGGCTATCCTGAAGATTATTCGGATGCCGATACCGGCTCGGTGACCTTTGTCGATTCTGACGTCACGACATCCGAGGCCGGTTTTGTCGCGGCCGGGCAGAAGATAACCTCTTTGACGAACAATAATTATGGGAACTATAAGAGTTTCGGCCCGAACATCGTCGACACCTCCGAGTTGCCGTCCGGAGAGATCGTCTACGCCTTCGGGGAAAAGGAACTCACCTTTACGAAGGTCCTGACGCCGACGCTCGCGGAGATCAAGGCCCCGACCGGCAGGATCTTCCCCTTTATCCGGTTTAACAAGACGAGCGCGAGCTGTCAGAGCGCCTGCACCGTTTCTTCCATCTCATACAAATGGCTGAAGAAGACGGAGACGGGATGGGAGGCGGCCGATGAGGAGGAGTTGGAGCTCCTGATGGATGACGACGGGGGATTTATCTCCTTCTATATCAACAACGATTCAAGACGCGCCCCGGGATTCACGATCCCGAACACGTCGGTCTCCGGTGAGATCGAGTGGACGATCGACTCGGAGGGAGCGACTGTCAGCCAGTCGGAGCTCGATCAGGTGAAGACGACCCAGATCTGCCACCTGGGGCTCTCCTATGATGACAAGCTGGGGATGCGCTACTTCCTGGGCATCGACGATGCCGCGGGAACGTGTGGGAAGTAGAGGAAGGCAACTCGAAGTTCGCTGGACCGTTCCCTGAAACTCTCGTTCGTGAGATCCTTCGTGACAACAATATAGAGGATCGGGAAGAGGCGACCCGTCTCATGGGGCAGGTTGGGGCGGAGCTGTCTACAG
>CAYWRF010000016.1:0-19481 GCA_964460495.1 uncultured Pseudomonadota bacterium | reverse complement strand
TTGAGCGGTACGCCGCAAGGAGTGCCGACGAAGCCAACGAAGTAGATGGGCCTTTATCAACAGCCTGTTAATCCTCCGGTGTAAACGTATGGCTCTCCCGACTCCCATCCCCCATGATAAAGGTGACCGTGAATGTCTTTCCCTCCATATCATGGGTGAACCGGATCTCGTTAAAGTTGTTGTTGTTGATGCCATTCATGATGTAATCGGCGAGCTCGACCTGCTCGCCTGAAGCGACTGACGGCTCATCGTAGAGCGTCTGGTTCCCGACGCGAACCTTCCGGAGCCCCTCGGAGCCGGCGTTCGTCCAGCTCACGTTCATCTTGTCCAGCACGGTCTGCTCGAGGCAGATCTTTCTGAAGGAGATATGATTCAGTTTTGTCCCGTCCGATTCCAGATCGGCGTGAGAAAGATCAAAGTCGGTGCAATCAGCCTGGGAGGGTGACGTCACGCTGTGCACCACCTGCGAGCTTGCATCAAGACCCGTCACTGTCACGATCCGGCCGGAGCGGGCGATCGAAAACGACCCTGACCCAAAAACGATTCCGGGAGGGGCGACCACCGGGCTGAACCCTTCATAGATCTTTCTCATCGCATACTCGAGACCGGCCTGCGTCAGATAGAAGGCACGATCGTAGGAGACCTGATCCAGATTGATCTCCCGGGAGGTCGTGATCAGCGAGGCGATCGAGAAACCGAAGAGGGAGAGCAACACCATCATCCCGGCCGCTGCGATCGACGAGAAACCTTTCTCACTGAAAATTCTCATAGATGAAGATCCTTGGGAAAACCTCCGTACGAAGCGCGAGACGACCAGCCCCGGAATCGGCCAGAACCGTCATCTCCATCAGGAACCTCCGGACCTGCGGCGCCGCCGAGGTCTCATTGCCGTTGTCCCGATAATAGGTGAAACGGAGGGAAGAGATCTGATCGGCCAGGGGATCGGCCCCGCGGAAGAGGGTTGTCCCTGAGTGACGGAACTCGACCTCCTGATTATCGGGATTCAGAAAGACGACCCGATCCGGGTTCGCGACCCGAACCTCCCTCAAGATCTCGATCTCCTTCTGCATCCTCAAGAAGGCGGCCCGGCCGTTGTGCACCGCATTCGTTCGGGCGGTCACCAGCCGATAGGCGTCAATCCCGCGCCCCATCAGGATCCCGGAGACCAGGACGACAATCCCCAGAAGGACCATCGTCAAAACCAGTTCAACAAGTGTAAAACCCTTTACTCGTTCCATTGGGTCACCAGCGTTTCCAACTGGACACGATTGGTTGCATCCCAGGATACGGTCACAACGACCCTTTTATAGCCGGTGTTCGGCGCCGGGGTGGTCAGATTGTCTCCCCGAACCTCTGTAATGGAGACCCTCCTCGAAAAGGGGGAAAAATCGCCGGTAAAATTTTCGACCGCCGGGTAATTCGCGGCCACAATGTAATTGTACCCGTTCATCTTCTTGTCGAAGATCATCCGCTCCAACCTCTCGCGCGCCAGTTGGGTCGCCCGGACCGCCTGATCGGTGTCAAAGGCGGTGCTGACGGTCCCCTGAAAGAGGTGCATCAGGCCAAAAAGGCTGATCCCGATGATCAGGACCGCCATCACCGTCTCAATCAGTGTAAATCCTCTTTCCCTCATCTTATTGTCGCTCTCCCTGTCGTGTTCGACACATCAATCACCCTTGAGACCCCGCTATTCGTCAGTGTGACACTCCCCCCACCGCCGATCACCGGCTGCCCCATAGAATTGAACTCAACCCGGTATCCGGTGTTCATCGTGGTCGGACGAAACTCGGAGAGGTCCTCGGAAAAGGGCTGCTGTGTGAGCGGATTGGAGACAGGGGTTGCGGGACTAATACGGTAAACCACATAAGAGACCCCCGCCGTAAACTCCACACCGTGCGGAACACCGCGATTCATCGCGAGGGACTGGGCGTAGGCAATATCCGCGCGAACCTTCCGCGCCGCCGCATCAAGACCTGCTGTCTGCGGTGAGAGGCGTGGCAGAAACGAGGAGACAAGGATCCCCAACAACGCAATAACGAGAACCAGCTCCAGGAGGGTCCAGCCCTTCATAGCCTGTCCCCCTTTCACGAACGAGGGTCAGGCCTATTGAAAGGCGCCTGTGGCCGGGACGTACGTATAGTTGGTGCTGTCGCCGCCACCGGCTACCCCGTCTACATCATAGGTGTAGACGAGACCCGCCTTGGTCCAGTGGGTATCGCTGACCACCTGCTCGAGGACAGTCCCAAAACAGGTGGTGCAGGCGCCATCCGCATTGGCGTCCAGGGTCGCCGGGTAATTTCCAGCCCCCCCACCGACCAGATCGTTCGCCCTCCAGAGGGCGATGCCGGACCTTACACTCCCGACCACACCGTCCCTGGCAGCGGTCCTGGCCCCTGTGGTGAGATTCACAAACCGCGGCAACGCCACAACCGCCAGGATCCCCAGGAGGGCGATCACGAGGATCAGCTCGATCAACGTAAAGCCCCCTTCTCTTGACCTCATAGAGACCTCCTTTTTCTTCTGTTTATCCACCCCTCTATCCCCGCGGATATTAGACCATTTTAAAACTCATGAAAAGCGTTTTTTTATTTTGATAGTTATCCCCCGCCCGTAACAAGACCTGACATATTCCAGATAGGCAGGAAGATTGCGAGGGCAAAGAGGCCGACAGCCCCGAAGATCACCACCAGCAGGATCGGTTCGAGGAGTGTCGTCAGATTCTTGATCGTATGCCCGACCTCCATGTCGTAATGGCCCCCGACACTTTCCAGCATCTGGTCGAGCGATCCCGCCTTTTCTCCCGCCGCAACCGCCTCCTGGATCACCGGCGTAAAAAACTGACACCGGTTCATCGCCTCGGAAAGGCTCCTTCCCTGTGTGAGCTCCCGTCTCACAATCTCCACATCCCTCTTGAACGCCTCGTTCTCAAGGGTCCCGCCGGTAATTTCCAGAGACCGTGTGATCGGAAGGCCGCTCCGGTAGAGGGCCGACAGGATGTGACAGAATCGGGCATTCGCGACCCGGAGATTCAAGGGTCCAAAGACAGGGAGATGGAACGAGAGCCGACCGAGCGCCAATCGCCCCCGCGCCGTTTGACGGTACCGGTGAAAGAGATAGAAGAGCGAGCCGGCAAGGCCGGCGGCGATGTACCAGAATCGGGAGATCGATTGACTGAGCGAGATCAGGATCCGTGTCGGGAGCGGCAGCGCCGCATTAAAATGAGAGTAGAAGGCGGCAAATTTTGGGACAACAAAGGTCAGCAGAACCGCGATCGCCCCGACCAGGACAAACAGGACAATCTTGGGGTAGAGGGTCGCCGACTTGACGGAGGCATCGATCTCCGCCTCCTTTTCCAGAAGGGTAGAGAGATGAGTGAGCGTCTCATCGAGGATCCCCGCCTCCTCTCCGGCCGCCAGCATATGGACATAGAGATCCCGAAAGACCTTCGGATGCCGGGAAAAGGCGCGGGCGAGCGTCCCCCCGGACGAGACCTCGGACCGGATCTGCTGGAGGACCTCCCGGAACGAACGATTCTGGCATTGTCGGATCAGGGCCGAGAAGATCGAATCCATACTCAGACCGGCCTTGAAAAGGGTATGAAACTGCCGGGTAAAGACGACGATCTCTTCAGCGCGAACCCTTCTGAAGGAAAATTTTGGAAATCGAAACTTCGCAGCCCCGGGACTCACCGCGATCGGGATCAGCCCTTGCTCCGCCAATTTGACCTTGATCTCATCGGCGGCGATCGCATCCGCCTCCCCGGTGATCAAGGCCCCCTGCAGGTTGCGTGCCCGATAAAGATAAAGAGCCATATCACTCTTCTTGCGTCACCTTCATAACCTCTTCCAGCGTGGTGATCCCCGCCTCCACCTTCTCCAGGGCATCCTCCAGCATCGTCCGGACCCCGATCCGGCGGAACTCCTCCTCGATCTTGGCGTCAGAGACCCCCTCGTCGATCAGGACCCGCACGCCCCCCCTGACCGGCGCCAGCTCAAAGATCCCGATCCGGCCTGAATATCCGGTGAGGCGACAATGAGGACAACCCTTCCCCCGGAATGTCTTTTTGACGACGCGAGGGAGCGTCCCTACTGTCTCACGATCGTGTGATTCGACCTTTTCCCGGCAATGGAGACAGACCTTGCGAACCAGTCTTTGAGAGAGGATCCCAACCAGCGCCGTGGAGAGGAGAAACGGCTCGACCCCAAGGTCCAGGAGGCGTGAGACCACACCGGAGGTCGAGTTCGTATGGACCGTGGAGAGGACCATATGGCCGGTATTGGCGGCGCGGACCGCGATCTCGGCGGTCTCGCGATCCCGGATCTCCCCCAGCATGATGATATCGGGGTCCTGCCGGAGGATCGCCCGGAGGGCCGAGGCGAATGTGACACCCGCCTTCTGATTGATCTGGGCCTGACTGACCCCCGGGATCTCCCGCTCGATCGGGTCCTCGATCGACACGATATTTTTGTCCGACGAATTGAGCCGCTCCAGCGCGGCATAAAGTGTGGTTGACTTGCCAGACCCTGTTGGGCCCGCCACCAGAAAGATCCCGTGCGGGAGGCCGATCACCTCTGCGAAGGTCTTCCTCTCCGATTCGGCAAATCCAAGCTCTTCGATCCCGATTTTCCGATCAGAGGAGAGGATCCTCATCACGACCTTTTCCCCATGCAGGGTTGGATAGGTCGAGATCCGCATATCGACCGCCTTGCCGCCGATCCTCAATCGAACGCGTCCATCCTGCGGAACCCTCCGCTCGGCGATATCGAGCCCGGAGAGGATCTTGATCCGGGAGACGATCGGGAGGTGCATCTCACGGCTGAAGTTTTGGCGCTCCTCGAGGAGGCCGTCGATCCGGTAACGGATCACCAGACCGTTCGCCCTCGGTTCCACATGAATATCCGAGGCCCCCTCCTGATAGGCGACGCCGATCATCTCGTTTGTCGCCTGCACCACCTTCGGCCCGGTGGCGATCTCCTCGAGACGCTTCCCCTCCGCCGGCAATAGAAGGTCATCCTCGGAACTGACCGTCTGTACCGACTCAATGGAGACCTCGGCCGGCATCTTCTTGACGAGGTAGAGCCGGTCGATCGCATCCTCGATCTCCTTCACAGAGGCGAGAACCGGCCGGACCTGCGTATTCACCGCCTGACGGAGGTCCTCGAGGGCAAAGAGGTCGAGGGGGTCCGCCATCGCAACCACCACCTCACCCCCATCCCTCCTCAACGGGACAAGATGATGACGCTTGGCCAGGTGGACCGGGACCTCCTTGGCGAGGTCCGGATCAAACGGATACTTTTTCAAGGGGACATAGGGTATCGAGAGATACTTTCCCAAAAACCTCAATATCTGCGGCTCGGTAACAAAACCCTTCTGGACGAGTATTGACGCCAGGTCCTCTCCAAGCGCCTCATGGCTGACACGGGCAACCGCAAGCTGGTCGCTGCTGATGACCCCCTCCTTGACCATTTCGGAGGCGAGTTGTTCCGCAATCTGAGGACTCATCGACACAACAGGATTATAGCGAAAATCCACGAGGATGGCAATTTTACTTTTCATATAACTAACTGTATGATAAGTTATATTCAAGTGAAGTTAATTGATCTTATCAAAGTGGTAATTGATAAGGGGGGATCCGATCTCCATCTTGTGGCCGGTTCTCCCCCCCAGATCCGCCTGGACGGGAGGCTTAGCCCCCTCCCCTACCCGCCCCTTGAGCCTCCCGAGGTCGAGTCGCTTTGTCTCGGTCTCCTGGGGCCAACCGAGCGGGAGGAGCTGGAAAAGAGGCATGAACAGGACCTCGCCGTAGAATTTCCAGGTCTTGGCCGATTCCGCGTCAACCTCTACAGACAGAAGGGGTCACTCGCCGGCGCCTTCCGTCCGATCCCGCACCGGATCCCGCTCCCCGACTCTCTTGGGATCCCGGTGATCGTCCAGAAACTGACGGATCTCCCGCGCGGGCTCGTGCTGGTCACAGGACCAACCGGATCCGGCAAGTCAACGACCCTCGCCTCGCTGATCGACAAGATCAACCGGGAGTCCCCCAAGCATATCATCACGGTGGAGGACCCGATCGAGTTTATCCATGAGCACAAGAAATCGGTGATCAGCCAGCGCGAGATCGGCAGGGACTCCGGGAGCTTCAAGGAGGCGTTGAAATATGTGCTCCGTCAGGACCCCGATGTGATCCTGGTGGGCGAGATGCGCGACCTGGAGACGATTTCCGCCGCGATCACGATCTCCGAGACCGGTCACCTCGTCTTTGCAACACTCCACACGAACTCGGCGGTCCAGACGATCAACCGGATCATCGATGTCTTCCCCTCCCACCAGCAGTCCCAGATCCGGGTCCAGCTCTCTTTCGTGCTTCAGGGGGTCATCTGTCAGCAACTGCTGCCGCGGATCGGCGGCGGTCGCGCCCTCGCGATGGAGGTCCTGATCCCGAACACGGCGATCCGGAACCTGATCCGGGAGGACAAGCTTCATCAGATCGGGGCCCAGATGCAGATGGGACAGGAGGGGTCCGGGATGCAGACGCTGAACCAGTCGCTCGCCGCCCTTGTCAGGAGCGGGACCGTCGGGCTCGAGGGGGCGCTCGCGCTCTGCCCTGATCCGGAGGAGTTCAGGAGATTGACAAAGGCCCCGCCTGCGTCGAACGTAACCAAACTGGCCGGGAGATAAAAAACTAAAAAGAAGTGCCCAACTCAAGGATCAGGACGCCGTTGCGGGCATCGGTCCCCATCAAGGAATCCGCAAATCCCGCGATCCTCTGTCGATTGGTGAGGATCAGGCCGTAACCGAGGCGGCCGGTCACCGGAAGGTAGTAACCGATCACAAATTCACCGCGAAGTTCCGCACCGACACCGACCAGGGGACGGAGCCGCGGATTCGCGCGGGCCATCACATCCCCCACGTCGGCAAAGAGGGCAAAATGGGCAGCATTGGCGTGGCCGGGGAGCGTCCCCAAACCCCTCTCCAGGTAAAAGAGCGGGAGACGATACTCAAAGGAGCCGACCCAGGCACGGTCTGCGGCAAAGGCAAAAAACGGGAGCCCCCTCAACGTAAAGAGACGGGAGGAGGAACCGGTAAACGGCCCCTCCCCCAGCGAGCCGCCCAACCCAAAATTCCCCTGTATCAGCTGGTCCCCAAAGGCGGCGCCACCGGCCGCCCGAAATGCCAATACATGATGACGCCCCAGAGGGACAAACTGCCGCGCATCCCCCCAGACCACCTCCTGCTCCAGATTGCCGCCGGCACCGAGGATCTCGTCGGTCAGTTCGCCGTTCAGCGTGAACCGGTACCCCTCTTCGGTGCTGATCGCCGCGACACTCTTTTTGAGATTGGAATACCGATACTGGAGAAAGAGGCCGGAATAGTGACCGAGGGTCGAGAGCGTCGTCCCGGCCGGGAGACCCGACTCCTCGGAACGATCCTCAAAAAAGTAGGCGAGGGAGATATTATGGCGATCCTTCGGGAAGGAAAACCCCCCGGATCCCCTCATCCTCCTTTCATAAAAATTCTGACCGAGACGGAAGAGATCGCCAAAATTGACGCTGTAGAGCGACGACCCGACCGAGAGGGTCGGGACCCACCGCTGGTAGGCGTAGCCAAAGTCGTACCCGACAAACTGATTGTCGCTCCGGAAGGTGACATCCCCGAACCAGAGATGCCGGAGGAGCGGGTCGTTGTTCGAGAGGGTCACCGAGAAAAAGAAGGCGTTGTCGATCAGGGCGGCGTTCGGGAGGAGGTAGCGGGGGAGGAAAAGTTTTCGATAAGGTTGGTATTTTTCAGCAAGCAACGGGGCTGTTGTCGGAGGGTCTCGAGGACCTGTCTGACGCAGCCGAGAGGATTCCGATAGTGCCGACGCGAGCAGGGGTTGGCCCGCCAGCTCTTCGCTGGCGGGCGGGGTCCCCGCGAGCAGAGGCCTCCTGCTTGAAGATAGCGAGGAGTTCCGCAGAAACCCGGAGACAATAGCCCCGTTGCTTGCTTGTAACCGCCTGATTTCAAATCCCCTCCCAAAATAATATTGAAAGAAGACCTCACCCTGCGTCGCAACCGCCGGATGAAATGCCCCGGTGATCACGTTCGTGACCTGTGTCGTCTTCCCCGAGTGAGGATCGTAGCGATAGAGATTCGGAATACCGGTCCGGTCTGATGAAAAAAAGAGGTCCCCCCCGCCCCACTCCGGATGCGCCTCAACGGCGACATCGTTCGTCACCCTCTTTCGCCTCCCGGTCTCCTTCTCGATCAACCAGAGATCCCTCTGTCTCCCTTCATGAACGGAGACGGCGATCCACCTCCCGTCCGGTGACCAGGAGGGCTGGTTGTACTCGGTCCCGAGCGGGACCTTTTCATCCCACCACCCTTTTAGAAACTCCTTTTTCTCCAGATTGTAGAAGGCCAGGTGCGACCGCCCTGTCTCCTGAAGGACGAGGACGACCTCCTTGCCATCGGGTGAAAAATCGGGGTCGCGGGCCCGCTTCCCCTTCGTCAACTGCTTCTTCTTTCCCGTTTCGATCTCGATCTCATGAAGATCCGAGGCGTTGTAAAATCGTTTGTGCTTCCCGATCGTCGCATAAATGATCCTCTTCTCATCGGGTGAGATTGTGAGTCCCGTAATCTCCTTTCTCTTCAGAAGGACCTTTTCCTTGCCCGATTCCAGATTGCGCCACCGGAGCTCGGCCGGGTGGTGAATAGAATTCGCAATGTAAACAAGCGACCTCCCGGAACCTGAAAGACGAGGCTGGACAAGACTCTCACCCTTCTTCGGTTTAAGAAAATCGTTTCCTTCAGCGACTCCATCTGTCTCGATCCCCCTCTTCACCCCCGAATAGCGAACCTGAAGCGCCCCCTTCCAATCACGCCAGAGCTGGTAAAAGCTTTTTCCAAAGGTCTTCTTCGCCTTGTTGTTCAAGGAAAAGAACCAGAGGGAGCGGCCGTAGCGGCGGCTGAACTCGGCGACCTTTTGCTCCCCGTAGGTCTCGGTCAAATACTGCCAGAAGGAGACCCCGTAGAGGTATTGGGCCATCCAGGAGGGCCAACTGTAATGGGCCCCTGCCATCTGGTCCAGTTTCAGGAAGCCGTCATTCAGGATGTCGGTCCGGAGGAGCATGTCAGTAAAAGAGGAGCGGCCGCGCCCCCGCGTCGTCTCAACCGTCTCAAAATAGGTGGCGATCCCCTCCGTGACCCAGCCGGGGGAGAGGCCGTTCGGGGCCATCAACTTTCCGACAATCAGCTTCAGCGCCTTGGCCGGGTACTGCGTATCGCTGATATGGACGATGTGGGTGAACTCGTGGGTCAGGAGCTCCCGAAGCCATTCATCATAATCGGCCAGGATATTGTCGGGAGAGGGGGCCACCACCCGGAGGGTGATCATGTTGTACGGGATCAACAGGGCGAAGGCGTTCGACTGATCCTCCTGATCGGTGACCACCAGTTCCGTTCGTCCGACCGGATAGGCCTCAAACTTTTTGGTGATCGTTTGATAGACCTCGTCGGCAAATCCGACCAGCCGTTCCACCACCTCCTCCTCCCCTTCGTAGTAATGGATCGCAAAGTGATCGGTCTTGACGGTCTTCCATTTCAAGCGTGGATCGTAAATGCCGGACCAGAGCGGCAAGGAGTAAAGGGTTGCGAGCAAGAGAAAAAGGGGGCGCCATGACATTGGTCAGAACAAGTTAACCTGTCGGACGGCAAGGTTCAATAAAAAAGCCGTTTTTGACATATCCTTCCGCATCCGATAAGGGCCTTGGGCAGGCATGGAAACAATCCTCGAGGCGATAGGTCATACCCCGATCGTTCAGCTCCGGCGGGCGGTGCCGGAGGGGCATGCGCGGCTCTTTGCGAAACTGGAACGGTTCAACCCGGGCGGTTCGCTGAAGGACCGCGTGATCTTGAAGATTATCACCGATTCGGAGAAGGGCGGCGCGCTCCAGCCGGGGAACACGATTGTCGCCGCGACAACCGGAAACTCCGGGATCGCACTCGGTTATATCGGCGCGGTCAAGAAATACCGGGTGGTGTTGACGATGCCGGAGGACTACAGCCTGGAACGCCGCCGGATGCTGGAGGGGTACGGCGTCGAGGTCCATCTGACGCCCGCCTCGGAAGGGATGAGCGGCGCGATTCGCCGGGCACAAGAGCTGGCAAGAACAAGGTCCCTCTTCATGATCAACCAGTTTGAGGACCCGCGAACGGTCGAGGCGCATGCCGAGACAACCGCCTCGGAGATCGAGACGGCGCTCGCCCGGCCTGTCGATGCCTTTGTTGCAACCTTCGGAACCGGCGGGACGCTCATGGGAACCGGCCACTATTTTAAAAAAAAGGGGGCACGACTTATTGCCATAGAACCGGCCCGGACGGTCCACAAGATCCAGGGGACCTCCCCCGGCTTCCCTCCACCGCTGCTGAAGAGGGAGCTGATCGACCAGGTGATCACCGTCTCTGACCGACAGGCGTACGACGCGGCACAAGAGGTGGCCCGAAGGGAGGGGATCCTGGTCGGGCTCTCCAGCGGCGCCGCCTTTCATGCGGCGAGGAAGGTTGCACGTGAACTTGGACCTGATAAGACCGTCGTAACGGTTTTTCCGGATGGCGGAGAGAGGTATTTGAGTCTTGCAAAGGAGTTTCAGTGACCTTTGTCAAAGGACTGAAATGTCGGGAGTGTGCACGGGATTACCCGAAAGATCCGCTCCATGTCTGCGAATACTGCTTCGGTCCGCTCGAGGTGGATTACCGCTATCCGCAGATCAAAAAGAGACTCACACGGAAACGAATCGAATCGCGCGAGCCCACGATGTGGCGCTACCGGGAGCTCCTCCCGATCGATGGGAAACCGACCGTCGGTGAGGAGGTCGGATTCACACCGCTGATCCGCACAAAGGGGCTAGCCAGGGCGCTCGGTCTGAAGGAGCTGTATATCAAGAACGATGCGGTCAACTTCCCGACACTCTCCTTCAAGGACCGTGTCGTGGCGGTTGCCCTCACCAAGGCGCTCGAGTTCGGATTCAAGGTGGCAGCCTGCGCCTCGACGGGCAATCTCGCGAACTCCGTCGCCGCCAATGCGGCGGCGGCCGGGATGAAGAGCTTTGTCTTTATCCCCCACGATCTCGAGTCAGGGAAGGTGTTGGGGACCCTTGTCTTCGGGGCCCGTGTCGTCGGGATCCGCGGGACCTATGATGACGTCAACCGTCTCTGCAGCGAGATTGCCGCCAAGTACCGGTGGGCCTTCGTGAACATCAACATCCGTCCCTACTATGCGGAGGGCTCCAAGACCCTCTTTTATGAAACGATGGAGCAGCTCGGCTGGTCGGTGCCCGACCATCTCGTGATCCCGATGGCAAGCGGGTCGCTTTTGACCAAGGCGGCAAAGGCGATTCATGAATTCCGCCAGATGGGGCTCATCACGAGAACAGGGTGCCGGATACACGGCGCCCAGGCGACCGGCTGCTCCCCGATCGCGACCGCCGTAAAAGGGGGCTGGGAGCTCTTCAAGCCTGTGAGGCCGCAGACGATTGCGAAGTCCCTCGCGATCGGCAACCCGGCCGACGGTTTTTACGCGATCAGGGCGATGCGGGAATCGGGAGGTTGGGCAGAAGATGTTTCCGACAAGGAGATCGTCGAGGCGATGAGGCTCCTCGCGGAAACCGAGGGGATCTTCACCGAGACGGCGGGGGGTGTCACGCTTGGCGTCGCCAAAAAACTCGTCGAACAGGGGAGGATCGGTCAGGATGAGTCGGTGGTCGTCTGCATCACCGGAAACGGGTTGAAGACCCAGGAGGCGGTGGTCGATCATCTCGCAAAACCGGATATCATTGATGCAAAACTGGAAGAATTTGATGAACTCATGAAATAAGGAGGCACGATGAAGCAGAATATCATCCGCCGAAAGGTCTATCTCACCTTTCCCGGCCAGAAAACCAAAGAGGCGATCATCTGTGACATGTATGAGAAATGCCGCGTCCGGTTCAACATCCGGTCGGCCTCGGTCGATGAGCATGTCGGGTTGATTGCCCTGGAACTGGAAGGGACCGAGAAACAGATGGGGAAGGCGTTCGCCTATTTCCGGAAACGGGGCGTGAAGGTTGAGCCGATCGAGATCAACGTGATTGAATAATGCTGATCTCCTCCCTTCTCGACAAAATCGGCAACACCCCGCTCGTCCGGATCCGGGAGATCGGAAAGGAGATTCCGCAGGTCCGTTCGGGCAAGGTCCGGATCTTTGCGAAGGTGGAGTATTTCAATCCGGGAGGCTCCGTAAAGGACCGGGCTGCCTGCCGGATGATTCAGGAGGGGCTCCGTTCAGGTGCGTTGACCAGGCAAAAGACCCTGATCGACTCCACATCGGGAAATACCGGCGTCGCCTATGCGATGATCGGAGCGGCTTTGGGGATCCCGATCGAGCTCGTGATGCCGGAAAACGTGAGCCTCCAGAGAAAGCAGATCGTCACGACCTTCGGGGCACGGATCACCTACTCCTCGCCGATGGAGGGGTCCGACGGTGCGATCCGTCTGGCCAAAAGGCTCTTCAAGGAGAATCCGGAAAAATACTTCATGCCGGACCAGTACAACAACGAGTTCAACCCCCGCGCCCACTATGACGGAACCGGAGAGGAGATCTGGAGGCAGACGGAGGGGAGGGTCACACACCTCGTGGCGACAATCGGGACCGGCGGGACCGTGATGGGGACCGGAAGACGGCTGAAGGACTACAACAAGGCGGTTCGTGTGATCGCGGTTGAGCCGGACCATCCCCTGCACGGCCTGGAGGGTCTGAAACATATGGCGACCTCGATCGTGCCCGGTATCTATAAGGAGGGGGAGCTTGACGAAAAGATCCCGGTTGCGACAGAACCGTCTTACGATCTGGCCGAGAGGCTTGCCAAGGAGGAGGGGCTGATCGTCGGACACTCCTCCGGGGCGGCGATGCTCGGGGCGTTACAGGTTGCGGAGGGGTTGTCGGAGGGGGTTGTGGTGACAATCTTTCCGGATCATGGGGATCGGTATTTTTCGATGTTGGACAAATGTTAACCATCTGCCCAGAAATCATGGATCAGGTGATTGCCCATGCGGTCAAGGAGTACCCGCGCGAGGCGTGTGGGCTGCTGATCGGTGAGAAGGGGCAGAAATCGGCCGCCGAATTCCTCCCCTTGAAGAATGTTTATGATGAGATGCATCGTATGGACCCTGCAACCTATCCGCGGGATGCCCGCACCGCCTATCTGATCGACCCCCGCGAACAGCAGGGGCTCTTTGACGAGGCGGAGGCGAACGGGCAGGAGGTCAAGGCGATCGTCCACTCGCACACCGATCATGACGCCTACTTTTCGGAGGAGGATCGATTGGTTGCCGCCCCGTGGGGGGAACCGATGTATCCGGGACTTTCCTACATCGTGGTTTCGATTGATGGAGGAAAGTTCAAGGAGGCGAATGAATATTTTTGGGATGACAAAAATAAGGGGTATGTCGTAAGGAAGAAAGAGAGGAGATGATATGGCTATCAAGGTCCGTATCCCGACCCCGCTCCAGAAAATGACGGAGAACCGCGCCGAGGTGACCTCGGAGGGGACAACCCTCAAGGAATTGCTCGCGAACCTCGACCGAAAATACCCGGGCCTCAAGGAGAGGTTCTACGACGACAAAGGGGGACTCCGCCGATTCATCAACTTTTACGTGAACAACGAGGATGTCCGATTCCTGAAGGGTGAGTCAACACCGGTCAAGGAGGGGGATGAGGTCTCGATCATCCCCGCCATCGCGGGCGGAGCCTGAGTCAGAGTG
Source organism: uncultured Pseudomonadota bacterium (assembly GCA_964460495.1). Taxonomy (GTDB): domain Bacteria; phylum UBA10199; class UBA10199; order JACPAL01; family JACPAL01; genus CAYWRF01. The sequence goes on along the minus strand of CAYWRF010000016.1, from coordinate 5,705 downwards.
AGTTGATCTTCGCCGCCATGATGAAGTCGTTCTCATGCAGCCCCCTGATCTTGTGTGTGTAGAGCTCGAGGGTCACCCGGTTCCAGTCGTGGAGCACAATATTCGGATGATGCCCTTCCGCCTCGGCAAGTGCCCCAACCCGATTCACAAAGGCGAGTGCCGCCGCAAAATCCTTGAATCGGAACTCCCGGGAGAGGCGAAGCGGTTTATCCGATGAGAGGGACCAACCCGGAATCTCCTGCAGTTTCGATCCAATCTCCTGCACCGTGTAGGGCGCAACACCCCCGCGGCAGGGGGCACATTTCTTATCTTGCAACATCCCCCTTATTTAAACATGATGCCGCTTGATCAACAAGATTTTTTTCGAGTAGAAGGAGGCTATGGCAACACTCATCCCTGACGCGTTTCACGCCCTGCTCATTGAAACACTCACAGATGAAAAAAATCCTTCCTATGGTCAGGTCGCCACCGTTGATGAAAAAGGAAAACCCCAAATCCGGACCGTTCATTTGCGCTACCTGAAGGAGGGCAACCAGATTGCCTTCGCCGCAAATACAAAATCCCCCAAATGGCGGCAACTGTCACAAAAACCGTTTCTCTCCGGCTGTCTCTACGACCCACACCGATTCATCCAGTTCCGGTGGGAATCTGACGTCAAATTGCTGGGGGGAAAATCAGGCGCTGAGGTCCAGACTATCAGAAAAAAGCTCTGGCAACTCGTGAGGTCCGATGTCCGATCCGCCTATTGGCTCGACCATAAAGGTTTTCCTGTCGAAAAACTGTCCGGTTCGAGCCTGGACCCGCGTCGAACGAGGCTTGGAAGAAAGGTCCTGGAGGTTGTCGGCAAGAGAATCCTCCGGGAACCCTGCCCGACATTCGGAAGTGTCCTCTTCACCCCTCACCTCTGGGATATCATGGAGATCGACCCGAAGGATTACCGGAAAGACCGTCGGACCCTCCACCGGCTTGTCGGTTCGGTCTGGAAATCGCGGAAAATCTCGGTGCTCCACAGCAAGGATCTGGGTCCCTTTACATTTTAATCCAATCCGGATAAATGCGGCGGACCATGTCTCCAATCCCCCCACATGGCGGCAAACTGATCTGCCGCCTTGCCTCAGAGAAAGAGAGGGGGGTCTGGCTTAAAAAGGCAGCCTCCTTGCCCCAAATCCCTTTGAGACCGCGCGAGACTAGCGATCTCGAGATGATCGCCTCCGGGGCCCTCTCGCCGCTCGAGGGGTTCATGGGGAAAAGGGATTACGAGTCGGTGGTTGATCGGATGCGCCTTGCCAACGAACTCCCCTGGACGATCCCGATCACGCTCTCGGCGACGGAAAAAGAGGCAAAGAGATTAAGATCGGGGGATGACATTTTCCTTGTAGGGGCGCGGTCCACGCGCCCGGGCGGGTCAACCCCGCCCCTACCTTTGGCCATCCTTCATCTCGAGGAAAAATTCGCGTACGACCCAAGGCGGGAGGCGGAGAAGGTTTACAAGACGACCGACGAGGCGCATCCTGGAGTGGCGGCGATAGCGAAGCAGGGACCGATTTATCTGGGGGGGAAGGTCACTCTCCTGCAGGAGATCCCACATGATGACTTTCGCACCTATCGGAAGGGGCCGGAAGAGACACGGCTGTTTTTTGAGGAAAAAGGCTGGAGACGGATCGCCGCCTTTCAGACGCGGAACCCGATCCACCGGGCCCATGAATATCTGACCAAATGCGCGTTGGAGATCTGCGATGGCCTCCTGATCCACCCGATCGTCGGCGAGACAAAGGGAGATGATATCCCGGCCGCCGTCCGGATGAAATGCTACGAGTCGCTTATCCAGAACTACTACCCTGCCGATCGGGTCCTCCTCGCAGTCAATCCGGCGGCGATGAGGTACGCCGGCCCGCGCGAGGCGATCTTTCATGCGATCGTCCGGAAGAATTACGGCTGCACCCATTTTATTGTCGGTCGCGATCATGCCGGTGTCGGGAACTATTATGGGACCTTTGACGCCCACAAGATCTTCGAGGAATTCAGGCCGGAGGAGATCGGGATCACCCCGCTCTTCTTTGATCACGCCTTCTTCTGCCGCAAGTGCGAGGAGATGGTCTCCAATAAGACCTGTCCCCACTCGGCCGACGATCGGGTGATTCTTTCCGGCACGAAGGTCCGGGAGATGCTCTCCCGCGGCGAACTCCCGCCAGCCGAATTCTCACGCCCCGAGGTCGCCAGGATCCTGATTGGGTCCTACAAGAGGTCCTGATCGTTTAAAGCCTAAAACATCCCTTGATTATATTCAATTATTGAATATAATAATGGGTTATTATATGCGGAGAGAGATCGAAAGTTGTATTTTGCCTCAGTGGAAAGACCAGCCCCATCGTAAACCGCTTCTAATCCGGGGGGCACGCCAGGTTGGAAAAACCTATACGGTTCGGAGCCTTGCCCAAAAATACTTTAGAAATGTCGTGGAGATCAACTTTGAGCTTCACCCGGAGTTAAAAAAGATTTTTCAAACCATCGAACCAACCGAGATTGTCAGAAACATCCGACTAGTTCTGAATGGGCCAATCGAGATCGGTCAGACACTTCTTTTTCTCGATGAAATCCAGGAATGCCCCCAGGCGATTGTAGCACTCCGATATTTTTACGAAAATCTCCCTGACCTTCATCTGATCGGTGCCGGATCGCTCCTGGAGTTTTGTCTGGGCGACAAAGGTTTTAAAATGCCCGTTGGTCGTGTCCAATATCTCTATTTGCAACCTCTCTCCTTTATGGAGTTTCTGGCTGCCTCGGGGGAGGAGCCCCTTAAAGATACCCTCCATCAAATCTCGGTCAGAAAACCGATTCCGGAGGTGATCCATAACAAACTCCTGAACCTATTCCGGGAGTACTCAAGGATTGGAGGGATGCCGGGGGTTGTCAGCAGTTATCTCGAGGACAAGGGAGGCACCGCCTATCAGAACCAGCAGACACTGCTGATGCAGACCTACCGTGACGACTTTGGCAAATATGCCGCCTCCAGATCCCGTCAGGATCAGTTGCAAAAGGTCTTTCTGACCGCCCCCTCCATGGTGGGCCGGCGATACAAATATTCCCATGTGGACCGGGAAACGCAGGCGCGCGACCTGAAGGAGGCCCTCTCCCTGCTGAACCGGGCGGGGGTTATCCAGAAGGTCATCTCCGCATCGGGCCATGGACTTCCCTTTCAGTTGAATGAAGACAAGTTCAAGATTCTGTTTCTGGATGTCGGGCTTATGCAGAGGGGATGCGGTTTGGACGCCCAAATAGCCTCCTCCGAGGATTTTCTGGCGGTCAATGCCGGTGCCGTTGCGGAACAGGTCGTCGGCCAGGAAATTCTGGCCTACTCTAACCCTTATGAAGACAGGCGTCTCTTCTTCTGGGCGCGGGACAAGAAAAACAGCCAGGCAGAGGTCGATTATCTGATCACGCATCGTTCCACGATCCTCCCGATCGAGATCAAATCGGGCAGCACAGGAACGCTGAAAAGTTTGAGGCTCTTTCTGGGAGAGCATAAAAGCCCGATCGGCATCCGTATCTCAGAACACCCCCTCTCATTCCATGATCAGATCCTCTCCGTCCCCCTCTATGCAGTCAGTCAGATCTCGAGGCTGGTCGACGGGGTTTTGTGAAAAATCCCAAGCCGAATTATCTCAATCCCTTCGGCAGGGGTTCTGGTCTTGGCACCGCTTTTCGGCTTATTTACAGGTTGTATTATTTCATTTAATTATATTATATTATAATTTAGTGAAACTAAATGAGCTAAAGAAAAAGATGCCAAAGGCGGTCTTCACCGTGGAGGAGGCACGACGTGTCGCCTGGATGACCAACCCAAAGGTCCTGCAGGTCGAACTCCACCTCTGGACCCGGGCGGGGGAGCTGGTGTTGCTAAAAAGGGGTGTTTACGGGTTTCCCGATCGAATCACGAACAAGGAGGAAATTGCCCGATCTCTTTATGGCCCCGCCTACATCAGCCTGGAATATGCCCTTCACCACTACGGGCTCATCCCGGATGTACCCTTCACCGTGTCACTCGTCACCACGCGGCTTCCGCGACGCTTCAAAACACCGTATGGCGAATTCTCCTATCGAAAAATCCAGCCTCGGCTCTTTTGGGGTTACGATCCCGACACACTGATGGGAGAACAGGAAAAGGTGATCGTGGACTACTGTTACTTGAATAGCGGTCTTCTCATCCCCAAACCGGATTTTTGGGAATCCCGTCGCTGGCAAAACCTCGGACAGGTTGACTTTAAAAAGCTCGCCTCCTATGCACGAAAGGTCGGCAACAAAAAGGTCGTCCGACTGGTTCGGTCCCTGGAGAGATATGGAACGGCTTAAAAAAATTGTTGAGGAACTGCGGTCGCGTCGTGCCACCGATCAGGAGATTCTAAGCACGGTACGGGAGTACCTGCAAGTTCTGATCCTGAAGATCCTCTACCAGTCACCGTCCGGCGCCGCCCTCTCTTTCATGGGGGGAACCTGTCTCCGGATCTGTTACAACCTGAAACGATACTCCGAGGACCTTGACTTCGCCCTGGATGGGAACCGCTCCTCTTTTGATTTTACGAGGATGCTGGAGGATCTTGAAAGGGAACTGAAGCTTCTGGGCTTCGATCTCCAAACAAGCCCTCCAAAGAAAAAGATCGTCTTGAAGACCTTTTTTCGCTTTTTCGGATTCGCCAGTTCCCTTGCCCTCCCCCTCTCAAGACAAGAGGAAAAACTGCATATCAAACTGGAGGCGGACGCAAATCCGCCCAAGCTCCGGGATGAAGAGCGGGAGAGTTTCTTTGTAAATCGGTTTGGCGAGATCTTCCCGATCCTGAAGCATACCCTTCCGACCCTGTTTGCAGGAAAAATCCTCGCGATCCTGCAACGCCCCTACCCCGCCGGTCGCGACTACTACGATCTGATCTGGTACCTGAGCCGCAAAACGGAACTCAACCTCGATTTTCTCAATCGCGGACTTAAAGGGACGCCATTTGAGAATCGTGCGGCGGTCATGGAGGCGATCAGTAAAAAGGTCCAGACGGTAAAACCCCAGACAGTCCTGGCGGATATCGCCCATTTTCTGGAGGACCCCCGGGAGGCAGACTGGATCACGAGATACCAGGAATTATTCTCCCAGTTAGCAAGTTCATCATGAATTATTGACTCCCTGTAAGCGATATGCTCCTCTTTGTCCCTCATGTTCATCGGAACCGCCTATGCCGCCGGAGGGAACCATCACCTGTTTCAGATCTTCTGGGGGTCCGACCCGGTTGTGAAGCTGACGCTCCTTGTCCTGATCGGACTCTCAATCGCCTCCTGGACAATCATCATTTATAAGCACAAGGAGCTGAAGCGCCTGAACCGCACCTCCGTCTCATTTTTTGATTCCTTCTGGAGATCCCGGAGCCTCGAGGAGCTTTTCAAGAAACAGGCGCGGTCCGACAGCCCGTTGACTAACATCTTTCACGCCGCGATGACCGATCTGGTGAGAAACCCACGGGGTGAATCAAGCAAGGCCCTCGGCCTGAACGGGATCCGGAGGCGGGTGGAGCGGTCTGTCGATGACGAGGTGGAGAGGCTGGAACGGTACGTCCCGTTCCTCGCAACCACCGGGAGCTCCGCCCCGTTCATCGGCCTCTTCGGGACCGTCTGGGGATATTGGCCGCCTTCTGGCAGATCGGCCGGGCCGGATCGACGAGCCTCGC
>CAYWRF010000015.1:0-19909 GCA_964460495.1 uncultured Pseudomonadota bacterium | reverse complement strand
GGCATCCTCGAGGACCGTTGTCAGATTATTGCCTAGCCGAGTAAAAGAAAAATCGAGAGAGGTAATCGGTGGCGGTTCTTCAGCCTGAAGGTTCTGGTTCTTCGTGGCCCGATCTGTCGCCACGAGTCCTGCACCAGACCCCGTCATCGCAAGGGTTCGCTCAAATCCCATAAACTTAAAATAACTCCTTGGTTATTATCGGCTTGAACCGACAAAAGGTGCTTAGAAAATCACAATTTATCCTTGTAAAATAAAAATAATTTTATATAGTATAGTTGTAAAATTAAAATAAATCAATGGAACGTCATATTTTACAAAATTTTATCCGGTGGAAAGGGAATCCTCACAGAAAGCCATTGATCGTTCGGGGGGCTAGGCAGGTCGGTAAGACCTATGCCATTTCGGAATTTGGCCGGCGTTATTATTCGCGGATCCTCTCCTTCGATTTTGAAAAAAACAGGTCTCTTCGGAAGATTTTTGAGGGAGATCTCAAGGTAGAAAGCATTCTGGCACAGCTCGAGATCGCCGCCGGAGAAAAAATTCTGCCCGACACCCTTCTGTTTTTTGACGAGATTCAGCTCTGCCCGCCTGCCTTAATGGCCTTGCGCTATTTCTACGAGGAAAGACCCAAACTCCATCTGATCGCGGCGGGATCATTGCTCGAATTTGAAATGGAAAAAATCTCGTTTCCGGTCGGCCGGGTTGAGTTTGAATGGATGTACCCCCTCTCCTTTGCCGAGTTCTTGCAAGCGACAGGCCATGAGGACCTCCTGGAACAGAGACCCAACCTCGACTCCACAAAAAAGATTCCCGATTTTCTTCATGAGAAATTTTTGGAACAGTTAAAACTCTACAGTCTTGTCGGGGGGATGCCGGAGGCCGTTTTAAGGTATGGAGAGACAAAATCGCTCCAGGAAGCGTCCCGGGTGCATCAAAACTTGATCAGCGCCTTCAGTCAGGATATTTTGAAGTATGAAAGAACGATCAGGCTGGATTCTCTTTCAGACCTGCTGGAGAAAATTCCCAGGACCGTGGGGGGGCAAGTCAAATACTCGCATCTGATGAATGTCGGAGCAGGAGAGAACTTGTATGAGATCAAAAAAAATCTCAAGGTGCTGGAAAAATCGCTGCTGGTGCACAAGGTCACTTCTTCTTCGGCACAGGAACTCCCCCTGGCCTTTGAGAGTCAGCAGAAGATTTTCAAGTACTTATTTGTGGACAGTGGGCTTATGCAGTCTCTTTGCGGGATTCAAGCGCAGGATATCCTTCATGCCGGGGATTTACTGGATGTCTATGAAGGGGCCCTTTGCGAACAACTGATCGGACAGGAGCTTTTGTGCGCGGGAGGGTCCTGGCATCAAAAACTTTATTATTGGTCACGCCCCAAAAAAAGCAGCAACGCCGAGGTGGATTATCTCATGGTCAGAAATGGGAAGATTTATCCTCTGGAAGTCAAAAAGGGTCCCAAGGGAAGGCTCAAAAGCCTGCATCGCTTTTTGGAGGAACATCCTCACGTCCCTCATGCGTATGTCCTGAATTCCGGGAACGTGGGGACAATCGACAGGATCCACTTCAGACCGTTGTACTCCTCCCTTGAACGTGACTAAAAATCCCTTGCCGGCGATCCCCGCTACGACGCCGATCCCTTCCTCCCGACGGGGCAGACCCCCTTGTGATTTTGCCGCGAATCAGTTAGGACCTCTCCCCTATTGGAAACAGACCCCCAACCGGTAAAGAAATGGGAGGAGTTGGGGCTTTCACCCTCTATCCTCTGGGCGATTCACCAGCTCGGATTCAAACACCCGACCCCGATCCAGGCTCAAGTGATTCCGGCCGCTCTCCAGGGGCAAGATATTATCGGCCTGGCGGAGACCGGCTCCGGCAAGACCGCCGCCTTTGCGATCCCGATCGCCTCGAGACTCACGCACCGCCGCGAGACCTCCGGGCGTTCCCACGCCCCCTCAGGACTGATCCTCTGCCCGACCCGTGAGATTGCGCTGCAGACCAAGGCGTTTCTGGATCTGTTTGGGAAACACCACCACCTCGAGACCGCCTGCCTGATCGGCGGTGTGAGGATGAATCCCCAGATCAGGGACCTTGACCGAGGGCCCGACATCATTGTGGCAACACCGGGGCGTCTTGCCGATCATATCGGCCGACGGACAGCTGACGTGAGTAAAATCCGCGAATTGGTATTGGACGAGGCGGACCGGATGCTCGACATGGGTTTTCTTCCCCAGATCCAGGAGATCATTCAGAGGGTCCCGCGCGAGCGGCAGACCCTGATGTTTTCTGCAACGATGCCGCCCACCATCGAGTCGCTGGCTCAACGCTACCTCAAGAACCCCCAGAAGATCGATATCCTGCCGGAGGGAAAGGCGCCGGAGGGGATCACCCACCAGCTCTATCTGGTGGCACCGGAACAAAAACGCGCCTGTCTGCTGGGGCTTATGCATCTGGTGCAGGGGAGCACCATCGTCTTTACGCGCACCAAGCTCGATGCCAACTGGCTCTGCGGGGTGCTGGAGAAAGAGGGGCACCCGGTCACCAAGATCCATTCCAACCGGACCCAAAGGGAACGGGTGGAGGCGCTCGCAGGTTTCCGGGAGGGAGAGCACAGGATTTTGGTCGCCACCAGCATCGCCGCGCGTGGTCTCGATATTCCGGCAATCCAGCATATCATCAATTTTGAGATGCCGGACAGCGTGGAGGAATATATCCACCGGGCCGGACGGACAGCACGGATCGGTGCCCTCGGCACCGTCTCCACGATCGGCACCGGGTTAGACAAACCGATGGTCCGCCAGATCGAAGCGGCCTTGGGCAAGGAACTTCCTCGTTGCTCGGTACCCGGTGTTCCCGCCTATCAGGAATTGAAGGTAAAACCGTTCGGCCGCCTCCGGCGGGGAGGGAGGAGGAGGTGAATGAAGCTCCCGGCCGCAGTTAGATTTATCTCCCTTTCCCCAAAATCTGTGTAAGGCGCTCGATATCGGCCTTATCCTGAGTTCTGCCAGTGGTCTTGGTTTTTACAAGCGTTTGAAAATCAACATAGGGGATCACAACACCGTCAATTCTTGTCACAAGAGACTTCTCCTTCGCCTCCTCATATTTAACACGGTTGGCAACCGTTAAAAGATCGACTCGAGGAGTATCACCAATAATGGTAAAAGGTTTTTTTGAGACCTCCTCGGCATCCAATTCGCGGGCAATTCCAAAAACCAAGGAATCTCCAAGCGCCTCTAAAACCTTCCCGGTATTCAAAACATCCCGCGGAATCAAGAGGTCAAGATCCTTTGTCGCTCGAATGAGGCCATGGAGGTTGCATGCAATGGCACCCACGACGACGTACTTCGCCCCTTTTTCATTCAGAGCCTTGCACGTCTTGACGACATCCTCATTCCTCTTAGACAAGCCAAGGATTCTTCTGTTTTTTTCTCCACGTCTCATATTTTTCAAAAGACTCGAACGACCTGACAAACGGTTGATACCGGCGATGCGGATTGAGAAGCTCTGCCTGTTGTGTGAGGGAGGCTGCAAGCTGGAGTCTCTCCCTGGGGGACAAATGAGTCCCATCGGCAGGATCTTTTTCAATCAACCACGTCCCCTTTTTCAGTAATGCCTTTCTCAAAATCGCCCGCAATTCATTCAAAAGAGGGAAAAATCGATTCAATCGATAGATTTTATTTCTTTTGCGATAAAAACCCACCAGAAGCCCGCCCCTCTCAAAGCGCCTCAGTTGCCCCTGAATCATGTTGAGAGGAATTCCCAAATCCCTCGCGATCTGATTGGCAAACCCCTCTGAATGCCCTTCCAGGTAGAGCAGGAGATTCCCGGCCGTTCGATTGCCAAAAAGGACTTCAAGCATGGGATGAGATTACCTGAATCGAGATTATATTTCAACCTAAATTTTAGGTTTTAATTATCATCGGGCATGTTCCTTCCAGAGGATCCCCCCGATCTCCCTCACCTCATTTCCCTTCAGGAGCCACTCGAAGAGCAGGAAGGTGAGTATTCCCACCGCAATCAGGCCAAAGAGGGTCAGCGCCTGTTGCCAAAGGTGAATCGGGAGATACAATCCCTGAAGAAGCCGGACCACCGCCATCATCCCCAATGTTGAGAGGCCTGTCTTCAGGATCCCTCCGGTGATCGCGCGAAGCCCCAGACGACCGACCTTTTTCCGAAAGAGCGCCATCTGCATGAGAAAATTGAGGGTGGATGAGAGGCTGATCGCAAGCGCGAGTCCGTTGTGGCCGATTGGCCCCATCAGAAGGAGGGAGAGGACAAGATTCGCGACAACCGCCCAGACCGCCGTCTTGACCGGCGCCCGTGCGTCCTGCAGCGAATAGAAGCCGTTTGAGGTGACACGCACCGCGGAGATAAACGGGAGACCGATCGCAAAGAAGATCAGGGCGCGGGAGGTATGAAGCGTCGAGACCGCCGAGAAATGCCCATGCTCGAGGAGCAACCGGACGATCGGTTCCGCAAGGACCATCAACCCCCCCGCCGCCGGGATCGTGAGAAAAAAGACCATCCGAAGGCCGTAACGGAACGTCCCTTTAAGCGCCTCATAGTCCTTCTCCGCTGCGTGATCCGAGAGAGACGGGAGAAGGACCGTCGCCATCGCGATCCCCCAGACCCCGACCGGAAACTCCATGATCCGGTCGGCATACCAGAGGTACGAAACCGACCCCTCCGGGAGAAACGAGGCCAAGAGCGTCGTCACGATCACATTAAACTGGTAGACAGCCGCCCCGAAGGCGGCCGGGATCATCATCCCGACAATCTTCAGGACCCCCGGCTCCTGGAGGTTCCATCGAAATTTCGGGAAAAACCCGAATTTCCCAAGAAGCGGAAAATGGACCGCGAGCTGCAGAACCCCTCCCAAAAGGACGCCGATCGCAAGCCCGAGGGGAGGCGGCCGAATCCAATGGCTGAGCCCAAGCGCCCCGGCGATGATCCCCAGATTCATGAAGATGGATGAAGAGGCGGGGACGGCAAAATGTTTGAGCGAGTTCAAGACCCCCATCGCAAGCGCCGCCAGTGACACAAGAAGGATGTAGGGAAACATCACCCGTGTCAGTGTGACCGTCAGGGCGAACTTTTCCGGTTGACCGCCAAAGCCCCAGGCGGTCAATTTTACAAAGAGGGGAGAGAAGGAGATCCCAACCACGGAAACGACAACAAGCAGGAGACTCATCAGCGTCCAGGCAATGTCCGAGAGCTCCTTCGCCTTCTCCCGGGAGCGCCGGAAGGTCTCCGTAAAGACCGGCACAAACGAGACGGTCAACGCCCCCTCGGCAAAGAGGCGGCGGAGGAGGTTCGGGATCCGAAACGCGACAAAGAAGGCGTCGGCCGCAAGGCGCGTCCCGAAGGCATGGGCGATCGCCATGTCGCGCACCAGGCCGGTAATCCGGCTGAGGAGGGTCAAGAGGCCGACAACCCCTGCCCTCCTCGCTATCTTCCCCTTCTCAACCACTCTTGACTTGTCCCCCGTTCCTCAAGTAAGGATCGTTCCCTCATGGCAGACACTCAACAGACCAAGGCGAAGGCGAGAAAGATCCCCAAAGGGCGTCACATCTCCGCCTTCAAGAGACAGCGACAAAATCTCAAAAGGGCCGCCAGCAACGCATCCGCCCTGTCTCCTCTCAAGACATTCATGAAAAAAATCCGCGCGTCCGGCAAGGACAGGAAATCGGCAGAGGCACTCTTGAGGCAAACGGTCTCCCTCCTCCACAAGGCAGGCCGCAGGGGGCTCATCCATCCCCGGGCCGCCTCGCGAAACATCGCCCGACTCTCCTCTTTCGTTCATCGCCTATCCACGGCATAGATCCCGAATCAAGTCTTCAAGGACAAGTTTCTGTGAAAAAGGGGCGCTCTTCAGCCTCCAATCCGCCCTGAAGATCTTGTCCAGGCCGATCCGCAACTGACCGATCCGGTATCCGCGCGCCTGCGCCTGATAATTCTTCAGAAAATAGGAGGGAGCCCCTTGCCCTGTCTCCTTGACCTTGAGAAGGATCCGATAGTGCCGGGCGATCAGAGAGAGGACCGCCACCGGATTCTCCCCCGAACTCCAGAGTTTGTGGAAAAGGATCAGGGCACGGGAGAGGGAACGCGTGCCGATCGCATCCATCAGGTCAAAGAGGCTTTCCCACGGAAACGAGCCGGCCGTCTCCTGAAGATCCCGAAGTGAGATCTCTCTTCCCTGACCTGCGAGAAGGGAGGCCTTTTGCAGTGCCGAGACGATCATGCCGAGTTCGGTCCCATAGCGGACCGCGAGCCACTGAATCGCGTCATTTTGAATCGTAAGTCTCCTCTCCCGACATTCCGCGCTAATCCACTGAGGAAGGGTCCTCAAGGAGGGGGGACGAAACTCCATCACCTTGCCAAGTTCGCCGACGCACTGCCAGAACCGGAGTCTCCTATCCGCCTTCTCCGCGCGGAAGATCACCTCCGTCCCCTTCGAGATCTCGGGGAGGAGGTCGGCAAGCCCCTCCATCTCCCTTTTCGGAATCCGGTCCGCCTCCTCGACCACGATCAGGCGATGCCGGGAGAGGACCGGCAGATGGCGGCAGAACGAGGCGATTTCACGCGCTGTCGCGTGCCGTCCCTCCAACCGATCAAAATTGAACTCCCGTACCTCGGGCGGGAGGAGTTGGTCTTTAAGCCTCTGATAGGCCGCCTCCGCCTGGAAGCTCTCACCTGAGATCAGATAAATCATTGGACAACCAGGTTGATCAAACGACCCGGAACATAGACCGTCTTCACGATCCTCTTCTTCTTAAGACTCTGGGCGACCCGGAGATCGGCCAGGGCGAGATCCCTCGCCTCTTTTTCAGAAACACCCGCCGGGACTTCAAAACGACCCCGGAGGACGCCGTTCACCTGGACAACCAGGAGTGTCTTTTCCTTTTTCAAGGCCGCTTCCTCAAAGGAGGGCCAGCTGGCCTCCAACACAAGCCCCTCGCTGCCCAGTAGACTCCAGAGCTCCTGAGAGATGTGGGGGGCCAATGGAGAGAGAAGAAGGACAAAGGTCTTCAACGACTCCCTGGGCACGTTCTTCGTTTTTTGCAGAAAATTCAGGTACTCCATAAGCGCCGCGATTGCGGTGTTGAAGTGAAACGATTCGAGATCCTCTGTCACCCTCTTGACCGTCTTGTGAAGCCAGAAACGTCCCTCCCCCTCGACCGCCTTGTCTTCACAGGGTCCGATCGCCAGGGACCAGACCCTTTTCAGGAACCGGAACGCCCCCTCGACGCCGGAGTCGCTCCAGTCAAGGTCCTTCTCCGGCGGGGCGGCAAAGAGCGAGAAGAGGCGGACCGTATCGGCCCCGTATTTTTCTATCAGGAGATCGGGGTCAACGATATTCCCCTTCGACTTGCTCATCTTCGCCCCATCCTTGATCACCATCCCCTGAGTCAGCAGATTAGTAAAAGGCTCACTCATATTGATCCAGCCGAGGTCCCTCAAGACCTTTGTAAAAAACCGGGCGTACAGCAGGTGAAGGACCGCATGCTCAATCCCTCCGATATATTGGTCAACCGGCATCCAGTAATGGACCTGATTTTTGTCAAACATCCCCTTTTCAAAATGAGGAGAGCAGTACCTGAGGAAATACCAGCATGATTCGACAAACGTATCCATCGTGTCGGTCTCCCGGCGGGCCGTCCCGGGACACCGGGGGCAAGGAACCTTCAGAAACGCCTCATTCCTTGCAAGCGGCGAGCCCCCCTCCCCCGTAAACGGGACATCGGTGGGAAGGACCACCGGCAGATCCTTCTCCGGCACCGGGATCATCCCGCAGTTGGGGCAATAGAGTATCGGGATCGGCGCCCCCCAATACCGTTGACGGCTGATCCCCCAGTCACGAAGCTTGTACGTCGTGGAAAACTCGCCCGAGCGCCCCAAACTTTTGACGATCGACTCCTTTGCGTTCTCCGAAGGGATCCCGTCAAACGGAGCTGAATGAACCATCACCCCTGGTTCTTCATACGCCCGCTCCATCGTCAACGGATCAAGCGGCTCGAGGGAGGAGGGCTGGATCACCACCTCAATCGGCAATCGATATTTTTTGGCGAATTCAAAATCGCGGCTGTCATGGGCCGGGACCCCCATGACGATCCCGGTCCCATACTCCATCAGGACAAAATTGGCGGCATAGATCGGGAGACGCCGGCCATTGACCGGATTCAAGGCGGTGGCCCCGGTAAAGACCCCCTCCTTTTCGTAATCGCCCGCGAGCCTCTTGGTCCTCTCCATCCGGGAGACCTTCTCGACAAATTTCTTCACCTCCTGCCCCTGCGTCGTTCCCCGCGCGAAATCGAGGACTAATGGGTGTTCTGCGGCGATCGAGATAAAGGTAACCCCATAAAGCGTGTCGGGTCGCGTCGTGAACACCTCGAGGTGCCGGTCCGAGCCCTCCAGTGCAAACCGGATCTTCGCCCCATGACTCTCCCCAATCCATTCCCTCTGCATCAGGAGGACCTTCTCCGGCCAACCCTTCAGGCGTTCCGTCTCCTTCAAAAGCTCCTTGGCATACTGTGTAATCCGGAAAAACCACTGCTCGATCTGTTTTTGCAGGACGGTCGTCTCGCACCGCCAGCAACTCCCCCCCTCCACCTGCTCGTTGGCAAGGACCGTCTGGCACTTGTCGCACCAGTTCACGAGCGAACTCTTTCTGTAGACGAGCCCCTTTTCATACATCTTCAGAAAAAGGAGCTGTTCCCACCGATAATAGTCCGGATCGCAGGTGGAGACCTCACGGTCCCAGTCGTAGGAAAATCCCATCCTGCGGAGCTGCCCCTTCATCGTGGCGATGTTTTCCCGCGTCCATTTTGCCGGGTGGAGCTTGCGTTCGATCGCCGCGTTCTCGGCCGGCATCCCGAAGGCATCCCACCCCATCGGGTGGAGGACGTTAAACCCAAGCATCCGCTTGTAGCGGGCGATCACATCCCCGATAGAATAATTCCGGACATGCCCCATGTGGATCCGGCCGGAGGGGTACGGGAGCATCTCGAGACAGTAGTATTTCTTCCGGGCGAGATCTTCACGAACCGCAAAGGTCTTCTTCTCATCCCAGACCTTCTGCCACTTGAGTTCAATCGCCTGCGGGTCGTACGGGTGCATCTGCCTGACACTTTGTACGAAATGACGGAAATTCGCAACTTTTTTGAGGTAGTCTCAGGCGGAGAGGCCCGAGGCCATGAGGGCACCCAGCGTCATCCCGATGATGCGTAACGACGGATACCTCTTCGCGATCCCACCCCACGCCATAAGGGTCCCGTGGGCATCAACATTCCCTCGAAGGAACTCCTGGTAACATCTGAGGATCGGACTTATCCCATGCCGGAAGGCACGGTGTCGTCTCAGAAGGTCGCCGACCGTCATCTCAACCCCACTTCGGTGCCCCCTACCCGCCACCCGGACCACATTTGCAACCTGTCTGATCCGGGCCCTTGAAAAACGGAGCGCCCGGAGTGCAAACCGGCGATCCTCGTCCGGCATTGGGGCCCGTCCCCTCAGCAGGGCCCTCTCAAGGGCGGCAATCTCCCTCAGTTGATGATCGGAAACGCGAAGGAGTTTTTCGCCCACAAGTGCGAGGTGGGTCGTCGGGGGAATCGGTACAAGTCCCCTGCTTTTGGGCCTTCCAACGGCAAGGCTGTCGAAGACCGCGTGGAGCCCCCCGCCGATCGTCTGGATCGCCGCAATCCTGAAATCAGTCATCATTTTAATGATCGGCAGGGGAAGAAAAAAGTTGCTCCTGCCAAACCGGAAGGAAAAGTGAATGAAAAATAACCAATTGACAATAGTAGCTACGGTAGCTACTATTGTCAGTGTGAAGGCGATTGGTGTTAAAAATCTCAAGAATAACTTGAGCCGCTATCTTAAAATGGTACGGAACGGAGAACGGATCTTTGTCACCGACAGGGACGATGTCATTGCGGAGATTCACCGGCCCACCACCTCTTCCCCCGGCCAGGTTTCTCAATGGGAGGCTTTTTTAAATGAGGAAGAATCCAGGGGAGTCCTCCGTCGGGCGGATGAGGAGGGGTTTGATCTTAAATTTCTGGGCAAGGAACCTTCCTGGCCTCCGGAACTTCAGGAAGAGTCTCAGGCAATCTTCGAGAAGATTCGAAGCGACCGACTCTAAAAAAAATGCCGGCCTATTTTGATTCAAATATCCTCGTTTCAATCCTCAAGAATGACTCTCAAGCCGGACGGGCGGCCAGACTTTGGGAGGACCACAAGGTTCGTGTCAGTTCTATCTTGCTGGAAATCGAGTGCCTTATCGTGATCCGCCGATTCGGCAGACAGTTCGAAGAAAGGCTTCCAGAGGGCTGGCTCCCGGCAAAAGAAAACCAGCTTCAAAAGGCATTGGGAGCGGTCACATTGAGGGGAATAGATTCGGTGATCGTTGAGATTATTCGCCACGAACCGTTGCTGAGCCAATGCCGATCACTTGACGCTATTCACCTCGCCACGGCCCTTTATTTCCAAAGAAACAGTGACGATCCGTGTTATTTTTTTACCTTCGATTCAACTCTGGACGGGGTGGCACGGAAATTCAAATTCCTTACGGCGTAACAGCCAGTTTCTCCTTGAGAAATTGGCCGTTCAGACAGACGATCATGATCCTCTCCTGACGAATCGGCTGATAAAGGAAGCAACACCCCGTACCGGATCCCTCGCCTTTTCAATCACCCTCACCAACTCGCTTCCGATCACAACCCCGTCGGAAAATTTGGCGAGGGAGCTCGCCTCCGTCGGTTTTCGGATCCCGAAGCCGACGACAACAGGAAGGGCTGTATGACGACGGATCTCGACAACCTTCCGTTTAACCTCACGGAGATCGCCCAGTCGGGAACCGGTGATCCCGGTCATCGAGACGTAATAGATATAACCGCGCGCCTTCCGGGCCACGAGCCTGACACGCGCCGCATCCGAGGTCGGGGCGATCAGGGAAATCAGATCGACCCCCTTCTTCCTGAGCTCCCGATCCAGCGGCGCCGATTCCTCCGGCGGGAGATCGACCACGAGGAGGCCATCGACTCCGGCGGTCGCAGCGGCCCGTGCAAACGCCTTGAGGCCATAGGCGAGGATCGGATTAAAATACCCCATCAGCACAATCGGGGTCTGCGACCCTTTCCTACGAACCGAGGCGACGAGACGCAAGATTTTTCTCAACGTCACCCCCTTTTTCAGCGCTGTTTCATAGGCCCGCTGGATCACCGGCCCATCCGCCATCGGGTCTGAGAACGGGATCCCCAGTTCGATGATGTCGGCACCGGCACTCTCCATCGTGAGTAAGAGACGTTCGGTGGTCTTGAGGTCCGGGTAACCGGCAACAAGGAACGGGATCAGCCCCTTCCGATGTTCGCGTTGAAGTTCACGAAATTTGGCTGAAATTCGAGATGCGCGCGCCATAGGGTTCACAGTCTCACACCGAAATAGTCCGCAGCGGTTCCAATATCCTTATCCCCTCTTCCAGAAAGATTGATGACAATCACCTTGTTTTTTAAGAGCTTCCGCGCGTGCCTGGCACCGTAATAGAGGGCGTGGGCCGACTCCAACGCCGGAAGGATCCCTTCTGTCTCCGCCAGCAGCGTAAAACCTTGCATCGCCTGCCGGTCATTGACCGTTACATAGTGGACCCGACCGGTCTCCTTCAGATAACTGTGTTCCGGACCGACTCCGGGATAATCGAGTCCGGCCGAAATAGAGTGCGTCGTCCTCACCTGGCCATCCTTCGTCTGCAACAGATACGATTGGGAACCATGAAGGACACCGACCGATCCCTTCACAAGCGTTGCGGCACCCACCGCCTCGACACCGATCATCCGGACCCGCCTCTCCTTTAAAAAGGGATAAAAGAGACCGATCGCGTTCGATCCGCCACCAACGCAGGCGATCAGACAATCCGGCCTTTTTTCCAGTTGCCGCTTCACCTCCCTGCCGATGACTGATTGAAAATTCCTGACCATCATCGGATACGGATGCGGCCCCGCCACCGAGCCAATGCAGTAGTAAGTGGTGCGGATATTCGTGATCCAATCCCTAAGTGCCTCGTTCAAGGCATCCTTCAGCGTTCGAGACCCGGACAGGACCGGAATGACCTTTGCGCCCAAAAGCTTCATCCGAAAGACGTTCGGGGACTGGCGGCGGATATCCTCCTCACCCATGTAGACCTCGCACTGAAGGCCCAGCAGGGCCGCCATTGTGGCTGTCGCCACCCCGTGCTGTCCGGCACCGGTCTCCGCAATAATCCTTTTCTTTCCCATCTCTTTGGCGAGAAGACACTGACCGAGCGTGTTATTGATCTTGTGGGCCCCGGTATGACAGAGATCCTCCCGCTTGAGATAGATCCGCGCCCCACCCATTTTTTGGGTCAGTCGTTTCGCAAAATAGAGTGGGGTCGGCCGGCCGATATAGGTTCGGGCAAGCCCGTCGAAATCTTTGCTAAACCGTTTGGTTCGGGTGATCGTGCGGTACGCCTTCTCCAGCTCATTCAAGGCCGGCATCAGGGTTTCGGCGACATATTGGCCACCGAATTCGCCAAAGTGACCTTGTTTGCTCAGATATCTCATAATTCGTCCAAACAGGATCGGGGGACCTCACGGAGCTCCCCGAGGACCTGTCATCTAATCTCCTTCGCCTTGGTAATAAACTCCTCCAGTTTCGCGTGATCCTTCTTCCCCGGCCTCTCCTCAACCCCCGAGGCAACATCGACACCGGCCGGCCGGACCGAACGAATTGCGACCTCGACATTGTCCGGGGTGAGCCCCCCCGCCAGGATCACCTTGCCGATCTTTTTCGCCTCGCGGGCCAGATCCCAGTTTCCGACGATCCCCGTACCGCCATAACCCTTCTCCAGAAAGGTGTCGATCAGGTAATACTCACAATGATATTTTTTCAAAAGCTCCAAACCCCTCTCATCCCTCGGCCGGAACGCCTTCCAGTATGGGACCGAAAACTGCTCGCAGAAAAAGGGGGTCTCATCCCCATGAAATTGAAGCGCATCGAGCGAGAGGTCAACAGCGATATCCCGGATCGTCTCGAAACGCTCGTTCACGAAGAGACCGACCTTGATGACGGAGGGCGGAATCTCCTCCACCATCTCTTTAACCTTCTCCGGCGTGACGTGACGCGGTGATTCGGCCCAGAAATTAAACCCAAGGGCATCGGCCCCGAATTCAACGGCAGCGAGGGCGTCATCGAGATTCGTAAGTCCGCAGATTTTGACCTTAACCGACATGACCGATTCTTAATAGCAACATTGTCGAAGAGGCAACGATATTCGACTGGAATGACGATCCATAGTCTTACCTCAACCCGGCGGTGGCAACAGAACCGGCAGG
This sequence comes from uncultured Pseudomonadota bacterium, assembly GCA_964460495.1. GTDB lineage: Bacteria > UBA10199 > UBA10199 > JACPAL01 > JACPAL01 > CAYWRF01. Next base: position 6,557 of record CAYWRF010000015.1, on the reverse strand, counting down.
AGGGAGAACCTCACTCCATCCCGGAACTGTTCCAGAGGGCCTGGGACAATCTTACCGATGGAGACGCCCTCCTCCATCAGGCGCTGTTTCAAACAGCGGATCGGCTTGGGACACACCTCCTCACCCGTTCCCTCTTCAGGAACCTTCCCCGACCGCTACAAAGGAAGGCCGCTTTTCTCGGCTCTGAGTCGCTCATGGCGGGCCTTACCTTCAGCGAACGGCAGACCGATGAGCGCCTTTTGGGGGGCGATGTTCTAGGCGCTTAACAGTTCCCTCAACTTTTTGCCCGGCTCCTTTTCCTTGAGCAACGCCTCTCCCACCAGAAAGGCATGAACACCAGATTTTTTAAGTCTCTCAATATCTCTCCTCTCTGAAATGCCGGATTCAGAAATAACGACTGTCTCTTTTGGAATTTTGGGAACCAGCTTTTCGGTCGTCGCCAGATCGGTTTTTAAGGAATCAAGATCCCTGTTGTTGATCCCCAAAAGCCGACACGACGAACCGACGCGATCCAAATCTTTTTCATCATGGATCTCAATCAACGCCGCCATCCCTGATTCTTGGGCGAGATCGGAGTAATCCTTGAGTTGCGAATCCTCGAGAATCCTCACGATCAGCAGTATTGCATCAGCGCCGGCCCCGCGCGCCTCGTAGATCTGGTATTCGTCAAAGACAAAATCCTTTCTCGAGAGCGGAAGACTTGCCTTTGAACGGATATCGGTCAGGTTTTTCAGAGAGCCTTGAAAAAAATGCTCATCGGTCAGGACCGAGAGGGCCGCCGCCCCCGCCTCCTCAAATTCCATCGCGAGCCCGACCGGGTCAAATTTTTCCCGAATCACACCGGCAGACGGTGAGGCCTTTTTGATCTCTGCAATGATTGAAGTCTGACAGGTCGGACCTGTCAGACCGGTCCGACAATCTTTCAAAAACCCCCTCACCGGCCCCGCATCCTCCGCCTTCTTTCGAACATCGACCAGCCGCATCTTTCGTTTCAGATGCTCCAATTCCTCCCGCTTGTATCGGAGAATCTGGTCAAGCATTGGTCACTTCCACGAGTTTCTTTAAACATTCATACGCCTTCCCCTGATCCAGCGAACGATTCGCAAGGACAATCCCCTCCCCCAAATCTTTTGCCCTGTCGGCCGCAACGAGGGCTGCCGCTGCATTCAAAATCACTGCGTCACGCAAGGGGCAGAGGTACCCCTCCAGAATCCCTCGCAAGAGACTCGCATTAACGACTGCATCCCTTCCGGCAAGATCTGACGACTTGCAAAGACTCAGATCGTATTCCCGCGGGTCGATCTCATAGGTGTTGATTCTCCCCTCTTTGAGCTCGCAAACGGAGGTCTTTCCGGTCAATGTGATCTCATCGAGTCCATCCTCGCCGCAAACGACTAACACGTGTTTCGATCCCAAGTCTCTTAAAACCTCGCAGTAGATCCCGATACGGGACCGGTCGTAGATCCCGACCACCTGCGACAAGGGCTGGGCCGGGTTTATCAGGGGACCGAGGAGGTTGAAGATCGATCGGCCGACCTTCTTTCTGGCCGTGGCCACATTTTTCATCGCCGGGTGGAAGAGGGGGGCGAAGAAGAAACCGATCCCCGCCTCTTGCAGAGAGCGACGCACAACGACCGGCTCGCAGTCAATCTTGACACCGGCTGCCTCCAGGAGATCGGCGCTGCCGCATTTTGAACTGACCGATCGATTTCCATGCTTCGCTACGCGGACGCCAACACCTGCCACGACAAACGTGGCGGCGGTCGAGATGTTGAAGGTTCCTTTTTCGTCACCTCCGGTGCCGCAGGTATCAACGAGGTTGTCGGGTGCGACCGACACCTTCACCATGCATTCCCGAAGCACACGGGCCGCAGTCAGGAGTTCCTCCTTTGTTTCCCCTTTGTTTCGAAGATCTGTCAGGAAGGCTGCAATTTGGTCCTCGGTCACCTCGCCCTTCATGATCCTTCTTAATCTGTCTTCAAAATCGGTCATGTCAGAAAATTCCCCAAAAGCCTCTTCCCCTCCACCGTCAGGATCGACTCCGGATGGAACTGGACCCCTTCGACAAGCATCTTCTTGTGACGAACTCCCATGATCTCCCATTCATCGGTCCAGGCGGTGATCTCGAGACAATCCGGCAACGTATCCCGTTCAATCACAAGTGAGTGGTACCGAGTGGCAACAAAGGGGTTCGGGAGATTTGCGTAAATTGTCTTGCCGTCATGGTGGATCATCGAGGTCTTGCCGTGCATCACGCGCGCCGCCCGCACAATCTTGCCGCCAAACGCGCTCCCGATCGCCTGATGACCGAGGCAGACACCCAAGATCGGGATCTTTCCGGCAAAACGTTGTATCGTCGCCACAGAGATCCCCGCCTCGTTCGGTGTGCAAGGGCCGGGCGAGATCACAATCTTCGAGGGCCTCAGTTCGGCAACCCCGTCGACCGAGATCTCGTCGTTCCGAAAGACCTCCACTTCTTCGCCCAGCTCCAGAAAATACTGGACGAGGTTGTAGGTGAAAGAGTCGTAGTTGTCGATGATGAGTAACATATTTATCGTAGGGGCGCACCTAAGTGTGCGCCCATCTTGGGGCAGACACGCGGGTCTGCCCCTACGTCCCTTCTATCGCCTCCATCATCGCTCGCGCCTTGTTCAAACACTCTTGATACTCCCTTTCCGGCACCGAATCGGCCACGATCCCGGCACCGGCCTGCACATAGATCTTGCCTTTATGAAAGAGGGCCGAGCGGATCGTGATCGCCATATCCATATTCCCGTTGAACGAGAGATACCCGACGGAACCGCCGTAGGTGCCCCGCCGGACCGGCTCCAGCTCCTCGATAATCTGCATCGCGCGGATCTTCGGCGAGCCGGTCAAAGTACCGGCCGGGAACGCAGCGCGCAGGAGATCCAGCGCATCCTGACCCCGCTTCAGCCTGGCACGAATGTTGGAAACGATGTGCATCACATGGGAATATCTTTCGACCGACATCAACTCATCCACCTTGACCGACGCCGCCTCGGCGACACGACCCAGGTCGTTCCGTCCGAGGTCAACCAGCATCACATGCTCCGCCCTCTCCTTCGGATCGGACAACAGTTCGACCTCCATGCGGCGGTCCTCCTCCTCCGTTCTGCCGCGTGGCCTCGTCCCGGCAATCGGGCGCAGGATCGCCTCCCCTCCCTCATAATGGACCATCGTCTCCGGCGAGGCGCCGACGAGCGAGACATCCCCAAGGTTCAGCATAAAGAGGTAGGGGGAGGGGTTGAGTCGTCGCAACCGGCGATAAACTTCAAAAGGATCCCGGCGTCCCGACCCGACGAACCGGATCGAGAGGACCGTCTGCGTAGTATCCCCTGCGAGGATGTACTCCTTCGCCTGCCGGACCCGCTCGCAATACCCGTCAAGGTCGAGGTTCGCCCTCCACCGGACATGACCGCCCGGGGCCCTCGCCGGCGAAGGTCGCCCTGCGACCCTCTTCAAAACTTTTTTAATCTTCGACAGCCCCGCCTGATACGCCTTCTGCGAAGGGCCTTTTTGCGGAAAACAGACAATCTCAAGCGTCTGTCTGAGATTGTCGAGGATCAGGACGACGGTCGGGATCATCAGACAACCGGCGGGCAGTCGAAGTTTGTCGGGGTTCCGCGCCGGGATCTTTTCAAAAAAACGGACCGCATCATAGGAAAGGAACCCGACCATCCCGCCCGCAAACCTCAAGAGGGACGATGGTGCCGGCGCCCCGTCCCGCAGGATCTTTCTTAAGGCCTCGGGAAGGTCCCGAAACGGCCTCTTTTCCCGCCCCCCGTCTGACGTCGTCAGATCGAGATGATCCGGCTCGATCCGGCAGACGAGCGAGGGATCAAGACCGATAAAACAGTACCTCCCCCACTTTTCCCCGCCGGCGACGCTTTCCAGGAGAAAGGAGTACCGCTCATTTCGGAATCGGGAAAAAAGGGAGACGGCGGTCTCCAAATCAAACGGGATCTCGGCAACGATCGGCGGGGGTCTTTCGCCCTGATAACCCCCCTTGAAGTCTCCGAACGACGTCACCTCCATCCCTCTTTTGTCGGGTCAAATCGGGATGTTGTCAACGACGAAAAAAAATGAGAAGGGTCCCGGATGTTCTCAAGGGGAACCCTGAAATTTTGGCCGCTCTTGCTCCTTTTTTTTCTGATCGCCGGCGCCTTCTCTGTCCCGCCGACGGTCCGGCTCTTCAGAAATATCAGCACCGATCCCATTGACCTCCTCCCACCAGACCAACCCAACGTCCAGAGTCTCCTGAAGATTCGCCAGAAGATGGAGACCGGGACCCGGATCGCGATCGTTCTGGAGTCCGATTCGCCGGAGGGGAGCCTCCGGTACATGACGGACCTGGCGGCACGCCTCCGGACCCAACCGTTTGTCGGAAAGATTACGGAGCGAAAGGCGGGTTACGATTTTTTTGACAAGCACAAGCTCCTCTACCTCGAACTCGAGGACCTGCAAACGATCCGGCAGAGAATCCAGAGGAGGATTGAGCGGGAAAAGCTGAAAGGCCTCCTGCTGGATCTGGATGACGAGGCAGAATTTGACTTCAAGGACCTGGAGACGAAATACCGTGGAGAATATTCGGACGCCGGGAAAAGCCCCTACTTTACCAGCGCCGATCAGAGGCTGATCACCTTCTATGTCGGCTCAAGGGACCCGGATCCCTCGATCGGCGCCGCCTCCCGATTTTATGATCAGATGACCGCTTTTTTAAAGACGGAGAACCCCGCCTCCATCCAACCGGATCTGAAAATCTACGTTGCAGGCGCCTCCAAGGTGCTCGAGTACCGCGCGATTGTGCGGGATCTCAAACGGGCCGGCCTGATCTCGGGGCTCGCGATCTTTCTCCCGCTCCTCCTCCGGTTCAGGAACCCGATCACGGTCCTTCTGATCTTCGCCCCGCTCCTGTTGGGACTCCCGATCGGGTTTGCCCTCTCCTCCCTCTTCATCGGCAAGCTTTCCGTGATCACTTCGTTCCTTTTTGCGATCCTCGGAGGTCTCGGGATCGAGAACGGGATCCACATCTTCAGCCGCTACCACGAATGTCGCGCGGGCGGCGGCACAATAGAAGAGGCGTTGAAGGAGATTTTTGGACCGGTTGCGAGGGCGATCCTGACCTCAGTCGCCTCGGTCGCGGTGACCTTTCTCCTTTTGATCGGCACGATCTTCCGCGGTTTCTCCGACTTTGGACTGATCGCCGGGATCGGGCTCTGGACAATCCTGTTGCTCTACCTGACATTTTTCCCCTCTCTTCTGATCCTCGCCGAAAAGGTCGGCCTCCTCAAGATCAAACCGGCCCCGCTCCGGGAGAGATCCAAAGGCTGGCAATTCATGAAAAAGAGGTGGGTGTTGGTCCTCCCGGCCGTTGTGACCGGAGTCTCCCTGATCGCCTCGTTCGGGATCGGTTTTGAATATGACTCCCGGAAGATCCGGGCCGATATCCCGGAGATCCGCATCGCCAAGGAAAAACAGAGGGAAACGATGTCCCGGGTGAACAATCCCGCCGTCGCGATCATCTCTTCCAGAGAGGAGGCGGAGGAACTCAAAGGGCATTTCCGGCAAAAAAAGGAGGCCGACAGGGAGAGCCCGACAATCGACACGACCCGCTCTTACTACGACCTGGTCCCGCCCGATCAGGGAGACAAGATGAAGGTGATCTCTGAAATGAGGGAGATGCTGAAGGACCCAACCTTGAAATTGGTCAAGGGGGAGCAGAAGAAGGATCTTGACCGATTTAAGGAGGCGCTCGGCCAGGCGGAACCGTTTGACGAATCGGCAATCCCGGCCGAGGTAAAAGAGATCTTCTGGGGGCTCTTCTTCATTAACGCCCTGCCGAGGCTGGAGATGGACAACGGACGGAACGCAATCGCCTTCTCAAACGATATCGGAAAGGCAGAACTCCCGGTGGGGACCTTTTATCCCTCCAGCGACGCCATCATTTACGGCATCGTATTAAAGACGATGTTTCGTGATCTTCCGAGGGTCCTCTTATTCTCTCTCTTTTCCGTCTCCCTCTTCGTCTTTCTCGATTTCAGGAAAAAGGGGCCTTCGGGACTCGTCCTCCTGGCGATCCTGACCGGCGTCCTCTGGTTATTGGGTGTCATGTCTCTTGGCGGGATCCGATTCAACTTTTACAACATGATCATCCTGCCGGCGGTGATGGGGATGTCGATCGACAATGCGATCCACGTCATGCACCGGTATCGTGAGGAAGGGCCTGGATCCCTGTCCAGGGTCCTTTCCAGCACCGGTCTTTCGTGCGTTTTGGCCTCAACGACCAATGCCGCCGGCTTCCTGGGACTCCTTTTTACGGTCCACCGGGGGCTTTTTTCAATGGGACTTCTTGCGGTTCTGGGTGTTGCCACCTGCCTCCTGTCAACCCTCGTCTTTCTCCCCTCGCTCCTCAACTCTCTCGAACAACGAGGGCAGTAATCCCTCAGTTTCACCCTTGGAGGCCCCGAGGACCTGTCTGAGCGCTAAATAAAAGCTCACTCAATCGCGGCACCGCGTGAGTTTCCACGCCACTTTAG
>CAYWRF010000014.1:6378-19917 GCA_964460495.1 uncultured Pseudomonadota bacterium | reverse complement strand
TTCGGATTTCGGATTTCGAATTTCGAATTTAGCATTTTGGGTCCAGCCCCCTGCCCGCTCTCCCGGCTCCGCGGCAAATCCCGCTGGCATCTCCTGATCAAGAGCCGGGAGTTCGTAAAACTCCACCGCCACCTCCAGCCGTTGCTTGACGATTTTGTGAAAAATGACCTACCCTCAGGGACAAGGATGCTGGTGGATGTGGATCCGGTGGAGATGATGTAAAAAAAGCCTTCAGCGATCAGCTTTCAGCTAAAAGCTGATTGCTGATTGCCGATTGCTGATTGCTTATGATTCTCGACATACTTAAATACCCCAACCCTCTCCTCAAAAAAAAATCGCTCCCGGTGGGGTCGGTTGACGCGGAGATTCGAAGGCTCGTCAATAACATGTTCGAGACGATGTATGCGGCACCGGGGGTCGGGTTGGCGGCGCCGCAGGTGGGGATCCTGCAAAGGGTCCTTGTGGTTGATGTCGGCCGTCTCGAGGGAGAGACAAGGAAACGGGACCCGAAGGTCCTGATCAACCCGCGTCTCCTCTCTCGTGAAGAGAAGATTGTCTGGGAAGAGGGGTGCCTCTCTCTCCCGCAACTGATCGTGCCGGTCGAGCGATCAAAGAAGATCGTCGTCGAGGCGCTCGATCAGCATGGCCAGTTGAAGAAGTGGTCCGGGGAGGATCTTCTTGCCGTTGCCTTCCAGCATGAGATGGACCATCTGGACGGGATCCTTTTGGTCGATCGGCTCTCCCGGTTGAAACGGGACCTCTATAAAAAGAGGCTGGAGAAACTGGCGCGGGGGGAAAAGGTGGAAGAGGAGATCGCGCATGGGAAGGGTCCTGCCTATATCGGGTAAGATGAGAATTCTCTTCATGGGCTCCCCCGAGATCGCGATCCCGCCCCTGAAGAGACTGCTCGAGGGGCAAGACGAGATTGTCACGGCGGTCTCCCAGCCGGACAAGCCGGCCGGGCGGGGGCAGGAATTGCAGGCGTGCGCGGTGGCCCAATTCGCACGGGAACGGAATCTCCCGTTGCTCCAGCCGGAGAAACTGAATGAAGAGACTGTCCGGCAGATCCGATCGCTTCAGTCTGATCTGATTGTGGTGGTCGGCTACGGTAAAATTCTTCCGAACGAACTGTTGAACATCCCTTTGCAAAAATGCGTCAACGTCCACTTCTCGCTGCTGCCAAAATACCGCGGGGCCGCGCCGGTCCAGTGGGCGCTGATCAACGGGGAAACGGAGACAGGGGTCACAACGCTTTTCATGACAGACAAGCTGGACGCCGGACCGATCCTCTTGCAGAAACGGCTCCCGATCGAGCCGGAAGACACGGTCGAATCGCTCTCCCGGCGTCTCGCAAATGCCGGCGCCGATCTTTTGGCAGAAACGGTTGATCTTCTGAAGAGGAATGAACTGAACTCGATCCCCCAGAATGATCGTGAGGCGACAACTGCCCCTTCCCTGAAGAAGAAGGATGGCCGGATTGATTTTGGCAACAAGGCCAGGGTGATCTGTAACCAGATCCGGGGAATGACCCCTTGGCCGGGCACCTTCACCCTCCTTGAGGGAAGGTTCCTCAAGGTCCTTCAGGCAGAGGCCCTGCCGCGACACAAACCGGAGGCTGCCGGGACGATCCTGGCAGTTGGCCCGCTCGGGCTGGAGGTGGCGTGCGGTCAAGAATCGTTGCTTTTAAAAGAGGTTCAGCTAGAAGGGAAACGCCGGATGCCGGCGACGGAGTTTCTCAAGGGGCATCCGCTAAAACCGGGAGCCGTTCTTGGGTAAAATGAAAAAAATCGCCCCCTCCATCCTTTCGGCTGATTTTGGAAGGCTTGCCGACGAGATCCGTGCCGTTGAGGCGGCGGGGGCCGACTGGATCCACTTGGACATCATGGACGGCCACTTCGTGCCGGTGATCACCGCCGGGCCGATCCTGGTCGAGGCAGCCCGCCGGGCAACAAAATTGACGCTCGATGCCCACCTGATGATCGAACATCCGGAAAAACAGGTGGAGGCGTTTGCGAAGGCGGGCGCCGACTCGATCTCCGTCCATTTTGAGGCATGCCGGGATCTCAGAAAGGTCCTCGATCTGATCCAAAAATGCGGCGTGCGGCGGTCGATCGCGATCAACCCGGAAACACCGGTCTCCGCGGTTTTCCCGTACCTCCATCAGGTTGAGATGATTCTAATCATGACGGTCAATCCGGGCTGGGCCGGTCAGGGATTTATCCCGGAGTGCCTGCCCAAGGTCAGTGAACTGGCCAGACTTGTGAAAGAGAAGCAGCTGGCTGTTGAAATCGAGGTGGATGGCGGGGTCAAGGTTAACAACATCGGCCCCTGTTCCGAGGCGGGGGCGAGCGTCTTCGTTGCCGGTTCCGCCATCTTCAAGAGCCCGGACTATAAAAAGACCCTTGAGGCGATGAGGGGAAATATTTAACCCCTCCCTTGCTTGTCAGAAGGAGATGCACTATATTGGGGAGAGCTGGAGGTCCTCATGAATCTTGAAGAAATTAAAAGGAAATATCCTAATGAATGGGTCCTTGTGGAGTTTGACCGGCTGGAACAAGACTTGGAAATCAAGGAGGGGCATGTTCTGGCCCATGCTTCCAGCAAAGAGGAAATTTATAAGGCTTTAAGTCGATCTTCCGGAAAAAATCTGTCTGTAGAGTACATGGGGTCGGTCCCTTCTGACGTTGCCGTCATGTTTTTTGTTCAATGAGATCCTACAAATTAATTTCGATCGGGAAATTGTTCGTTGCCCGGGCCTGTTTGGAAGGCACGCGTGGAAAAATAATGCTGAGACTTCTTGTAGACACAGGGTCCACCTACACCATCATTCCAGTCGAAGCTCTTGAAGCAATAGGCATCTCTCCTGCTGAAAGCAAAGATCATGTCCGAATTATAACGGGAAGTGGGATTCTCATGGCTCCAAGGGTCACGATCCCCCTGTTTCACTGCTTAGGCAAAGAGTTCGGAAGATTTCCAATTGTTGGCCACACACTTCCAACGGGAAGCCCGATCGACGGCCTCCTGGGAATGGATTTGCTGGGTTCTCTTGAGGCACGAATTAACCTTCAAAATGGAAGTATCGAGTATTCGTAATTGCCGATTTCACAATGCCGTCTTCCAAACGGTTGTCCCGTGACCGATAAAGGGTTGGCGACCGCCCAGGAGGGTTGCTGCCCCCGCTTCAATATCGCATCGGGAAAAGTAGATCGGTCCTGAATCAGGGTCCTCACCATATCATTGATTCTCGGTGTCCCCGGAAGAGAGACTCTTACGGGTGACCCACTCCCTGAGACATCAAAGGCAAGGATTTCCCTGAAATCCCGACTGACGATTGTCGTTCCATCCCCTCTCTTGATATCAACCTGCTCACGGGTCATGAATGGTTGCGTGCCATTCAGGACCTGTTTTTCACTGTTTGCAACCAGTTTTTTTATCGGATATTTGACAACCCCCCTCCCCGATGTTAGTCCCCCCCCATGCCTTTTGACACACCGATGACGCAGGCGGGGATCGGCGGGCTGGGGCCGTGGGAGCTGGGGATCATCCTGCTGATCGTCCTGATCGTCTTCGGGGTCGGAAAGCTCCCGACAATCGGCTCGTCTCTCGGCCAGGCGATCCGGAATTTCAGGAAGGGGACCAAGCGGGAAGAAAAGAAGGATGAGGAGAAGAAGACCCCATGAAGGAGATTCCGAAGAAAAAACGCCTGGTCAAGCGGTACCCGAACCGAAAGCTCTATGACACCCTGGCCAGCCGTTACGTGACGCTGGAGGATATTGCCGTCATGATCCGCGAGGGGGAGGATGTCCAGATCGTCGACAACAAAACCCAGGAGGACCTGACGAGCGTCACGCTGACCCAGATCATCTTTGAACAGGAGAAGCAGAAGAAGAGCCTGCTCCCGCTGCCGACACTCCGGAACATCATCCAGAGCGGAGGCGAAAAGATCGTCGACTTTGTCCAGAGCTCCATCTCCCCGGCGGTCTCCTCCATCACCCATGCCCGCGAGGAGGCGGGGCGAAAACTGAAATCGGCGATTGAGTCTGTCTCGACACTTCCCTCGGTGCAGGCCGAGGTCCGCGCCCTCCGGCAAAAGATCGACCTCCTGGAGACCCGTCTCAAGAAATATGAGAAATGAGTCTTTCAGACCTCTTTTCTAAAAAACTCCTCATTGTAACGGGAAAGGGAGGGGTCGGGAAGACAACGGTCAGCCTCGCCCTCGCCCTCGCCGCCGCCGAGGGGGGCAAAAAGGTCCTTCTCGCGGAGATCAACTCGGAGGAACAGGTCGCGCATCTCCTGGAACGGGAACCGACCGGTCACCGCGAGGTGGAGCTCCTGCCGAGCCTCTGGTCGATCAACATCAAACCCCAGGAGGCTTTTCGGGAATATGTGCTCCTGCAGATCCGGCTGAAAAGCCTCACCCGTGCCGTCTTCGGAAACCGGCTGGTCCGGAATTTTATCGAAGGGACCCCCGGTCTCGCAGACCTGATCTCGATCGGGAAGGTCTGGTCGCTGGTCGATCCCTACGATCTGGTGATCGTTGATGCCCCCTCCTCCGGCCATGCGATCGCGCTCTTGAAGATCGCCTCGATCGTCGGGGGGGCGGTCCGGAGAGGGCCGCTGAAGACCCACGCCGACGAGATTGACCAACTCCTGCACGACCGGGAAAAGACCGTCATCGCCGCGGTCACGCTCCCTGAGGAGCTGCCGGTGACGGAACTTTTTGAGACGGAGAGCGCCCTGAGAAATCAGACCGGCCTCAGGCTCGGACCGATCTTCCTGAACCAGCATCTCGATCGATTTTTCACAGACCGGGAATGGGAAACGATCGGCTCGAGGGCCCCGCAGGCGATACAGGTCCAGAAGATGAGGGCCGATCACTCCGAATTTTATGCCGAAAGGATCCAGCAACAATTCCCGAATCAACCGCTGATCCGCGTCCCCTTCCTCTTTTCGACCTCATTCGGTCTTCCGGAAATTGAGCATTTAAGCGAGGCGATTGAGAGGTCCTTATGAACCTCACCGAGGCGATTCTAAAGAAAAAAAGATTGGTCCTCTGCGGCAGCGGCGGTGTCGGGAAGACGACACTCGCCGCGGCGATAGCACTCGAGGCGGCCCGGAGGGGGAGGCGTTCCATCGTCCTGACGATCGATCCGGCGAGGCGTCTCGCCTCCGCCTTGGGGCTCAAGGAACTCCTGAACGAGCCTAAAGAGGTGCCCCTCTCCCAGTGCCAAGGACGACTCCATGCGATGATGCTCGACACCAAACGGGCCTTCGACCATCTGATCCGGAAATATGCCCCTTCACCGTCAGCCTGCGAGGCGATCCTTGAAAACCGGCTTTATCAGGAGATGTCCTCGATGATCTCCGGTTCCCAGGAGTATATGGCGATGGAACAACTCTATGAGCTGAACAGCCGCCCTGAATTCGACCTCCTGGTCCTTGACACACCGCCGACCCGACACGCCCTCGACTTCCTCGATGCCCCGCAAAAGATGGCGCACCTGACCTCCAGCAGCCTTGTGAAATTCTTCCTGATGCCAGGTCTCTTCGCCAGCCGGACCGGTCTGGGGCTGCTTCAGAAGGGGATCGACCGGGTCTTTGAGGTCTTCGATCGACTCGCCGGCCTCAACTTCCTGAAGGACCTCTCCCGGATGATCTCGCTCCTGGGAGATCTCCTGGGCGGTTTTCATCAGAGGGCAGAGGGGGTCAGCCAGCTCCTCAAGAGCGAGACGACCGGTTTTCTTCTGGTGACCGGCACCGCCTCGATCACGATCCAGGATGCCCTGTTCTTCCGTCAGAAGATCAGCGAGGCGGGGCTCCCGTTCCTTGGTTTTCTGGTGAACCGCGTCTTCCCGGAGGTGACGAGGTCCGAGATGCAGAAAATAGCGGGGCTCCCGGGACCTCTCCAGAACAAGTTGATTGAGGCTGTTGACCGATGCCGGGCCCTCTCGCTCCGGGACCAAAATGCGATCCAGGTCCTGAAAAAGATGGGAGGGAAAAAGGCCTTCTGTCAGACGATCCCGGCGTTGGCCGAGGATGTTCACAATCTGGAGGGGCTTATGAGGATTAACGAATTCCTATCCTGACGTGTCAACATAGCTGCCGATCCGTCTCCGGTCCGCCTCGGCAAGCTCCAGAAATTTGATCCCGACCCCCAACACGACAAAACCGGAGCCCGATTCCCTCTCAACCCGGACCACCTGGCCTGTCGCTCGGATCGCCCTCTCTCCGTCACTCAGGGCAAAGGAGAGGAAGACACGGGTCCCGAGCTTCAACGGGACATCCGATTCGAAAAAAATCCCGCCGACACTGACGTCCGTCGAATAAAAGTAGATAAAACCCTCACCCTTTTCATCCTCAAAAACGACACGGGTTCGGAGCTTCTTGCGTGGAAAGACCCTTTTTTCCTGTCCGTTCATCTCCCCCTCTTTCTCCTTCTGGACGGCCGGCCGCGCGGCGAGTCGCCGCGTGACGGTCTGCCGCGCCTCGGGGTCTCCTGCCTGTCATGGATCAACCGGTTTGCCAGCGAGAGGAGATCGTAAGGGTAGAAAGGTTTCTCCAGGAGCGAGAGGTCACGGATCTCGGAAAAGGCCTCTTTCAGATCCATCTCACCCCTGGAGACGAGGGCAATCGTGGAACAGGGGAATTTCGGGGCCGGCCCCGCTGGAGGAACCTTCTCCTTGAGCAAATTTCCGTTGACCAGAAGGAGGTCCGGACGAAAACGGACACTCTGCTTGGCGAGGGAGGCAAAATCGTCGGAGAAGGTCACCCGGAAATGTTCCTGACCCGAAAAGAGGATCTGGTACATGTTGCGTGCGAGCGGCGACGGGTCGACCACCCGCACCTCATAGCGGGTTCTCTGAGGCATGACATTTTCTAGTATCGCCCCTCCCCCTTTTAAGTCCAGGGATTTTTCCGGGTCTTGAAATCTGTTGACATTTTCGGCACCCTCAAATAGATCTCACGCCAGATCTTTCGTCAGGAAAAAGTTATTTAAATTCAGTTTGTTGGAATTTTCCCAGTGAGGAGGGGGGGACAATATGAAGAAATCGATCATCGTGTTCGTGGCAGTAGCTGGTCTGGCCCTGACGTTCGGGTGTCAGAAACAGTCGAAGCCGCAGGTCGCGGGCGGCGACAAGATCAAGGGGATGGAGAAGATCCACTTTGATTTTGACAAGTCCGATATCAAGCCGGAGTTCAAGAAGGTCCTCGACAATAACGCCAAGTACCTCAAGGAGCATGAAAAGACCAATGCGACAATTGAGGGACACTGCGACGAGAGGGGGACGGAGGAATATAACATCGCCCTCGGCCACCGGCGTGCCGGTTCTGCCAGGGACTATATCGTCTCTTTGGGAGTCGATGGGAAACGTCTCAAGACGAAGAGCCTCGGAGAAGAGCAGGCGCTTGAGACCTGCCATAACGAAAGCTGCTGGTGGAAAAATCGCCGGGCAGAGTTCACAAAGTAGACAGGTTTAGCCTTTAAAAGGTAAAGGCCACGGCGAGCGACATTGCCGTGGCCTTTTTTTATGAGAAACTTTTCATGACCAAGTTTTTTCTGGCAGGTTGCCTCGTTTTGATCGGCGCGCTTTGTTGGGCCGATCCCGCCAAAAAGGACCTGAAGGAGCTCCAAAGGGTTCAGGAGTCAAACGCCAAGATCCTGGCGGAGACGACGCTGGAGGTCAAACAGATCCGGGAAGAGCTGCAGTCCCTGAAAGGGCTCCTCGAGGAGACCCGCTATTTCTTCCAGCAAGAGTCTGAGAAGAGCGGCAAGCTCCTCCGGGACTTCGATTACCGTCTGACCGGCATCGAGGAGCGTCTCTCCCTCCACAGACAGCAGCTGGAGGAACTGCTCTCAAAAAAACCTGCCGGCGCCAAGGGGGCCAAGGCGAACGAGGAGGCCGATTACCGGGTCGCCCTGACCCGGGTCAATGTCGGAGAGTACCGTGAGGCGATCCGCGCCTTTGACGACTTCTTAAAAAAATACCCGCAATCCTCTCTCGCGGACAACGCCCAATACTGGAAGGGGGAAGCACTCTACGCCCTGCGGGATTTCAAGGTGGCGATCGTCGAGTTTCAAAAGGTGGTCGACAGTTATCCGCAGAGTGACAAGGTCCCCGGGGCAATCCTGAAGCAGGGGTTCTGCCTCTTTGAGCAGCAGTCGTATGAGGATGCGAAGATTTTCTTGAACCGTGTGATCGAGAAATATATAAAAACCTCGGAGGCGGCCGAGGCGCGTGAACGGATCCAGAGGATTGACAAGCTGCTGGCGCAGGGGGCCCCGGCCGATCTTGCACCATGATTGAGGCAACTGAGCTGACAAAGCACTACGGTCCGATCCCCGCGATCGAGAAGGTCACCTTCTCGGTCAAGGCGGGCGAGGTGGTGGGACTCCTGGGCCCCAACGGCGCCGGGAAGACAACCACACTGAGGATCCTGACCGGCTATATGCCCCCCTCCTCCGGCCATGTCCTGATCGGAGGGATCGATCTCCTTAAGGACCCGATCGGGGCGAAGAAGAAGATCGGCTATCTTCCCGAAACACCCCCCCTCTACCCGGAACTGACCGTGGAAGAGACGCTCCGGTTTGTCGCCGGCCTCCATCAGGTGAAACAGGCTGAAAAAAGGATCGAGGAACTCTTAAGACGGATCGGGCTGATTGAGGTCCGTCGGCGACTCGTTGCCCACATCTCCAAGGGGTATCGGCAACGCCTCGGGATCGCCCAGGCCTTGATCCACGACCCGCAGGTCCTGATACTGGATGAACCGACGATCGGGCTCGATCCGAAACAGATCCTGGAGATCCGGAGCCTTCTCGCAGAGCTGAAAGGGCGTCAGGCGATCATCCTTTCTTCTCACATCCTGCAGGAGGTGACCGCGATCTGCGACCGGGTCGTGATCATCAATCGAGGCCGGATCGTTGCGGACGGGACGCTCGCCGAGCTCGCCGGAAAGACCCAAAAGAAGAGGTATCTGGTGACCGTCAGCTCCGAAAACGGCGTCCGATCGCGGTTGGAGGCAACGCCTGGGGTCGAGGAGGTCAAGGAGTACACGACAGACCTGGAGGCGCTATTCCTCAAACTGACAGGGGAGGGGGACCATGTGGCCGCTCATTAAAAAAGACCTCAGAATCTCCGTCTCGACCCCGATCGCGGCGGCGCTCTTCGCCCTCTTCCTCTTCATCACCGGTTTTGCCTTTTCGGCCCACGTGACACGACCGAGCCCCTATCACCTCCCGGAGGCCTCGATGCGCGGGATGATCTACTTTATCGCCGTGATCCTCCTCTTTCTGGCCCCGCTTCTGACGATGAGGAGTTTCGCGGAGGAGCGAAGATCGGGGACGCTCGAGCTCTTAAAGACCGCCCCCCTCTCCGATCTTCAAATCGTGCTCGCGAAGTTTCTCTCCCATTTCCTGCTGCTCGCCCTGCTCCTCTTGCTGACCGTTGAATATCCGGTCTTCCTCTTTCTCTCAGGGGAGCCGGACATCGGCCCGCTTGCCCTCTCGTATCTGGGTCTGCTGCTGATCGGCAGCGCCTTTATCGCCTGCGGTCTCTTCTGTTCCGCGCTGACCCGCAACCAGTTGATCGCAGCGCTCTTCTGCTTTATCCTGCTTCTGACCCTCTGGTTTCTGGATGAGGTCGGCGGCGAGGTCGGAGCCTCCCTCTCGATTCTGAAACACCTGGAGGCGTTCAGTCAGGGGGTCCTGGACCTTGCGGATTTTTCCTACTACCTCCTCTTCACATTCCTGTTTCTCTTCCTGACCGTTCGGTATCTGGAGGCAGAACGATGGCGATAAATTTAAAAATTCCCAGGAAGATCTACGGCACCAATGCGCTGATTCAGACCCTGGCTGTCCTGGCCGTTTCTCTCTTTCTCTATCTGATTGCGGATCGCTTCGCCTGGCGGTGGGATGCGACAGCCAACCGTGAATTTTCCCTCTCCGACATGACGGTCGAGACCCTCGCCCGGCTGGAGGTCCCGGTCAAGATCCTTGCCTTCTTCCAGAAGGGGGGGGATCCGAACGACCTCTTCATCGAGAGAAAGGTCGATGACACCTTGAGGGAATATGGGGAGCGGTCGCGTCAGATCGACTACCAGCTGATCAATCCGGATGCCGATCTGGAGAAGGCGATCCAGTACGGGATCTCGCAGGACGGCACAATCATCTTTCTCTCCGGAAAAAACCGGAAGGAGGTCTACAAATCACAGCTGTTCGACTACTCGCGGAGGAGCGGATCGGCCCTCCCCGAGTTTATCGGTGAGGGGCTGTTCACGAACGCGCTCTTGAAGGTCTCCCGGGAGAAGTCTCCGGTCGTCTGCTATCTCGAGGGGCATGGAGAGCGGGGGTTGAACGACCCCTCCCCTGCCGGTTTTTCCCAGGCCCGGGACTTTCTCCAGAAGGGCAATTTTGAGGTGACCGCCTTGAGCCTGAAGGATAAAAAGGACCTCGATCTCTGCCATCTCCTCCTGATTGCGGGGGGGCGTCAGATGATCCCGGAGGCAGAGGACCGTGCGATACAGGATTACACCCTCAAGGGAAAACCCCTCCTTGTGATGGGAGACCCGATGGTCTCGTCCGGCCCCCGGCGGACCCTCGAATCGATGGGGGTCACATGGGAGAACGACCTGGTGATCGACCCGAAGAGACACTTCCTCCTGGGGGCCCACTACCCCTCCCCGCTCCTTGGCAATCATGAAATAACGGAAAGGCTTAAAGATCTCTCCCCTATCTTCTCCCTGGCCCGCAGTCTTGGGATTTCGGAGGAGAAGAAAGAGGGGATCGTCCCCCTCCTGACGACCTCACCGGAGGCCTGGGGAGAAACGACCCTGACCGAGGGGTCCGAGCCGCGCTTCGACAAGGAGAAGGATCGGAAAGGGCCGTTGACTCTGGGTGTGGCGATAACCGACCAATCCGGCGGAAGGATCATTGTTGTGGGTGATGCCGATTTCCCTTCGAACGGGCTGATCCAGGCCCCGGGGAATCTCGACCTGTTCCTCAACATGGTCGGCTGGCTCGTGGGGGAGAAGGATCAGGTCACGATCAGGCCGAAGACGCCGGAGTTCCGGTCGGTCAGCATCACACCGGAGAGGGCAAAGGTGATCTTCTACTTCACACAGGTCGGCTATCCCTTTATGATCCTCGGGGCGGGAGGGATCTACTGGTGGAAGAGGAGGCGACTATGAAGCGGGCACTGCCGACAGCGATCGCCCTCCTGCTGGCGGTCTGTCTGTTTCTCACCTGGCGATTCTGGGAGGGGCCGGAGAGGGAGGCCGAGGTCTCTCCCTATACCGTTTCGCGTGATGAGATCGCCTCCTTCGAGGTGACGGAGGGGGAGAAAAAAATTCTGTTGAAAACCGATGAGAAGGGGGAGTGGAAGGCAGAGGGGATGACGGAGAAGGTTGATCCGGGCAAGATCCTTTCTTTTCTTGAGTTTTGGAGTTCCCCAAGGGCAGAACCGGTCGCGGTCAAGGGGCCTCAATGGGACGCTTACGGGCTAGAGTCCCCCTCGAAGGAATTGTCACTGACCTCCAAAGATGGACAACAGACGAAGATCTCTCTGGGAAAGAAGAGCCCGGTCGGATGGAAGGTCTATCTGCGGGTTGGAGAGAATCTTTATTTGATCCCGGAGACCGTTGCCAGTCAGGTATCGGCCGACCCGAAGAACTTTACCGCCCCGCTAGCCGTTCGGCCTGAACCACCCACCGCAGCCTCTCCGGGTCCGTCCAGTCCGGAAGAGGACGCCCATTGATGAAGAGGGCGGGGGTCCCATGCACCCCGAACTTGTCCCCTTCTCCGATATCTTCGGCAACGGAGGCCTCCACCTCGCCGGAGATCAGGCAGACGTTAAACCACTCCGGGTCGAGGCCGGTTTTGGCCGCGATCTTCATCAGGGTCTCGCGAGAGATCTTCTTTTGATGTTGAAAGACCTCGTCGTGGAACTCCCAGAATTTCCCCTTTTGGTGCGCACACTCGGCCGCCTTGGCGGCGAGACAGGAGACCGGATGAAAGAGCCTCGTGATCGATTTGTTGCAGGCATTGTCCAAAGGGTAATGGACAAAAAATAACCGGACATCCTTCTTGAACTCTCCGAGATACGGTTTCAGCGTAAAGGCGGCCCGGCGACAATAGGGACATTGGAAATCTGAAAATTCGACGATCGTCACCCGACCTTCCGGATTCCCCCAGACAGGCCTCCCGGCGAGTTCAAACGGGACCGGTTTTGCGGCGTAAAAGAGTTTTAGGTATTCCTCCCGGGAGATCGGGAATCTCGGAGGTTGTTTTTCCTGAAAACCCTTGAAGACGAGCAACCCCCCCGCCACAAAGATGAGAAACACCACAAGGGGCCAGTGAAAGAGAGCGCGGAGGCCCAGCCCCTGCGCGCGCGGGACCAGGAAAACAATCGCGAGGTTCGCGACATAGGTTGTCAGACAGAGGAGACAGACGGTCTGGAGATGGACAAACGAGATAAATGCCATGCCGATGGAATAGAGGAGCGCCCCAACCGAGGCGGGGAAGAGAAAGGCGAGTATCCGTCCCCTCTCCTTCTCCGATCCCCAGGCATAGAGCGAGGCGAGAAAAAAGAAGAGGTAATAAAGGAGGCCCAGTTGCGCGGTCGGGATCCCAAAGACCTTGGCGTAACGGCTCGCGAGGACCGTGTCGCAATCGACCGTCTCGGAGATGTTGCAAAAACTCTTCTCCTCAAATCCCCCCTTCTCCAGCTCGAAATGCATCCGGGTCATGACGATCGAGGCGACAAGACCGACCGCTGAAAAAATGAGGAGGGCAAGAAAGGTCTTCTTCATTGGAGAGATGATTTCTACCCGACTTCAGCCAGGTGTTCAATGATTTTTAGACTTTAGAGACACTTCAGAAACACAAACTCGTTTTACATGTAAATTTAGTTTTGTAAACAAAAAATCCAGAACTACTTCCCCGGTTCACTCAGTAAATACTCCCTTATCCCCTGATCAAAATCACGGAGCTGCAAGGGAAAGAGATCGAGCGCGGGGCGCATGGTACAGGTGTTGTCCTCCTGGAGCATCAGGAACTGGTCCCACGTAATCGGTGTGAGGCCCGGAACCAGACGGTCCATCAACCAGACCGGGAATCTCATCAACGAAAGCGGGACCGACACGGCCGGTTTCTTTTTCCCGAGCGTCTGCATCACCCGAGCGACAATCTCCCGGTACTCGAGCGCCTCACTGCCTCCCAGCTCGATGGTCTGACGCGAGGCCCTCGGCTCTGAAACCGCTCGCGTGAAAAATTCGGCGACGTCGTAGACCGAGACCGGCTGAAGCCTGTTGTGACCTCCCCCCGGCAGCGGGACGATCGGCGCCCTCTTGACCATCGTCGCAACCAGGTTGACAAACCCGTCGCCCGGCCCAAAGACGACCGACGGGCGGAAGATTGTGTAATCAAGACCGGATCGCTTCAGATATTCCTCCGCCTTGAATTTCGTCTGGTGATAACGGCTCCGCGCGTCCGGTCGAACCCCCAAGGCGCTCATCTGGATGAAGCGACGGATCCCGTTCTTCTGT
>CAYWRF010000014.1:0-6278 GCA_964460495.1 uncultured Pseudomonadota bacterium | reverse complement strand
CCGGCTCGAGGACATCCCCCGGCGCCACCTGAATCCCCTCCCCCACGAGCCGGTCCGCCTGAGAACCGGAACGCGACAGGCACCGCACTTCATGCCGCTCTTGAACGAGTCGTTTCAGGAGATGCCGGCCCATGAATCCTGTTGCGCCGGTTAGGAAGATTCTCATAAGCTCCCCCCATGGAATACCCGGGAGACAATTTCCGGCATGGAAAGATTCTCAAGTTTTTTCCGCAAGGGAGGTACGGATTTGTCCGGGACGAAAAGGGTCATGAGGTTTATTTCCACCTGGATGAGATCCGCCTTCTGGGAGGGAGGAGGAACCGCTCCGACCTCAAGGAAGGAACCGATGTCGGGTTTGATGTCGGTCTCACCTCGCGTGGCCTCCGCATCACACGGCTCAAGGTCTATTGACTCAGGTAGAGTTTCAGGCAGCGCGGGTCGTCCCGGTCGATCTTGAACTCGCGCTTGTCGGGACATTTTTGGCGAAGCTCCTCTAAGACCGCCTGGCATGCCGGATCGCTCACAACGGGATTGCCGGGGAGATCAAACGGACAGGTGTCCTCCTTCAGCTCATAGACCTGATAGACCTCCGTGATCGCCTCCTGCGCCTCGACCCCCTTCACACGGCGCGGCGGGGTGTAGGCGACCCCAACGATACCCCGAACCGAGGGATTGCCCAAACCGGCCCCGATACCCATCTGGACCGCCGATGTCAGCTGCCAGCGCCGGTCCGGATCAAAAAAGTAGCGGAGCCCGCCCCCTCCCTCAAAAGGGGTACCCGATTCCACCCCCAGATTGCTGATCATCGAACCGCCGTGAAATTCCGCAATCAGCTCGAGCCGCTTTAATACGAGAAAATTGGCGGCAAGACCGAAGGTCAGGAGGTCGTCAAAGGGGGTTCCCAAGACACTCACACGATCCCGTATCAGATAACCGAGATTGAAGGCGAAGCTCAATCTTTCCTCAATCCTCTTTGTCTCCACGGCAAAGGTGCCGCCGCCGGAGAAGCTGTTGTTCCCGACAAAGCTCGCACCCGAACCGGTCGGGAGGTCAATGTACGGGACAAACACAAACCCCACGGGGGCCTCCTCCTTTGAAAAGATTCTCAGTTTGGCGCTTGCGCGCGTCTCCCCCATCCGGACCCGGCTGCTCCCCGCAGCCGTCACCGGATCAAAGAATTTTTCAAGGAGGGCAAAATTCGGGTTCAGACCGACCTCGAGCCAGTCCAGGATCCCGTACGCCCCAAGGAGATGCCCGCCGATGAGGTCCCTAACGATCGGTTGTCGCACCCCCGCCAGATCAATCCCTGTGAGCGAGGATCGGGCATAATCGAGGACAAAACCGGCAACCCATTCCTCCGGAGAAAGGAGATCGGTCCCTTCAACTGCCAGATAAAGCCCCTGATCCGTCGTCGGACGAAAGTTCAGCGTGTCAAAACTGGTCGATCGCGCCCCGGCGACAAGGGGAAGAACAACGGAAATCAGAATTATTAATGGACGTCTCATCAGGAAACTTTCTTAAGATGGGGGGCCTTAAATGTCACGACAACTTTTTCCCCTTTGGAATCGGTCGTGATCTCTCCCCCCCTCCCCTCAATCGCCTTTCGGCATTCCTTTAACCGCATCGTCCCGGTCATGATCTGGTCGATTAAAGGGTTGTAACCAACCTTCCCCTTCTCAAATGATAAAGGGGTCCCGTTGTAAAGGATCGTCAGGCTGCCAGCCCCCTGCAGAGACTCCAGCTTCAGCGAGATCCCTTCCCCCTCCTGTGTCAGATAGAGGATATGGGTCAGCAGGGTGAAGACAACCTTTTGGAGAAACTCCGGCTCCATCTCCACCTGCGGGATACCGCGGGAGTCGTCAAAGTCGATTTCAATCTTGCTCTCACGGCAGGCCTGCCCGAGACGCGCGATCGCGGCACGAACCGCGGCCCTGAAATCCCCTCCCGGGGTGACAGGATAGGAAGACGTCCCTCTCTCCAACCCCTCCTTCAGGAGAAGGACGTAGTTGGCGAGGAAGCTGACCAGCTTCACATCATCCTCGGAGAAGGTTTTTCCGGATCTCTTTGAACCGAGGGCGACGATCCCCCGAAGCCCCCTCAAGACAAAGAGCGGGACCAGCAGGACTACATTCAGGCTGTCCAGCGTTTCAAGCTCTTCCCGCGGGATCTTGAGCCGACGAAACTCCTCCACCAGAAACGGACCCCGCTGGGCCCAGAGGGTCTCAACGACCCAACCGTGGCGCGGGAGAGCCAGCTCGGCGATATCCCTCTTCTTGGACAAACCAACCTCACCGACGACAACAAACGGGGCGGTCGGATGAAGGGGGGCCAGAATCACCACCGGGTGCGTCGTCAATCTCCCCATGATCGAGTAGAGGAGGATCTTCATCAGCTCCTCCGGATTCTCCTGACGACCCAGACTCTCACCCACCTCATAGAGTGTTTGCAGTGACAACGACCTCACCCGCGCAATGTCATACGGGTTGAGCTGCGGGTCCTTCGACCGTCGGGAGATCTGATCCTTTCTGAACTTGATCAGGGAGACCTTGTTATGGGAACCGGGGATCGTTTCGTACTGGACGTCATCCACCACCCTGTTGATCAGGTATTTCCCATAACCGTTTGTGTGACGGTATTTGATCTTGGTCGGGAGGTCAAAATCGTTTCGGGACGGCAGATACGGGACCGGGCTGTCATCCTCTATCTGCAACATCGCATCCTCGTCCCGAAGATGCCAGGAAAGGGTCAATTTGTGGTGGGGGTCAAAATGATAGGCATGCTTGACGATGTTCGAACAGGCCTCATCGGCCGCCAGGATAAAACGCCCCACCTCCCTCTGGTTAAATCCGGCCTCGACCGCCTTCTGCCTGACAAAACCGCGGACCTTCTCGAAGATCGAGGCGTCACAGGGGAGCGTCACCTCGTTTGGTGTTACGTCCTTTGCCGGCATTGTTGAACCGCCTCGACCTCCTGATTGTACAGCGGGAAGATATCAAAAAATCCCAGCAGGTTCATCGCGTCATGAACCTCCGGCTGCAGGACCTGGGAAAAACAGATCGCCCCCCCCTGCTTCTCCACCTCCCCGAGAATCCCGAGGAAGAGCCCCATCCCGGAGCTCGATATGAATTTGAGCTTTTGACAGTTGACGACGATATTAAATCGCTTTTCACCCATCAGATCGTGGAGGGTTTTTTCCAGATCCGGGAGGGTCAGGGCATCTACGATCCCGGAGAGGCGTATGACCGCCAGGTCCGAACGGGTCGCCGGCTTGATTACATCAACATTCATCTCACCCATACCCCCCCCTTTCGATCAGGATGGCGCCACAAGCCGCCTCAGGACAACGCCTGTCATGTCGTCCCCCTGGGGCCCATCGCCTCCGTGCGAGGCCAACGCCTCCTGCAGATCGGCGAGAAACGCCTTGGCCCCCCGGGGGGCCGACTTCACCGCAATCTCCGCAATCCGGTCTCGACCAAAGTATTTCCCGCGGATATCGGTCGTATCGGAGATCCCGTCCGTATAAAAGAACGCGAGGTCACCCGGCCCGAGGCTCAACTCCTTCTCCTCCGAAGAAACCGGCCGGAGCCCGTTCCGTGAGAGCCCCACCGCGATCCCCTTCGGCCGGACCCACTCACACTCCCCCGCCTCTGCCCGAAAATACAGAAGGGGGGGATGGCCTGCATTCGCGCAGACCAGCCGGTTAAACCTCTTATCAAGAATCGCGTAAAAAATGGAAACAAAAAATTGGGACATGATGTTAGGGAGGAGGAGCTTCTGGGTCCTCTCCAGGACCTCCTGGGGGGAGAGGGTCAGCATCGCCTGGGCCCGAAGCGTGTTCCGGGCCAATGTCATCAGCATCGCCCCCGAAACACTCTTGCCGGAGACGTCGGCGATCGCAATCCCGAGATGATTCGTGTCGATTTCGATAAAATCATAATAATCCCCGCCGATCTGGATCGCGGGACGGTAGAAGGTCTCGATCTCCATCGCCGGAACCTGCGGAAGGGACGAGGGGAGCAGGGTCGCCTGAATCCCGCGCGAGATCTTGAGCTCCCGCTGAAGGGTCTTTTGTTCTTCCCAAAGATCGCGGTTGGTCCGAATCTCTTCGACGAGTCGATTCAACCCCCGCTCGAGCTCCCCCAGCTCCCCGCTCGAGGTGACCGGGAGTGTGATGGAAAAATCCCCCCTCTGGGCGGCATTCACGAACTCCAGCATCCTCTTCAGAGGTTCTTCGCTTCTTTTGTCTCTCCAGATCTTCATTGTCCGCTGGCGACAGGGATCGTGATGACCGCCGTGGTCCCCTTCCCCGGTCGGCTCATCAGTTCAACCATTCCCTGATGCCGCATGCAGAGGATCCACTGGGCGATCGGCAGCCCAAAGCCGTAGTGAAAGTGGGGTCCCAGGTTATACTCATCCGGGGCTGGCTGGGGAACCCCTTGAGGGACAACAGACGGGAAGGTTGAGTAAAAAGGGGCAAAGGCCTTCGACAGCTGATCCGGCGGTATCCCGAGGCCGTTGTCCTCCACCTCGATCCGGATCGCTGATTCCTCCTCGCCCCCGCGTGTCGCCTCTTCATAACGGGTCCGGACCGCGATCTTTGGACCCTGTTTTTGTCCAAAGAGGAGGGCGTTTTCCAGGAGCTCCTTCATCACGCGTAAAAAAGAGTAGCGGTGGACCGGTATCTCCGGGACCCGCGCAAGATCCATGGAAAGATCAACCGGATCCTTGGCCGCCTTCTTTGCCTTTTCGGCCGCCTCCCTGACCAGGTGGTTCAGATCGGTCTTCTCCATCCCGCTCGTCCCGTCGCGGAGCCGCTCGGAGAAAGACGAGAGCTCACGGAGCCGGGCGAGCGCCCCCTGGAGTCTTTGAAACTCATCCATCACAGACTTTTCATCCCGCTCCTTCCCCATCTGGAAGATGTAGTTGAAGAGGTTCATCACGAGGGTCTCGATCCTCTGGTGGATCTGCTGGCCGAAGGTCCCGACGACGGAGAGATTCTCCTGAACCGCGAGCGTCTTCAACAGCCGCTTCTTTGCCTGCAGGAGCTGGCGGTTCGCCTCTTCCAGGTTGTATTTCTCCAACCCCTGACGGACCACCAGTTCGATTTCTTTCAACGGGGTATCCTTGGAGATGTAGCGATAGATCTCCCCCTTGTTGACCGCCTCCACCACCGCATCGATGTCCGAATAACCGGTCAGAAGAATCCGGACTTGCCGGGGATAGAGCCGAGCCGCCTCCGAGAGGAATTCGGAACCGGTCATCCCCGGCATCCTCTGATCGGAGACAATCACCGCCACCGGCTCCTTTTCCAGCAGGGCCAATGCCTCTCGCCCGCCGGCGGCGGTTACTACCTCAAATTTTCGTGAAAAGAGGGAGAGAAAATCATCCAGGTACGATTTCTCGTCATCAACGACCAGCACCTTGGACGTTTGTACCACGGGGGGATTCTAACACCATCCCATTTGAAGTAAAGGAGATTTAGCCTCTGATCAGTGTGCAGCCACCCTGGAAGGTTCTTTCATCTTTCGGGCCGGGAGGCGGGGGTGGGGGTTCAGGAGGATCGGTCTTGTCCCCTTAACTGGAGTGGTTGAAACTTGGAAATCAGTCTCCTAAGAGAGGGGATTGAAGGAGGATCAACCATGAGAAGGAGCCGGTTTACGGAGGAGAAGATCACGCAGATTCTGGCGGAGTATCGTGCCGGGGTAACGCAACAGGAGTTGAGCCGGAAGTACGGGGTGAGCACGAACACGATCTCGACCTGGAACAGCCGTTATGGAGGGATGGGATCGAGCGAGGTGAGGCGGCTGAAGGGTCTGGTGGATGAGAACGGGCGTTTGAAGAGGATCGTGGCGCAACAGGCCTTGGAGCTGGATGCGGCCAAGGATCTGATCAGCCGTTTTTCTTAAGCCTCGGGAGGAAACGTGAGGAGGCGGAGCGATTGGTTACGGAGAAGGGATTGGGCCGGGTCCGGGCCTGCCGTCTCCTGGGGCTTGGCGAATCGAGTTGTTACTACCGATCCTCACGGGAGAGAGATGACGAGGGGCTGAAGGCGGCGATCAAGTCGGTTTGCGAGGAGAAGCCGCGTTATGGGAGGCCCCGGGTGGTCTGGCGGTTATGGATCAGTGGGCGTATGCCAACGGCGTGAATCTTTCCTTCATTCAGCCGGGCAAGCCCAATCAGAATGCCTATGCGGAGTCGTTCAATGCCCGCTTCCGGGATGAATGCCTGAACCAGCACTGGTTTGGGAGCGTCAGCGAGGCCCGGAAAACCGTCGAGAT
>CAYWRF010000013.1:0-20321 GCA_964460495.1 uncultured Pseudomonadota bacterium | reverse complement strand
GGGGGCCGTTTGCAAAGGACTCATCCGCGCCAAGGTGCTCCTGGAGCGGCAGTATCGTCATATAAGGGGCCGAGGTTAAAAGGATCACCCGATCCCCCATCTCCCGGTGTTTCCGGATCTGCTCGATCCCCCTCGAAAACAGCCGCGGCTTGATGTCCCTCTCAAGGCACTCCCTTCCGATCTCGATAGCCTTCTCAAGGGTCATCCCCGCCATGTCGGCAATCGCGGTCCGGTAGATCCGCATCACGTCGGGGGTCATCTCAAGATTCAGCAGGGAGTAGATCGCCTGCAACACCCTCCTTTTTTTCAGGATCCCGTGACGGACCAGACGGAGACTGGTGTAGAATCCGGTGTTCCCTTTGACAAGGGTCTCATCGACATCAAAGAAGGCGAGGGCCCGGGGCCGGATCGAAAGATTCATTGAGGAGTTGACGTAGCGGTAGTATGGGGTGGTGTCAATGGGCAGGCGTGTCACATTCATCCTGATCCTCTGCGGTCTTGCCGGCCTCTACCTCTTCTATCTCGACCTCCAGATCCGCCACAAGTTTGAGGCGCACCGATGGAACCTCCCCTCCCGGATCTATTCGGACGCCTTTTACCTCTACCCCGGCCAGCGGATCTCCCCCGCGCGTGTTGAAAAGAAATTGAAGCGGCTCGCCTACAAAAGAGTGATGCGCCCGGTTCAGGATGTCGGAGAGTTCTATCGCTCCGGTAACGAGCTGACGGTCTTTCTCCACAATTTTTCCTACCCCTCCGAGGAGATGGTCGGCTTTCCTGTTGCGCTCCGCTTCGATCGCGAGACGCTCTCCTCCCTCCAGCGAGACGACACGGGGGAAAAACTTGAGACACTCCGGCTGGAACCGGAGCTGATCGCCTCGATCTTTGATGAGAAGATGGAGGATCGGACAGTTGTCCCCCTCTCCGAGATCCCGGAGGAGCTGGTCCAGGCGGTGGTGGCGATCGAGGATGAGCGGTATTATTCCCATCACGGGGTCGATCCTCTCGGGATCCTGAGGGCCTTGCTCACCGACCTCCTCCATATGAAGTTCGTCCAGGGGGGGAGTACACTCACGCAACAACTCGTGAAAAATTACTTTCTGACCTCCGAGAAAAGTTTTTGGAGAAAGTTCAACGAGCTCTGGATGGCGCTGTTGCTGGAGCTCCGCTACTCGAAGGAAGAGATCCTGGAGGCCTACCTGAACGAGATTTATCTGGGGCAGCGCGGAACCATCTCGGTTGCCGGGATGGAGGAGGCGGCCCGTCTCTACTTCTCCAAGGGGGTCAGCCAGCTGACACTCGGTGAGTCGGCGCTCTTGGCCGGGATGATCCGTTCCCCCGGCAATTACTCCCCCCTAAAAAATATCACCTCCGCCTATGACCGCCGGAACTTTGTCCTGAAGACGATGAGGGACAAGGAGGTGGTTTCGGAGGCGGAGTATCAGAGGGGGAAGAGGGAAAAGATCGTCACCGCCCCGCCGACAAAACCGCCCCTCGGCGCCCCGTTCTTCGTCGACTTCCTGAAAAACCGGCTGAGGGAGGGTTATGGCGATCTGCTCGCCTCCGAGGGATTGCGGATCTTCACGACGCTCGACGCAGAGGCCCAGGAGATTGCGGAGGCGGCCCTCACCCGCTGGCTGGATGAGTTCGAACGCGGTTATCCGGAGATCAAGAAAAAGAGGGAAGAGGGGAAGACGCTGGAGGGGTGTTTCATCGCCCTCCAGCCGGAGACCGGATCTATCCGCGCCTATGTCGGGGGGCGTGATTATCAGAAGAGCCAGTTTGACCGGGTCTCGTCCGCCCGGCGGCAACCGGGCTCCGCCTTCAAACCGTTCATCTACCTGACCGCACTCGGTCAGAAGGGGGACTGGACCCTCGCCTCCCGGCTCGAGGACCGCTCCTTCACGATCCGCTCGGGGGAGGAGGACTGGTCCCCCCGAAACTACGATGAAAAGGACCATGGAACGGTGAGTCTCCGCGAGGCGCTCGAGCAAAGCTACAACATCGCGACCGCTCGTCTCGCGATCGACACCGGGCTCGAAGAGATCGTCGACCTAGCCAGAAAGGCGGGGATCGAAAGCCCGTTGGAGCCTTACCCCTCGATCGCACTCGGCGGATTCGAGGTGACACCCCTGGAGCTCGCCCGGGCTTACACAATATTCCCCAACAACGGGATCCGTTCCGAACCGGTCCCGTTCACCCATCTGGTCACACGTGATGGAACCGAGCTGGAAAGAAAGGGGTTCAAGATGCAGCGGGTCGTCCCGCATGAGGCGGCCTATCTGATGAACAGCCTGATGCGGGGGGTGTTGGAACGGGGGACCGGCCGTTCGGCCCGCGCCCGCGGCTTCCAGGGTCTGGCGGCCGGAAAGACCGGGACCACGACCGACACGCGTGACAGCTGGTTCGTCGGCTACACACCGGACCTCCTCGCCCTCGCCTGGGTCGGTTATGACGAGGTCGATGCGACCGGTCTCACGGGGGCTTCCGGGGCGCTCCCGATCTGGACCGATTTCATGAGGCAGGTGGCGATCGGCCGTGACCCGGCGGGTCGAGACCCCGATTTCCTTGCCACGGATGAGATCATCCTGTTAAAGATCGACACCGCCACAGGCAAACGGTGGGAGAGGGGTTGCGGGGAATTGTTTGAAGAGGCCTTCATTCGCGGGACAGAGCCGAAGGAAAAATGTCGTTGAAAACGCTTCTGGTGATCTCTTTGGTCCTTGTTGCCGCCTGCGCGGCGCCTCGACAAAGACGGCCCAAGCCGCCGCCCGGGGCCCGACTGGCGCCTGTGGTCAGGCCTGAGATCGGTCCGGAGAGAAAGGCCTCCGAGGCGCTCATCCAAAAGGGGGTCGACTCGATGGATCAGGGGCTCTTTGACCGGGCCGAGGATAACTTTCAGGATGCGGTGAACCTCGATCCCTCGAACGGCGCCGGTTTTTACTACCTCGCCCTGATCAAATACAAGCTGGGGGAGTATGAGACGGTCCCGAATTTTCTGGAGAAGGCGGAGGCGCTGTTGAAAAACGACCCCGACTGGACCGGGCGTCTCGAGTCACTCAGGCGCGACTCGGTTACTCCGCCCTAGTTTCATGCAACGCTATCGACCACTTGACCACACCGCCGACATCCGCCTCCGGATCTACGGCCGGACCTTCCGACATCTCCTCCAGAATGCCGTCTATGCCCTGACCGATACACTGACCTCCGCTGACCGCGTCCGGGCGGAACGCACAAAAAAGGTGACGGTCCGGGGAGACGACCCCCCTCACCTCCTGATACTCCTTTTGAAGGAGGTCCTGTTCCTGTTTGAGACGAGGCGATTTCTCTCGCGACAGCTTGTGATCCGGAGGTTCGGTGATACAATCCTCACCGGAACGCTCCGGGGAGAGATCCTGAAAGACCACCCGATGAAGACGGAGATCAAGGCGGTGACGTACCACGGGCTCAAGCTTGAAAAGAAAAAGGGGAGATGGGTCTCGGAGGTGGTGGTGGCTGTCTAGCAATATTCAAAAAATCGACGATTTCACCTGGCGCATCCCGCGTCACGGCAAGATGCGTGTCGACGGGATCATCTTTGCGAACGAGAAGTTGATGGAGTCGCTCAGGGAAGACCAGGCACTTCAACAGGTCGTCAATGTGGCGACACTTCCCGGAATCGTCGGCGCCTCCTACGCGATGCCGGACATCCATTGGGGGTACGGCTTTCCGATCGGCGGCGTCGCCGCGTTCGATCCGGAGGAGGGGGTCGTTTCACCCGGCGGCGTAGGGTATGACATCAACTGCGGCGTGAGGCTGTTGCGAACCGACTTGACGAAGAAAGAGGTCGGGCCACGGATCAAGGATCTGATCGAGATCCTCTACCGAAACATCCCCTCCGGCGTCGGGGCGGGACGGAAGGACCTGAAACTTTCCCCCTCCGAGGTGAAGCAGGTCCTGAAGAAGGGGGCGCGGTGGGGGGTCGAAAAGGGGTTTGGATGGGCGGAGGATCTCGAGCGGATCGAATCGTCAGGGACGATCCCCGGCGCCGATCCCGAGGCGGTCTCCGAGCGGGCGATCGAGCGCGGAAAGAACCAGGTCGGGACGGTCGGGTCCGGGAATCACTTCGTAGAGGTCGAGTTTGTCGAAGAGATCTACGACAAAAAATTGGCCGGTTCGTATGGACTCTTTCCGGATCAGGTCTGCATCCATCTCCACTCCGGTTCGCGCGGCCTCGGCTATCAGGTCTGCGACGACTCTCTGGAGGTCATGCTGAAGGCGGCCCAAAGATACGGGATTGAACTGGCCGACCGCCAGCTCTGCTGCGCCCCGTTGAAATCGCCGGAGGCGCGGCAGTACCTCGCAACGATGTCGGCCGCCGCGAACTTTGCCTTTTGCAACCGGCAGCTGATGGCCCATTTTGTCCGCCAGTCGTTCGAGGAGTTTTTCAACCGCTCCGCCGTGGATCTCGGGATGCACCTCGTCTACGACATCGCCCACAACATCGCCAAATTCGAGGAGCATGAGGTGGATGGCAAAAGGCGGCGTCTTTGTGTTCATCGCAAGGGTGCGACACGTGCCTTTCCGCCCGGTCACCCCGACCTCCCCCTGATCTATCGGGATACCGGCCAGCCGGTCCTGATCCCGGGGGACATGGGGCGGTACTCCTTTGTCTGCGCCGGAACGGAACAGGCGTTTCGGAAGACCTTTGGCAGTTGCTGTCACGGGGCCGGCCGCCGGATGAGCCGGATGAAGGCGAAGAAGGCGTCACGAGGCCGGAGGATTTATGAGGAGCTGGAGGCGCAGGGGATCATTGTCCGTTCAGCCACACTGGACGGCGTGTTGGAGGAGATCCCGGAGGCGTACAAGGATGTCGCTGATGTCGTGGATGTGGTGCACGGGGCGGGGCTCGCGAAGAAGGTCGCCAAACTCAGGCCGATCGGTGTGATCAAGGGGTAGATTTCAGGGGGCAGGCCAGTCAATCTCGGTGAAAAGAATGACATAATTGACGTCAGTTTTGAATCGAAATAGTTGACAATAGACGTCAATTATGTGACATACAAGAGGTGTGGATTGAACGAAAAGTCAAAAAAAATCTGTTTATTCAGTCTGTTAAAGGATTAAGGTCGCAAGTTCTTGTTGTGAGGGGTGCTAGGCAGGTTGGCAAGACATCGTTTGTTTTGAATGCCCTCAAGGAGCTCGAGGAATTTCCTCAGATCAGGGTGAATCTGGCGTCGAACCGAAAGACCACGATCGACGGGGTCGAATATTTTGGGCGGGATTTCTTTGGGGCCGGCGAAGATGCCGGTCAGTTCATTAACAACATCGGCTTGCTGGTAGGGAATCTTTCCAAACTTTCTAAACCCGTCGTCGTTTTCATTGACGAGGCCGACAGGCATCCGGCCTCGCTTGAGGCCATACAGATTGTGGCCGGCTTGTCCGACAGATTGAAGGTTGTTTATACAGGTTCCAATCTGGAAAACATCATGGTGAAGAACGCCGCTACGGGCCGCAAACAATTTTTTGATCTCTACCCCGTTACGTTTTTCGATTTTCTAAAGGCATACTCTAAAGACGATGTGCTGGCCTACTGGAGCGGCGTCTCCCTTAATGACAAGGGGCATTCAGAAATGTTTCACAACGAACTCAATGGTTTGTTTGATTTGTATTTGAGATTAGGTGGAATGCCCAAGATCCTTGATTCGTTTATCGACCGTCGTCCCGGTATGCAACAGATCTCCGGGATCATTTCCAATCTTGTCGAAACAATAGAGGACAACATAAAGATGGTATTGGGGGAGAAGGCCAAATTGTATGAATATGAAGATGTTTTAAGGAGGATCGCCATCCTGTCCACGGAGACCCTTAAGTTTTCCAAATTGCAGGTACGCCACGTGAACAGGGGAGAGGCTAAAAAAATCGTGAACAAGACGGCCGGCGGCAGGGTTGTACACAAAGTGAGGCTGTACGAGTCAGGTGTTGATCTGTCTAAATATATACTCTTTGATGTCGGAGTGCTGAACTATTTATTGAATGGTTCCGATCTTGTCCACCAACAAATCACAGAGACGCACCTTGCCTGTCAGTATGAAACAGTGGTTGGTACGGAGATAATTTCCAGCCTCCCAACGCGAGACGATATCTACTACTGGAAGTCGCAACGAGGATCCCAGGTGGAGTTTATGTTGAAATCTCCGGCCTTGATTGCGATCGATGTGAAAACAACAAGAGGCGACACAAGGTCTCTTGATAGTTGTGCGGTTTTCGAGAAGGATGTTGATTACTTGGTCAAGTCAAGCAGGGAACCGGGTCGATTCGACGTCGAACACACAGCAAGGATTCCCGCCCTCGGCCTTAGCAGGAAGGTTCCCCTGGTCGTTGTTCCCCACTATCTGAGTTCGAGACTTTTGGAATTGATTGGGGAATTACATGCCTCAGGCCGATCGGCGTGATCAAGGGATAACTAGCAACCTTTTCCCCTACTCGCCGAACCACAGGCGTGAGCGATCTCGACCTCCAGATTGATGTCAAACCTCTCAGGGATGGGGAGTCCTTTCACAACAAGGCGGATTCCCTGGTCCTGCAGATCGCCCAGCAGGACGGCGGGATTGATGCGCTCGACAGACGGGACTTTGTCGCCGGCATTGCTCCGGACAAGGTGGCCCGATCGCTCGCCCTTGCCGGAAATTACCTAAAGGTCCGCCTGAACCCAACGGTCACGAGCGGGGACGTCGATCTGGCTGCGGACATTTACGTTGCGGAGACCAAGAAGTTGGGGCTCCCTCCGCAATACCGGGCCGATAATCTACCAGTCATGCAGAGAAACCCGTTTTACCCGCCGGGGATCTTGCGCGGGACGGTCTCCGGCTCCTATCTCATCGGGGTCGGTGTCGCCGAGAACCGACTGAATGAGACCGATCTCGATTGGAGGTTCAAATACCGCCAGGGGTTCGCCTTTGATCTCCTCTGGCCGGTCGATGCGATTATTGAAGCAGCGCGGCGGTTCCCCTACCTTTACTGGGGCGCCCGCACAATGGTCAACTGGTCCGATGGTTCTGTCACTCACGATGGCACGCGTATGGGGGATGTCGATTTCTTCGCCACCGCCGTCACCTTTGAAGGGGCGATCCGATACCCGCTCAAGAGGTGGCTGGAACTGAGGGGAGCGGTCAACTACGGGTATCAATTCGGGCATTTCAAGTTTAACCAGAACAGTGAAGGGGATGCCGCCCTGGGGGTCCCTTGCCACCTGGAGGATGACGCGATCTTTACGGATCCCGACAAAGTGACCGCCGCCTTCGACTGCACGGCCACGAGGACGGCGGGGGCCTACGACGCCCGCCCCATTTCTGCTGCCGCCGGTCTCCGCCTCTTTTTTGCCAATCTCGATTTCGTCTGGTGGCGGGAGAATCTCAAGGCCGATTCAGACTTGAGGGCCCCCGATGTCGTCAATAATTACTTCTTAAGCCTCGGCGTCAATTTCTATTAGCAGCTTGTTGACAAAGGGGGTATGAAAGGATGTTGAGAAAGGCCCCAGATACGAGGCAGGCTGAGGAGGCCGACTGAGGCGTACTTGAGCGGTACGCCGCAAGGAGTGCCGACGAAGCCAACGAAGTAGATGGGCCTTTGTCAACATCCTGCTAGCCACTGCAAAATCGTCATAATCACACGCTGCCGGGGAGTGGGTCGCATTCCCATCAGTCAAAAAACCTATCCCCAGTGGATTCTGACGAGGCCTCTCTCCAAAAAGTCGTTGATAATCTTCTACAACGTTGACCGAGACCTCCTGCCATTCCTTCCCTTCACCGGAGCTCTTCACGACCGAAAAGGATCGTCCCGGCTTTTTCAGGATCTCGGTACCGACCGGCAGCTTCGCGCTCCAGAGATACTTGATCACCTTGCCCGTATAGCCGCCGAACGGGACATAGATCCCGCAGGCGCTGTCGTTTCCCTTTTGCAGATCCCGTTCATCCGACCCCTTCGGGAGGATCCGCGCCCGCCATCGCCATCGGAGGATCGGCTCCTTCTGAACCTCCCAGTAGAATTTCCTGAAAATCTGGATCGAGAGCTCCTCCCTATCCTCCGCCGCCATGAAGAGATTCCCCCCCTCTTCTGCGACCCGGTAGACCTTTTCCGCCTTGTCCCTCTGAAACGGGAATGTCCGGAAGCCCCTTGGGAATCTCCCGACAACACCTGTCGAGAAATCCTCAACAACCCTCTCCGCCCCGAGGCTTGTCAAGGGAGTGAGCAGACCTGAAAGGATAATGAGGATGAAAGGGATCAGCTTCATCTCCCTTTTTCCGTAAAGGTGAGGCTCACCGTGAGCGGTTTGGGATAGAGGGGATACGGGGCGCCGCGGAGAACCGCCCCCCTCGCCTCTTCATCGAGGATCTGGTGCCCGGCCGATCGGGCGACCTCGACCGCCGTCGGCCTGCCACCCTCATCAATCCGAAACCGGACGAGGGCGGTCCCGACCGCCCCGATCTTCTGGGCCAGGTAGGGGTACCGGGTCTCCCTCTCGATACGGGATCGGATCTCGGCCAGCAGATGATCAATTCCCTCATCGCCCGATCCAGTCCCTTCCGGGTAGTCGGCCCTCCCCTTCTCCGCATCTCTAACGAGTCGCTCCTTAACCGCTGACCCCTCACCGGAAACCGGGGCCCCCTGAAGCTCCACAGAGACAAACCCCTTCCCACCCGACATCGGGAGCGAGAAGTCGGCGGTCGTCATGCCGATTGCAAGCACGATCAGGAAGTGTATGAGAAGGGATACGAAGGAAAATCGCCAAAGGGACATCTATCTCGAGGCAAAAACCGGCTCACGCAAGGCCGGCAACGACCTAGCCAAAACTGCGAACCCTCCAAAAAGAAAGAGGGCATACGCGGCATCCCCGAGGACGGTATTCTGGAAGAACGGGATCGCCGCGACATAACAGGCGACGAGCCCCTCCGCCGTCATCGGATAGATCCCGTCAAAGAGCCAGACGCCGAGGTTCGTCACGACAAAGAAGAGAAGGGAACCGGAGAGGGTCCCCCCCGCTATCCTGACAAACGATTGCCGCCCGCGCAGCAGAAACCCGATCAGGACGATCGCTGAAAAGCAGAGATAGGTCAGCGGCATCAGGGAGTGGAACCCGATCAGGAGGTCGCTGGCGAACATCGCGAGGAGCGGGATCAGAAAGGCGAGCCTCTTGTCGGCAAAATGGGCCCCGCCAAAGAGGGCGATCGCCGTGATCGGCGTGAAGTTGTACGGATGCGGGATGAGCCGCGTCAGGGTTGCGACGAGAACCAGACCGGTCACGACAAAGAGTTGCCTTTTGTTCATAGGATCTCCTTATATAAAGGTTTAAGCCGCCTCCTACCAGTCTCGCGATCGTTCTGCAAGGAAGAAGAAAGGTCCGGGAACTGGCAAAACTCTCTAAAGGGAATCATTCTTGTCCAGCGAGCCTGACCGAACCATCCGGATCGCCTCCTCGATGAGCGGCTTGAGGTAGCAATCCTCAGAGAGAAACGGGATCGTCTCCCGGCACCGTTTCCGGATCGCCTCGAGCCGCGGGGATGATTTGAGACCGGGTTGACCTTCAAGCGAGAGGTCGAGCGCCTGCAAGGCGGTTAAGAGCTCGATTGCGACCACCTGTTCGGTGTTCTCGAGGATAACCCCAAGTTTTTTCCCGGCGATCGAGCCCATTGAATTGAGGTCCTCCTGGTTGGCCGCGGTCGGGATCGAATCGGCCGTGGCCGGGTGCGAGAGGACCTTGTT
The DNA here is from genome assembly GCA_964460495.1 of uncultured Pseudomonadota bacterium. Taxonomy (GTDB): domain Bacteria; phylum UBA10199; class UBA10199; order JACPAL01; family JACPAL01; genus CAYWRF01. The sequence continues at coordinate 10,586 of CAYWRF010000013.1, read as the reverse complement.
CTCGGAGACGAGGGAGGCGGCGGTGTACTGCGGGATCATCAGACCGCTATTCAGGCCGCCGTTTCCGGTCAGAAACGGCGGGAGTTTCGAGAGGGCGGGGTCAACCAGACGCGCGACACGCCTCTCGGAGATCGCCGAGAGCTTTGTGAAGACGATCCCCAGATAATCGAGCGCCCCGGCGAGTGGCTCGCCGTGAAAATTACCGCCGCTCAAGATTTCGCCTGTCTCCGGGTTGATGACAGGATTGTCTGTCGTCGAGCGGATCTCGGAGTCGACAATCTTTCGGAGATGATTGAGCGCGATCCGGCAGGAACCATGGACCTGCGGGATGCAGCGGAGCGAGTAGGCATCCTGAACCGCGCCGCAATCCTTGTGAGACTCCAGGATCCGGCTCCCCTCGAGGAGATGCCACATGAAACGGGCGGTCTCCTGGATCTCCGGGATCGGACGTCTCTCATGCAGAAACGGGTGAAACGGGGTCCGCGACCCGCGGAGCCCTTCCAGCGTGAGTGCCGCAACGATGTTCGACGAGGTCACGAGCCTTTCTCCCCTTTCGAGGGCGAGGAGCGAAAGTGCGGTCATAAATTGGGTCCCGTTGATCAGGCTGAGCCCTTCCTTTGCGGCAGGCGCGAAGGTTCGAATCTCCTTTTTACGGAGAACCTCGCCAGCGGGGCAAATCCTCTCCCCATCCCAGGCCTCTCCTTCTCCCAGAAGCGGGAGCGCAATATGGGCAAGCGGGACAAGATCGCCGCTCGATCCGACCGAACCATGCTCATAGACGACACCCAAGACCCCTTTTTCATAAAACTCGATCAGTTTTTCGATCAGCGAGTGCCGGACGCCGGAGTAGCCGAGGGCAAGGGCGTGAATCCGGAGAAGCAGCATCAGTTTTGAAACCTCCTGCGGCAGGGGATTTCCGGAACCGCAGGCGTGGCTCCGAAGCGTATTTTCAGAAAGCATTGAAAGATCTTCAGGCGCGATCCGCTTGTCCTTCAAGGGACCGAGACCGGTGTTGATCCCATAGGCAGGTCTCATCTCCTTTTCAACAATCTCGCGACTCTTCCGGATCCTTTGGCCCGCCTCCTCATCAATCGTGAGTGGATATCCCTTGCGGTACCCCTCCATCAGAAGACCGGAGTCGAGGGTCAACGAGCCAAGGGTCAGTTTCGGCATGGGACGGTTCATAGGTGAAGTGAGGTAGTATTGCAATACCCGGCAGTTGAAGATATGGGGACAAGAGATGACCCAGGCTCTATTTTACAACATCGGCTCTCTCGTCCGGGTTGAGGATCAGGGACGCGGGAAAAAATCGGGACGCATGATGCAGGAGGCGTGCGAGATCCGGGGCGCGTATCTCGTGACTCACGGCGAAAAGATTGAGTCCCTGGGCCCGATGAAGGATTGTCCCTCCCCCAACGGCTTTGATGAATCGGTCGATTGCTCGGGTCGAATCGTCCTGCCCGGTTTTGTCGACAGCCACACCCACGTCCTTTATGCGGGAGACCGCGCTGAAGAATTTGAAATGAGGTCAAGGGGGATGACATATGAGGAGATTGTCAAGGCGGGCGGCGGGATCAAGAGGAGTGTAGAACAGGTGCGTAACGCCTCGGAGGAGGAGCTGGTGGCGGCCACCTATCCCCGTCTCCACGAGATGATTGCGCATGGAACGACGACGGTCGAGATCAAGAGCGGGTATGGGCTCTCTCTTCAGGAGGAGTTGAAGATGTTGCGTGCGATCCGGAGACTCAAGGGAGAGGTGCCGATCGAGATCCATGCAACCTTCATGGGGGCCCACGACATCCCGACCGGGGTTCAGAGAGAGAATTACCTCAATCTGCTCGTTGACGAGATGATCCCGGCGGTCGCAAGGGAACGGCTCGCCGAGTTCTGCGACGTCTTTTGCGACCGCGGCTATTTCACACCGGAGGAGACCAGGAAGATTGGTGTTGTTGCCAAGGAGCATGGGATGAAGCTCAAGATCCATGCGAATGAGCTGGGGGAGACCGGCGGCGCCGAGGTGGCGGTCGAATTGGGCGCCCTCTCGGCGGATCATATGATCCATCTGGGAGAGGGACAGTTTCGAGTTCTGAAGGGTGGCAAGACAATCGTCACATTGCTCCCTGGTACTTCCTTCTTTCTGAAATTCCCATATGCCCCTGCAAGAAAATTGATCGATAACGGTATTGCAGTCGCACTGGCAACCGATTCAAATCCCGGCTCCTGCACAACCCTCTCGATCCCGTTCATCCTGAATCTTGCAACAACCCAAATGGGGATGACGCCGGCCGAGGCGTTGGTTGCCACCACGCTGAACGGCGCAGCGGCGCTTGGAATCGCAGGGCGGATCGGGAGCCTCGAGGTCGGCAAGGAGGCGGATCTGATTGTCACCAAACCGATGACCCATTTGAGGGAGATCCCGTATCGACTCGCACAGAATCCTTGCTGGAGGATCTATAAAGGTGGAAACCTGGTTGCGGAAAATCCGAGCGGCCTCGCCTGACCTCTTCTATTCGAGGGATCCAAAAGGAGATCCACGGATGGGAGATATCGTGCCACGCTTTAACCCCAAAAAAAACCGGCTCGGTGATTTTCGATTTGCCCTGATCGGATTTCCTGAAGACCGCGGGATACGGAGAAATAAGGGTCGGCCCGGTTCGGCCAAGGGGCCAACCGGGATTCGGCGGGCCTTCTACAAGTTAGCGGCCACCGAACTCTATTCAAAAGCAGATCTCCGATCATCACATCTCGTGGACCTTGGGGACATAAGTCCCGCAAAGACCCTTGAGGAAAGGCAAAAGATGTTGGGAGAGGTTGTCGGCGCCTGTTTTTCGGAGAAGATTTTCCCGATTGTGATCGGGGGAGGACATGAGACGGCGTGGGGGCATTATTTGGGGTATCCCTCACCCCCAACCCCTCTCCCGCCGGGGGGAGAGGGGGGTCTCCATATCCTCAATATAGATGCCCACCTCGACATGCGCCCGCTCGAAAAGGGAAAGGGGCACAGCGGTTCGTCGTTTCGTCAGATGATCGAGGCGGGGTTCCCCGGAAATAATTTGACCGTCTTCGGGGTTCAGGGTTTTTGCAATGCGGAGGCACATCTTCAGTATGCTTGGGGACAAGGGGTCAACGTCGTCTGGCTGGAGGATCTGATCAAGGAAGGGGTGTTGAAGGGTTTCGACCGGGTTTTGCAAAAGATGAAAGATCCCCTCTACGCCACCTTTTGTCTCGACGCGATCCGCGGCATCGAATTTCCCGCGACAAGCGCCGCCCCGGCGGAGGGGTTCACGGTGCGCGCCGCCCTGGCGATGATGGAGTCACTCGCGAGACACCCATCTCTCACGAGTCTTGATCTCGTGGAATATTCACCGCCGTTCGATCCGACCGGCGCCTGTGCGAAGATAGTTGCCTTGATGATCTACCGGTTCCTGGGTTGTCGAGGATCTCTCGGACCGGATCACCAGACTGTCTCTATTTGATTATAGCCCCGCATCAAATGATCTTTGGTCACGATGGGGCAATGATGAATCATGGCGGTGGCAATCAGGAATCGGTCGGCGGGATCGCCGGGTGGATTGCCGGCAAGGCGCGTTGAGAGGACAGCGATTTTTGGGGTGAGTTCCAGGAGCCTTACCTCCGGCAACCGGAGTGACTTTTCAATCCACTCTTCGACATCCATCGAAAGCCCGAGTCTTCCCTTGGCGACGAGCATCGCTACCTCCCAGCAGGAGATAGCCGAAACCCCCATCTCTGAGGATTTTTTGATGGTTTCCGAAGCCCTTGAAGAAAGTTTCTCCGACTCCGCTGTCCACCAGACCCAGGTGTGGGTATCAAGCAGGATCACGAGAGGGCATCCCACCTCTCGTCAATCGGTGAAACTATATCCTTCTCAAAAAGGATTGTCCCTTTAAGCTCCTCACGGGCCCCCTTTCTCTCTCTGGAAAAGGGGAAAATCTCGGCAATCGGGACACCCCGTTTGGTAATCAGGAGGGACTCTTTTCTGGACCGGACCTCCTCCAAAAGCCTTAAACAGCGCGCCTTGAATTCTCCAACCGCAATTGACCTCTTCATAATTGAACTCCCTCCATTGCTACAAATGACTATAGTCATAATATCATAGTCACTTTACAAAACAAGTTGTATTTTTCAGGATGTGGTGCCCAAGTGATTAAAAAAGTCTTGACCGTTTTAGCTAAGAGGTTTCATCTCAAAGGGTCAGATCGGAAAGGGATAGCGGTCTAGGCCATGAATCATTCAAAACCCGTACGACCACCAACCGGAAACAAGCTCACCTGCAAGGGCTGGGTCCAAGAGGCGGCGCTCCGGATGCTGATGAACAATGTCAGTCCGGAGATTGCCGAGAGGCCGGAGGAACTGATCGTCTACGGTGGCTCCGGCGCATCCAGGAGTGGGATCGGATGATCCAGGCGAGTGAACTCTAAGTGGATCTCTGACCCTAGACCATAAAATTTTTTTCAGGTTGCTTAACACCAAAATATCGCATATATTGGGATCATGATACCCAGAATTACAACCATTCAAAATAATTATAGTTTTTTTATATTTGGCCCAAGGGGATCTGGAAAATCGACCCTTTTGAAGGCGGTTTTTCAGGGAAAAAAACCGGTTTGGATCGATCTGCTTGACCCGGACGAAGAGGCCCTCTTTCAGACCGATCCCAATGAGTTGGTCCGTCGCACGTCTCACCTCCCAACGGGTAGCTGGGTGGTGATTGATGAAGTTCAAAAGGCCTCAAAACTCCTGGACCTTGTGCATAAACTCATTGAGGAGAAGAAACTCTATTTCGCCCTCTCGGGATCATCGGCCAGAAAACTGAAGCGTGGTGGAGCAAACCTTCTTGCGGGGAGGGCGTTTGTACACCATCTTTACCCGTTTACAAACATTGAACTCAAAGAGAAGTTTGATCTTCAGGCGGCTCTCGAATGGGGGACCCTCCCGAAGATTTATGATTTTGAACAAATGGAGGACAAAAAGAGATTCCTTCAGGCCTACGCCAATACCTATCTCAAAGAGGAGATTCAGGCCGAACAGATCGCAAGAAATCTGCCCGGTTTTCGGAAGTTTCTGGAAGTCGCGGCCCAAATGAACGGGCAGCCGGTCAACTGCTCAAAAATCGGAAGAGACATCCACGCGGATCATTCCGTTGTCAAAAATTACTTTGAAATCTTGAAGGACACCTTGATCGGGTTTGAATTAACGGCCTATGACATCTCCATCCGCAAGCAGCAACGAAGGGCCCCGAAATTTTATTTCATCGATTGCGGGATCAAGCGGGCCCTGGACAAGAGCCTGGATATCCCTCTTCGGGAAAGGACCTATGAATATGGACAGATGTTTGAACATTTTCTGGTTCTGGAACTCTTTAAACTCTGCCAGTATCGGGAGCGAGATGAATCTCTGCACTACCTTCAGACAAAGGATAACGTTGAGGTTGATCTCATTATCAAAAGACCGGGAAAATCCAGCTTGTTTATCGAAATAAAATCGACAAAACAGGTTACGGATGCCGATTTCAGATCACTTTTGGAGATAACCGAGGGCTTGAAAAATTCCAAGGCCTTGCTTCTCTCGAATGATCCAAACAGAAAATCGGTGCGGCATGTCCAAGCCGTTCCCTGGCGTGAATTTTTGGAACTTTTTCAAGGGGATAAAATTTAAGGCGGAAAGGTCATAGGAATCTCGGACCCTGTTGTTCGATACAGACGACAAAGAAGTTGCTACTGTAATTGTCATCTTTTGCCGATTGGCAAGAAAACCTCCCTATGCTAGCCCTCCCCTCATGAATCATTCAAAGATCGTACGACCACCGACCGGCACGAAACTCTCCTGCAAGGGCTGGGTTCAAGAGGCGGCGCTGCGGATGCTGATGCACAACGTGAGCCCGGAGGTGGCGGAAGATCCGGAAAACCTGGTTGTCTACGGCGGTTCGGGAAAAGCGGCCCGCAATTGGGACTGTTTTTGGAAGATTGTCGACTGTCTCAAAAATCTCGAAAATGACGAAACGCTGCTTGTTCAATCAGGGAAACCGGTCGGGATCCTTAAATCGCACCCGGATGCCCCGCGCGTCCTGATTGCCAACTCGAATCTCGTCGGTCATTGGGACAACTGGGAGGTCTTTCGTGACCTCGAGCGGAAGGGTCTCATCATGTACGGCCAAATGACCGCCGGGAGCTGGATCTACATCGGGACGCAAGGGATCCTGCAGGGGACCTACGAGACATTTGTGGCGGCAGGGAGAAAATATTTCAACGGCGATCTTTCCGGAAAATTCATCCTCTCGGCCGGTTTGGGCGGAATGGGCGGGGCGCAACCGCTGGCGGCGACAATGAATGGGGCGGTCTTCTTAGGCATTGAGGTCGATCCGGCACGGATCGAAAAACGGCTCAAGACAAAATATCTGGATGAGTCAACCGACAACCTCGATGAGGCGCTTCGGCGTGTGAAGGAGTACCAAAAGAAAAAGGTGTCACGCAGTATCGGGCTCTTGGCGAATGCGGCGGATATCTATCCGGAGCTTGTCAGGCGAAATATTTTTCCCGATATCGTGACCGACCAGACCTCCGCCCACGATGAGCTGAATGGCTACATCCCAAGGCGACTCCCGCTGGAAGAGGCATTGTCACTCAGAAAGAATGACGCGAAGGAATATGTCAAACGGGTCTACGAGTCGATCGCCATTCATGTGCAGGCGATGATTGATCTTAAAGAGAAAGGGTCGATCGTCTTTGATTATGGAAACAACATCCGGAGGCAGGCGGAAAAAGGGGGTCTGAAAAACGCCTTTTCGTTTGCCGGTTTTGTCCCGGAGTTTATCCGCCCGCTTTTCTGCGAGGGGAAGGGGCCGTTTAGGTGGGTTGCACTCTCCGGGGATCCGCAGGACATCTACACGACCGATCAGGCGCTGATTGAGGCTTTCCCTCAAAACGAGGGGATGATCCGGTGGCTCAGGATGGCACGTGAGCGGGTTGCGTTTCAGGGGCTCCCGTCAAGGATTTGCTGGTTGGGTTATGGCGAGCGTGAAAAAGCAGGGCTGATTTTCAATGACCTTGTCGCCTCGGGCAAGGTCAAGGCGCCAATCGTGATCGGCCGGGATCACCTTGATTGCGGTTCTGTCGCCTCACCTTATCGTGAAACGGAGGGGATGAAGGATGGGAGCGACGCGATTGCCGACTGGCCGATCCTGAATGCCCTTATTAACGCGGTCAACGGCGCCTCATGGATCAGCGTGCATGACGGCGGCGGTGTCGGGATCGGCAACTCGCTGCATGCCGGGATGGTGATTGTCGCCGATGGCAGCCCTGCGGCTGCTCTGCGTTTGAAACGTGTCCTTAACTCGGACCCCGCGATGGGAATCCTGCGCCACGCCGATGCCGGATACAAAGAGGCGTATCAGGTGGCCGGGAAAAAGCAGATGAAGATCCCTTAGTTATTGTTGATAAAGTCGAGGGTATTTTGCAGGGTGTTTGATGATGTCGAGGTCCAGGTCGACATCCAACCTTGGCCAATACAAATGGGTACGGCCCAGCAGTTTCACCGTTTTGACTTCCCGCAGGCGTTTGTTCTTAAACCAGGGGTATTGCCGGTGAGGCAAAAAATATTCCTTTTTGTTCACGCCGAGCCAAATTCCCGTCGCCGTTTGCCCGAGAACCTCAGCCCGAGAAATGTTTTTCCCACCTTTTCGTGATCTCATCCTTTTTCTCCTCAACAAGCCTCTGCAACTGTTTCAGATCCTTTGACTTCAGGCCATAATAATGGGCTAAAGCGATGTAGCAGAAGAAAGACGGGTTTCCAATGGATTTTAGTTAAGAATCCCATAAAAATCGCAACCTTTCCCGATACGGGACGATACTCCCCATAAGAGGCGGTCATTGTGATTGATCCGATCAGTCTTTCAACAACGATGGGGATCCTGGGTGTCAGCCAGGTTGTCGGCATGACGGCGATCACCAACGCCCTCGAACGCCCGTTGCGAAGACCTGTTGATCCCCTGAAACTCTTTCGTCAAACCGTTCTGCAGACCACAAGGATGCCGGTCCCGCCCGTTTGGCGCCGTTATTCGCTGTTGCGGATGGTCCTCTCCTTCGTCGCTTACAACTACACGATGCCTTATGTCGCAGGCTTTCTCCTCGATAAGGGGCTGGCAACGGATGCCCTTATCTATGAAGAACCGAATCGGTCCCAGACGAACTTCAATTACTCTGTCTGGACCTCCACCTGGGCGCAGCTTGGGTTGATGATCTTCTGTCTCAAGGGGGGAAACCCGACACTGGTCCGAAGCACCTTCTGGACCACCTTTGCGGCGGCAATGCCGGTCGGGTTGGCGGTCTTCCTCGGCCTGGAGATCCGGGATCAAAGGCACAACTTTGCCCCGGGGGCGCTCCGGGGCGACCGCTTCCGTGAACTCGCGAGAAAACAGACCGCCTATGAGAGGGAGGGGATTTACAGGAGCATCGTGACGGGGGGGGATGGAAGGGTGAATGAGAAGATGGTGAAATCCGCAGCGGAGATCGAGGCAAGCTTCACAGAGGCGGAAAAAAGAGAAACCATCGAGGTTGTCTCAAGACACCTGACCCAAATGCCGCATCCGGCGGTCAAAAAACTGGCCAGTTACATCATTCAAAACGGCATCACGTTCCAGGCGGGTGACCGTAAAGGCCCCCAACTGGGGTTCCTCAAGGCGAGATTTGACTCCAGTGAAAACCGCATCTTCCTCTCTCATCTTTTTTACCATCTGAGCCTCTGTCCCGAAGACCCAAGTCGCACCCTCAACACCATTTATCATGAGACGGTTCATCACGAGTATTTTCAGGGCCTCGGATACCTCGATAAAGACGATCTCGTGTTTCGAATGTGTTACAACGCCGGAGATGAGACGTATACCTCCTTCGTGTGGGGAGGGGCGTTGCCGCAGATGCAAAACGAGTTGTACGCCTATCTCCTCGAAAATGATTTTGAGAATACCCTCAGGGGAGATCTCCCCAGGTATGCGTCTGCCGATCGTTCTTTTTACAGGCTCGGCCGTTATTTCCATCCCGAGGTGGTCCTGGGAGCGATCGACGAGTTGGAAAGGGACGTCAAGAGATCCGAACTGGTCATCAACCGCAAGACTGTCTTGACGCGGCTTCAACGCTACCGACAATTGGCGGAGGCGAAGAAGGCGACACTGGATCGACTGGGACTCGAGACCTACCGGGACTGGCAGGAACTTGTGCGCAAACGAGCGAACCTTCAAGTCGTCTCGAAGGCCTTTCGGGACTTGAGGAGCCGGCTGGGGGAGTCGGCCGATGCCGACTGGGTCCTGGCAACCGATTATGCCTCTTACCTGAACACCTTTCGCAATCCCACCGACGGGGAACTCCCGGAGGCGATGCGACCGATCTATGAAGCGATCAAGGCCGGCAGTTTTTATGAGGGGGGAGAGTTTGTCCAGGGGGGCGAAGAAGAAGAGGAACTCTGCCGGGAAATAGACCATTCCTGAACCACATCTGCCAACCGGGTCTCTATGCAGAATTCAGGTTGAACTTAAGAAAAAATAATGGAAGAAAGGTAAAGCTGTTGTCGCGAGGATCTGGCTTCGCCAGTCCGTTGGCGGCCGTGGTAGGGGGTTTGGGGGAGACGTCCCCGCCTTAGGCGGGATCCCCCATTATAATTGAGGGATCGTCCAACGGCAGGACACCTGGCTCTGACCCAGGGAATCTTGGTTCGAATCCAAGTCCCTCAGCATTCAAATCCTTCCGTCCTGTGCGAGCCTTTTCAACTCCTCAAATCCCCCGATCAATTTTCCTTCGACAAAGATCTGCGGCACCGTCTGCCAGCCGGTCTTCTGAACCAATGCCTCCAGCTCTTCATCGGTTGAGAGGACGATTTCCTCAAAGGCGAGCCCCTTCCCCCGCAGGAGATCCTTGGCCGCGCGGCAGTAAGGACAGGCGGCGGTCGTGTAGATTTTAATCTCCATCCCCGGCGATATTATGGAACGTGCCGGCCCTTCGCGCAAGGGTTGTTGACAAGAGACGGCACAAGGAAGAACAGAATGAGATGGACCCCCAGCAAGGTACCGCGTTAGGATAGGAACCATGAACAAGGTGGCGGAACAGAATCCGAAGGTCAGAAACATAGCGATCATTGCCCATGTCGATCACGGCAAGACGACGCTTGTCGATTTTATGCTCCGGCAAGGGGGCAGCTTTCGCAAGCATCAGGCTGTGGACGAAAGGGTTATGGATAACATGGATCTCGAACGGGAGCGCGGGATCACGATCGCCTCAAAAAACTGCGCGATCCGCTGGAAGGGGGTCAAGATCAACATCATCGACACCCCGGGGCACGCCGATTTCGGAGGCGAGGTGGAGCGGGGGCTCAAGATGGTTGACGGGGCGATCCTGCTGGTCGATGCCTCCGAGGGGCCTCTCCCGCAGACCCGTTTCGTGCTGAAGAAGACCCTGGAGGCGCATCTCAAGATCATCGTCGTCATCAACAAGATCGACCGGAAGGACGCCCGTCCGCAGGAGGTGCTCCATGAGGTCTACAGCCTGTTTATCGATCTGGATGCCGACGACAGCCAGATCGAG
>CAYWRF010000012.1:9719-20662 GCA_964460495.1 uncultured Pseudomonadota bacterium | reverse complement strand
TGTGGTGAACCGTCCGAGGCCGAAACGGATCGAGGATCGGGCTCGTTCCTCGCCGACACCGAGCGCCTGGATTACGTATGACGGTTCGGTCGATCCGGAGGCGCAGGCGGAACCGGAAGAAACCGCTATCTCCGGGATCGCCGACATGAGGTCTGACGATCGGATCGGGGGGAAACTCAGGTTCAGATTCCCCGGGAGCCTCTCGGTTGCCGATCCGTTGAGATAAACATCATCCAGCCTCGACATCAATCCCTCTTTCAGGTGATCCCGGAGCGCCGCCAGCCTTTTTGACTCCCCCTCCATTTCCCGTTCGGCGATCTCAAAGGCGACCCCCATCCCGACGATCAGCGGCACCGGCAAGGTGCCTGGTCGGAGCTCCTCTTCCCGACTCCCTCCCCGAAAAAGCGGCGTCAGATGAACCGCCGGTTTTCGCCTCCTTATAGAGAGTGCGCCGATCCCCTTGGGGCCGTAGACCTTGTGGGCCGAGATTGAAAGGAGGTCGATCCCCATCGCCTCCAAGTCAATCGGAATCTTGCCGCAGGCCTGTGCCGCATCCACGTGAAAAATGACCCCGTTCTCTTTAGCGATCCTGCCGATCTCCTGAACTGGATGGACTGTTCCGACTTCATTGCTCGCACCAATGATGGAGATCAGGATCGTCTCGGGGCGGATCTCCCTTCTTAATTGTTCGGGATCGACGAGGCCCTGACGATTCACAGGGAGACAGGTGACCTTGAATCCGGTTGATTCAAGGTATCTCATCGTCTGAAGGACCGAACGATGTTCAATAGTGGTGGTGATCAGGTGGTTTCCTTTTTTCCGATAGGAGAGGGCGACCCCCTGGATTGCCAGGTTGACCGATTCGGTTGTGCCGCTGGTCCAGAGGATTTCACGGGGATCGGCGTGGATCAGGCGGGCCACCTGTTCCCGGGCCTTCTTGACCGCCTCCTCGGCCTTCCAGCCGTAAGCGTGAGTTGCCGAGGCGGGGTTGCCAAAATCCTCTAGGGACCAAGGGCGCATCGCCTCAAACACCCGCGGGTCACAAGGGGTTGTGGCGTGGTTGTCGAGATAGATCGGGAACTTGATAGGCATCCCGAAACGATAGGACAATCGGTGAGCTACTTCAAGAGACCCTTTTTATTTTAACGCGAGCTTTTGAAGGTCGCCCTTTTGCTGGAGCTCCGAGACGATATCACATCCGCCAACGAACTCCCCGTTGATGAAGATCTGCGGGACAGTCGGCCACTCCGTGTATTGCTCGAGCGCGTCCCACAACGGTTCATCCGCAAGCACATCCACCGCATGCATCGGCTGGTTCAAGGTCTTCAGGACCTGCACCGCCTGATTGGAGAACCCGCAGCGCGGCGCCTCCGGTGTCCCCTTCATGAAGATCACGATCTTGTTTCCCTTCACGATCCCTTCGATCTTTTTCTTTAAGTCTTCCATACAATCAGTCTCCTTTCACATGATCCCCAACTGCAATCTCGCCGCCTCCGTCATCTTCGCAGGAGTCCAGGGCGGCTCCCAGACCACCTGCACCTTGACCGAGCTGACCCCCGGGACCCTCCGGATCTTTTCCTCCACCTCCGGCGGGAGCGATCCGGCGACCGGACAGGCGGGGGATGTGAGTGTCATATTGACAAGAACCTCACCCTGCTCGCTCACCTGCAGGTCATAGATCAACCCCAACTCGTAGATGTTCACTGGAATCTCCGGGTCAAAACAGGTCTCCAGGGCATCAACGATCTTTGTCTTGAGATCCTCCGCCACCTAACCGCCCCCCCTTTCATCGGCAAATCCAGTGCCGGAGTGCAGCGCCTCTTCCGGAGCCTCCGTGGAGACCGTCTCATCCTTGCCTTCAAGCGCTGCCAGGAGTGTATGCCAGGGGAGTGTTGCACATTTAACCCGGACCGGAAACTCCGAGACCCCGGAGAAGACGTTCAGTTTCCCCAAATCCTCCTTCTTCTTTTGACCGGTCACCATCGCATGAAATTTTTCATAGAGTCCCTGGACCTCCTCCCGGCTTTTCCCCTTGACCGCAATCGTCATCAGCGAGCTGGAGGCCTTTGAGAGCGCGCATCCGGAGCCGAGAAAGCTGATCTCAAGGATCGCCGGTCCGTCGCTCTTGATAAAGATTTTCAACCGGTCTCCGCAGAGAGGATTGAACCCCTCAAGGATCCGGTTCGCTCCGGCCAACTCCTGGAAGTTCCGGGGGTTCCGGTTGTGATCGAGGATCATCTCCTGATACAGGTCAGTGAGTTCGGACACCAAAGACCTCCTTCACCCTCTTGATTCCGCGGACGAGCCATTTGATCTCTTCCTGGGTGTTGTAAAAAGCAAATGAGGCGCGCGCGGTGGCCGGGACCTGAAAACGCTCCATCAGCGGCATCGCGCAGTGATGGCCGGTCCGGATCGCAATCCCCTCCTGATCCAGCACCGTCCCGATATCGTGGGGATGGATTCCATCGATCACAAAGGAGAGGACCGCCGCCTTCTCCCGGGCGGTCCCGATGATCCGGACCCCGTCGATCTCCTGGAGCGCCTTTGTGGCGGTCCGGAGCAGCTCTTCTTCATAATCGTGGATATCCCGGAGCCCGATCTCGTTCAGATAATCGATTGCCTTACCCAAACCGATTGCCCCGGCGATGTCCGGTGTCCCCGCCTCAAATTTGTACGGGATCGTGTTGTAGGTCGTCTTCTTGAAGGTGACCGCATGGATCATGTCCCCCCCGCCCTGATAAGGGGGGATCGAGGAGAGGAGCGCCGACTTTCCGTAGAGAACCCCGATGCCGGTCGGCCCGTACATCTTGTGGCCGGAGAAGGCGTAGAAGTCGCAATCGAGATCCTGCACATCAACCCGGATATGCGGCACCGCCTGGGCCCCGTCGACCAGGACCGGGATGTTCCTCTGATGCGCAAGCCGGACAATGTCCCGGATCGGGTTGATCGTCCCGAGGGCGTTCGAGACATGGGTGATCGCGACGATCCGGGTCCGTGGCGAGAGAAGCTTCTCATATTCATCCATCAGAAGCTCGCCACTGTCGCTGACAGGAATCACCTGCAGATGGGCCCCTGTCTGTTCACAGAGAATCTGCCATGGAACGATGTTGGAGTGATGCTCCATATGGGAGATCAGGACCTCGGCCCCCCCCACGGACATGCCCGCGTCCGTGGGTCTGGGCGACAAGGTTGATCGCCTCCGTTGTCCCACGGACAAAAACGATCTCACAGGCCTCGCGCGCATGTATAAATTGCTGGACCTTCACGCGCGCCCCCTCGTACGCCTTGGTCGACCGCTCGCTCAAGGCATGGATCCCGCGGTGGATGTTGGAATTATCGACGGAGTAGAAGTGGCGGAGGGCATCGATCACCACCTGCGGTTTGTGGCTTGTTGCGGCACTATCCAGATAGACGAGTGGCTTTCCGTGGACCAGCTGGTGGAGGGCGGGAAAATCATGACGGAGGTCACGCATCGCCGCCCCCCCCGATCATCTCAAAGACAAACCGGCTTAAGTTGTTCCTGAGCGGAGGGATCCCGATCTTCTGGATGATCTCCTGGGCAAAGGCGGCGGTCAGCAAGGCCCTCGCCTCTTTCCCCTCAATCCCGCGGGAGCGGAGATAGAAGAGTTGTGATTCATCGAGGCGTCCGATCGTCGCCCCGTGGTTGCATTTGACGTCGTTTGCGAAGATCTCCAGGAGCGGCTTCGTATTGACCTCGGCCCCCTCCGACAAGAGGAGGTTCTTGTTGGTCTGACGCGCAACGGTCTTCTGGGCATCCGGTCTCACGATGATCTTGCCGTTAAAGACCCCGCGGGAGTTGCCGTCCATAATCCCCTTGTAGAGCTCGTAACTGGTCCCGTGCGGTTTCCGGTGATCGATCGTTGTCTGGTTATCGACGTGCCCGTGGCCGTCCTTCAGGTAGAGTCCGTTCAGCGTGCATTCCCCGCCTTCTTCCTCGATCAGACAATGGAGGTCGTTTCGGACAAGCCTCCCCCCGAGCGAGATGGAATGGGAGGTGAACCGGGAGCCCCGCCCCAACCGGGTCTGTATCGTTTGCAGATGGAACGATTCCGGGCCCTCCCTCTCCAGCTTGGCGTGATGGAACGTTGCCTGGTCCTGAAGAACGATTGTGGAGACCGCGTTTGTCCAGTACCTTCCGGTTCCGCAGTACGATTCGATCACGGTCGCCTCGCTCGCCTCGCCCAAGAGAATCAAATTTCGGGGATGGGAGACAATCGCCCCATTGTGGGTCTCCGAATAAAACACGAGGTGGATCGGTTTTTCGAGCCGGACCTTCGGCGGGATCCGGACAAAGACCCCCGCCTTCAGAAAGGCGGTGTTCAAGGAGACAAAAGGTTGTGCCGGTCTCCCGAGCGATTCCCTGACAAGATCCGGTTTCTGCTCGATCGCATCCTGAAGCGGCATTATCTCAATCGGGAGATTTCCAACAGAGGAGGATGAATAGTTGCCGTTCACAAAGACGAGGTTCGGAGTTTCCAGCGGATACAGGAGAGGGAGGTCCTCCGGAATCTTTTCCGGAGTCTCCGCGATCGTGAACGTCTGTCCTGAGAACGGTTCCAGAGAGGTATAGTGCCACTCCTCCTCGTCGGATTTCGGAAAACCTTGCTCCGCAAACCGGCTCGCCGCCTCATGCCGGATCTTCTGGAGCCAGAGCGGTTGCTTCTTCCCGAACCGGTCGAAGTCGGCCAGCAACTGTTTCACCGCGGGAATCATGTGGCCCCTTCTTTCACCCAGCCGTACCCCATCTCCTCGAGCTTCAGCGCGAGCGTCTTGTCGCCCGACTTCACGATCCGTCCGTCATCCAGCACATGGACGTAGTCCGGGACGATATAATTCAACAGTCTTTGGTAATGGGTCACCAGGACGATCCCATGATCGGATCTTTTAAGCCGGGTCACACCGTTCGCGACGATCCTCAGGGCGTCGATATCGAGGCCGGAATCGGTCTCATCCAGGATCGAGAGCCTCGGGTTCAAGACCGCCATCTGAAGGATCTCGTTTCGTTTTTTTTCTCCGCCGGAGAAACCCTCGTTGACCGGCCGATGGAGGAGTGATTCCTCCATCTCCAGCCCTTTCATCTTTTCCTTGATCAGGCTCAAGAACTCGATTGCGTCGAGCTCCTCTTCCCCCCTCGCCTTGCGGATCGCATTCAAAGAGGCCTTGAGGAAGTAGGCGTTCGCGACCCCCGGGATCTCCACCGGATATTGAAACGCGAGAAAGATACCGCGTCGCGCCCTTTCCTCCGGCGCGAGGGAGAGGAGGTTTTCCCCTTCAAACAGGACTTCTCCCGCTGTCACCTCGACCTGTTCCCTCCCGGCGAGGAGATTTGTGAGCGTGCTTTTCCCCGAGGCATTCGGTCCCATGATTGCGTGGACCTCACCCGGCCTGACCGTCAGATTGATCCCCTTAAGGATCTCCTCTGTCCCGATCCGCGCCCGCAGATCCTTGATTTGCAGCAAGAAACCGTTTTTCATATTATCCCACCGCCCCTTCCAGACTGACCTCCAGGAGTTTTTGCGCCTCGACTGCGAACTCCATCGGGAGCTCCCGGAAGACCTGTTTGCAGAATCCGTTCACGATCAGGTTCACCGCATCTTCGGGAGAGAGCCCCCTCTGTCGGCAATAGAAAAGTTGATCCTCGCCAATTTTGGAGGTGGACGCCTCATGCTCCATCGTCGCGGTGCTGTTTTTCACCTCCACATACGGAAAGGTGTGCGCGCCGCATTTCTCCCCCATCAGCAGGGAGTCGCACTGGGAGTAGTTTCGCGCGCCGGTTGCCCCTTTCTGGATCCGGACGAGCCCCCGGTAGGTGTTCTGGCCTTCCCCTGCAGAGATCCCCTTGGAGATGATCGTGCTCCGGGTGTTCTTCCCGACATGGATCATCTTCGTCCCGGTATCGGCCTGCTGGCGGTTGTTTGTGAGGGCGACCGAGTAGAACTCGCCGACCGAGTTCTCCCCCATCAGGAGGCAGGAGGGATACTTCCAGGTGATCGCGGAGCCGGTTTCCACCTGCGTCCAGGAGATCTTCGAGTTTTTGCCAAGGCATTTTCCCCGTTTGGTGACAAAGTTGTAGATCCCGCCGCGCCCCTGCTTGTCCCCCGGGTACCAGTTCTGGACGGTGGAATATTTGATCTGGGCGTTCTCCAACGCCACCAGCTCCACAACCGCCGCATGAAGCTGGTTTTCGTCCCGGCGAGGTGCCGTGCAACCTTCAAGATAGGATACGTAACTCCCTTCATCGGCAATGATCAGCGTTCTCTCAAATTGACCGGTGTTCGCCGCATTGATCCGGAAGTAGGTTGAGAGCTCCATCGGGCAGCGGACCCCCTTCGGGATGTAGCAGAAGGAGCCATCCGAAAAGACCGCCGAGTTCAGCGTGGCGAAAAAGTTGTCGTTGTACGGGACGACGCTCCCAAGATATTTTCTGACGAGTTCCGGGTATTCCCGGACCGCCTCCGAGAACGAGCAGAAGAGGATCCCGAGATCTTTAAGCTTCTCTTTAAAGGTGGTGGCTACCGAGACGCTGTCCAGAACCGCGTCGACCGCAACGCCGGAGAGGCGTTTTTGCTCGTCGAGGGAGATGCCGAGTTTTTCAAAGGTCTTCCGGACCTCCGGGTCTATCTCCTCCAGGCCCTGGGGGCTCGCCCCAAGGGGTTTCTCATTCGCCGATTTAGGGGCCGCGTAGTAGACGATCTTCTGATAATCGATCGGGGGATAATGGACATTGGCCCACTTTGGCTCCTTCATCGTCAGCCAGTGACGATACGCCTTCAGCCTCCAGTCCCTCATGAAATCCGGTTCCCCCTTCTTGGCGGAGATCAGGGCGATCACCTCCTCGCTCAACCCCGGCGGGACGGAATCAGTCTGGATGGGGCTTTCAAACCCGTACTGGTATTCGCGGCTCGTCATCTCCCGGATCCGTTCGTTCGTCATGTCGTCTCCTCCATCGGCCGGAAAGAGGGGAGAGGTGTTTCCCCATCGGGGTGGGCCCCATGGCCGATCAGATTTCCCACCGTCGTTTGGGCGAGCAGCCGGTGAATCTTCCGGTTCAATTCGTAGAAGGGGCCCTTGATCAGGCATCCATCCCATTGGGGACAGGAGATCCGTTCCTCCTTGAAACACTCGGCGACCGCCACCGATCCCTCAAAGATAGAGACCACATTCTCGACGGTGATATCTTCCGACCTTTTGACCAGCTTGTACCCCCCCTTTGTCCCCTGGACCGATTTGATCAGCCCGTGACCCGCCAGTTTCTGCATAATTTTTGTCGTGACGGGGTAGGGGATCCGATATTTTTCGGACACCTCCCGGGCGCTTGTTACCGGTTGCTCGGTCACCTGCTTCTTGGCCATATGCTCTAGGGCGAGCAGGGCGTACTCTGTTTTTCTATTAAAGTGAAGCATATATAACCAGTTAGCTGGATATAAGACTAAATTAGTCTTATAAGACTGTCAAGGTCCTATATGAGATTTTTTCAGGGGATGTCAAGCCTTCAGCGCCTCAAGAAAGGCCCGGTTTTCCTCCGGGGTACCGACACTGACCCTCAGGCAATCTTTGAGACCATGTCCCCCCATCGGCCGGATCAGGATCCCCTGCTCGACCAGGCGTAAGTAAGTCCGTGCCGCATCCTCCACACGGAACAGTATAAAGTTGGTTGCCGAGGGATAGGCACGGACTGAAGGGATCTTCTGAAGCGCGGCAAGGAGCCTTTCTCTTTCATCAACGATCTTTTGAACAACCTCCCGGAGGTAGCCGTCATTCTGGAGGACGGTGCAACCGATCGTCTCCTGCAACTGACTCACGGTAAACGGGAGCATCACCTTCCGGATGGTCGTGGCGATCTCCCGATCGGCGAGCAGATACCCCAAGCGAATCCCCCCCAGCGAAAATGCCTTGGAGAGGGTTCGGAGGATCACGAGGTTTGGAAATTTCTCCAGATGCGGTCGGATCGTCTCTCCGGAAAAGGGGAAATACGCCTCGTCGATCACCGTGAGCCCCCTCGGGGCGAGCCCCGGTGATTTTTTCAAGACCTCCAGCAGGTCCGGTTCCGGGATCAGATTTCCGGTCGGAGAGTTCGGGTTGGCGAGAAAGGTGATATCCGGTTTTCCGTTCCGGAGCGCCTTCAGGAAGATTTCCCTCTGAAAGGCAAAGGTCTCCCGATCAAGCGGGACTCGAATGACCCGATTTTTGAGGAGGGCCCCCTCGAACTCGTAAAGAGAGAATGTCGGATGGACCGTCAGGAGCTTGCCTCGGATCGCGGTCGCAAGGACGAGGAGTTGAACAAGGATATTTGATCCGCCCGAAACGACGACCCCCTCCGGGTCCCAATCCTCCTTCTCGCCGATCACTTGCCGCAGCCTGTCGGCGTAAGGGCTCGGATAGCGGTTCCATCGGAGTTTTTCCAATTCTCCAAGGATCTGCTGTTTCAGCGGCGCCGGTATCTCATACGGGGACTCATTCTGGTTGAGCTTCACCCGATGGGGTGGCTGATCGAGCGTGTAGGCCTTGAGTTTCTTCAATTCTTTTCGAGTCATGGGTGAGCCAGCCTAAAAAAAATCCTTTGCCTGTTCAATGAAAAAGAAATATCTCCCTTTTCTCAATGTCCATTCAGGAAAAGCTTGCCGAGCTTGAGGAGCGGAATCGTCAGGCCCTTGAGGCCGGCGGACACGAGCGTGTCGAGAAGCAGCACACGCAGGGCAAGCTGACCGCGCGGGAGAGGATAGAGTTCCTCCTGGATCCCGGCTCTTTTGTCGAGATCGATCGTTTCGTTACGCACCGGACAACCGACTTTGGCATGGAGAAACAAAAGATCCCCGGGGATGGCGTCGTTGTCGGCTCGGGGCGGATCGACGGGCGTCTCGTCTTTCTCTTTGCCCAGGATTTTACCGTCTTTGGCGGTTCCCTCGGGGAGGCATACGCCCAAAAGATCTGCAAGGTGATGGATCATGCGATGAAGGTCGGGGCGCCGGTGATCGGCTTGAACGACTCCGGCGGGGCAAGGATCCAGGAGGGGGTGATGAGTCTGGCTGGTTATGCCGACATCTTTCTCCGGAACGTCCTCGCCTCCGGTGTAATCCCGCAGATCTCCGCGATCATGGGTCCCTGCGCCGGCGGGGCGGTTTATTCGCCGGCGATGACCGACTTTATACTGATGGTCAAGGGGACGAGTCATATGTTTATCACCGGTCCCGATGTGATCCGGGCGGTTACGCACGAGGAGGTCTCCAAGGAGGATCTCGGGGGGGGGATGACCCATAATCTGAAATCAGGCGTCGCCCAGTTCCTGGCGGAGGATGACCGTGACTGCCTGCAGAAGGTCAAACTCCTTTTCAGCTATCTCCCCTCGAACAACCTCGAGGATCCCCCGCGAGTTGTGACCGATGACCCGCGTGATCGCCGGGAAGACGACCTCGATCAGTGGATCCCTGAAAATCCGAACAAGCCGTATGACATGAAGGGGCTCATTGAAAAGATTGTCGATCAGGGATCGTTTCTCGAGGTCCATTCCGGCTGGGCCCGAAACATGCTGGTCGGGTTTGCGCGGATGAACGGGCAGACGGTCGGGATTGTCGCCAACCAGCCGATGCACCTGGCCGGTTGCCTCGACATCAACGCCTCGGTCAAGGGGGCGCGATTTGTCCGGTTCTGTGACGCCTTCAATATCCCACTTGTGACATTTGTGGATGTGCCCGGCTTTTTACCCGGTACGGATCAGGAGTTCGGCGGGATCATCCGTCACGGGGCAAAGCTCCTCTATGCGTTTTGCGAGGCGACGGTGCCGAAGATCACGATCATCACGCGCAAGGCATACGGCGGGGCGTATGACGTGATGAGTTCAAAGCATGTGCGGGGGGACGTGAATCTCGCCTATCCGACCGCTGAGATTGCGGTGATGGGGCCGGACGGCGCGGTCAACATCATCTTCAGAAAGGAACTGGAGAGATCCGGTGATTCACAGAGGGAGAAGGAGCGGCTCGTTGCCGAATATCGAAAAACCTTTGCGAACCCGTACAAGGCGGCGGAGCTGGGGTATATCGATGACGTGATCCTGCCTCACGACACCCGCCCGCGTATTATTGAGGCCCTGGAGATGTTGAAAAACAAACGGGACAAGAATCCGCCAAAGAAACACGGGAATATTCCTTTGTAGCGGTGTTGCTTCTTTCTTACGTCCAAAATTCCGCAGTTGACTGCGGAATTTTGGAACTTTTAAGAGAGCACCTTTTTCTTGTCTGAACCGATAATCCCTTCAGATGGGGATTGCCTTTAATCAGCTGATCCAACGGACTTTTTCCCTGAACGACCGCCTTCGGGAGGTTGAGGAGGACGGAAAGCGCAGGGAAGGATTTGCCTCAAGCGTGAGCGGATTCTTCTCCCAGGCAGGGCCGTACCGGGAGGTCGCCGCGCAGGACCTCAAGACGGCACGGATCGGGTTGCGACAGGCGGCCGACAAGTTGCAGAAATTCGGACCGACACCGGATCGCGTCCAAGACCTCCTGGCCGGCGTCGAAGCGGCGCTCGACAACGTGCGGTATTATCGAAAAAGGGATGCCGAGCTCAGGGCAATCGGGGCAGGGAAGGCCTGTGAATTTATCGGTATTTGTACCTTATTCCTGTCGATCTATATCTTTACCAGAAGAACCGGACTTACGTTGGTAACAGGCGGCCTGACGCTCGGTTGGCTTTATGCGGTTACCTGTTGGTTAGGTCGTCCACCAACGCCATCTGTCGAGAACCAGCCCCCCTTGACCCTTACCACGATGATCAATCAAGCCCTGGTTGAGTTGAGGGAGTGGCGGGTCGACCGCCGTCGCACGTTTCAGGCAGGCCAGTTCGCGTTTGAGGCGGATCTGGTCGCGAATCTTCCAGACTATGCAGAGCGGTACCGGGAGGTTGCCTACGAGCAGCTCGCGAGGGAGGCC
>CAYWRF010000012.1:0-9709 GCA_964460495.1 uncultured Pseudomonadota bacterium | reverse complement strand
GGCTCACCCAGCAGCCGACCATGGCCACCGGCAAGGCCAAGGAAGAGACCGCCGGGTTTCGTCCCAGTATGGACCGTGATCAGAGGCTGACCCTCCTCATGGAAAAGGTCTACCCTCCCTACCGACGTTTCTACGACGGCGGCCAGCCGACGGTCAGGAACTGTCTCGAGAAGACTGGCTGCAATTGTAACGGCGAGAGGGACCTGCTCCTTCTCAAGGCCGAGTTCGCGGGGATCGAACCAGACCCGGAGAGGCCATTTGCCTTTCAGGCCTATCACGTCCATAATCCTGCCTCGGTCTACTATCCCAAGCAGGGGAAGGTCTGGGACCTCCGGGACGGGGAGGTGATCGATCAGGTCGCGGCGGTCTGGGACCTTCACTACATCCCGCATTCCTTTTTACAGAGGCAAGGGATCCCCTCCCCGATCCTCGATGAACGGGAGTTGATCCTGGCCCCTGCCAGGAAATCTCCCCAGGAGGCCCCATCGCAGAAGGAGATGCCACCTTTGGTGGCCTCGCCGGCCTTTGATCTCCCCCCGTCGAATCTGGTCTATAACGATTCTGACGTCATCCCGAAATATTCCATGCCGACAAATCCCTATGAAAAGCCCCCGCAAGCTGCTATCGACCAGCCAAAAGTGGGTCCCCCACCGGGCGACCAAAACAGCCTTGTCAACTCGCACGCATGGTCAAAGCAAGATTATATTGCATCGCTGACTGTAGAGGATGTGGTGTGGGGGCCGAGTCCCGTTCTGAGTGACTTTCCATTTTACCTCGGTTTCCGTGACAGGAACCGTCAAGCCCCATTCATGGTCTTCGAGGATCCGACAGCAATGTTCTTCTTCAATGACCAGATCGCCGCGCGGGAGAGAGAAGGGCAGAGACTCGAATTTGCCCAGGACTTTTTGCTGAAATTAGGTCGCGACAGTCTTGCCCACTACCTTGATCCCCACCTGGTTAAGAGGACGATCGCCCTCCTGGAGGACCCAACCTTGGCCGATAAGCAGACGAGCGAAGATTTGAAGAAGCTCGGCTTACACTTAGGCAAATTTCATTCCGAACTGGGAAATTGTATTGAGGTCCTTCAGGCAGCCAGTTTCAAGACGAAGGCACGGAAACTCGAGGGCCTGGAGGGGAATGACTATCGGGTCCGATGGAGACAACTGGTTCGCGAGGCGATTGTCGAGGCAAACCCGATGCTCAAGGACCTGGTCCAGGCATCGCAGACCTTTCATCGGAAGATCGTCAAGGACCCGGCTGGATTCATCAGCCTGCTCGGCGAGATCCACTTTGAGGCGAGGATGCATTTTTTTGAGATCGCAGAAGCACCGGGCTTATCGGAGCAGGATCCGAATGAAGATGAAGCGGACGATGCGCTCTTTGCCCTCCTGAACGATCCTGCCAGGGTCGTCGTAAGTTTGCCCGCGACGCCCGATAAAACCGTTGTCTATTATTACGATGACGACCGGCTCGATTTGGAGGTTATGGATAGAAAGGACCGGGATCGGTGGGTCCCGTCTCAAAGGGGGGTAGAATCTGTGGAGCTCGACCCCGAGACGGTTGTACAACTCTATTTGAGGTTCGTGGTTGGGGCCTGGTTTCATTATGGAGGGAGGGGATGGCAGCAGAGGCAACAAAAGGCCCGTCCCTGGAGGCCGGAGTACACGAGGATTTTCTTGAATAGTGAGTCCCTGCTGGATAATTATCATTACTATTTCATTGAAAATTTCCGTCATATCCTTGCCGCCTACCCTCGAAAGTCCTGGACGGCAGATAACCCTGCAGCGGACCCCCTTGGCAGTCGCCGGCTTCTCGGTCCGGGTTGGAAGGCGAGCAAGAAGCGGACGATTATTGAAGAAAGAAAGATCCCGCCCGACCTGGCCGAGGTGGTCCAGAGGATGATCGATCGTGCCGTTAGCTCGAGGCAGCAGAAGGATTAAACCCCCAGAATTTCAGAAGTTGACTTTTATATCACTTTAGCTTACTTTTTTAATGGAAAGAGGCAATGATGGAAAAAGGGGCGTACGCCGTAAAACTTGACAGCAACCTTCTCAAGGAACTCAAGGAGTTCTGCGAGGAAAAAGGGTACAAGCAGGGGCCTTTTGTGGAGAAGGCACTGAAGGAGCAGATGGCTCGGGAAGAACTTAAGGACGATATTTTTGATCTGGTCAGTCTCCGTTCTCAGGAAAAGCTCGCCCGTCCCTTCCGGGATTATGATCGCAATCGTCGATGAATTATTCCCTCCTGCTCCTCCCTCCTGCCGAAAGGGATTGCAACCGTCTTCCGGGAGAGGTCTACCTTCGGTGTCGTCGGGCGATTTTAAAACTTGCAGAGAATCCCCGCCCTGTCGGATCGAAAAAACTGGTTGGCGAGGATGGTTACCGAATCCGCATCGGCGATTATCGAATCCTGTACCGGGTTGATGACATTGCGAAACGACTTTTTATCTACCGGGTTAAACACCGACGGGAGGTTTATCGGTAAAACAGGGTCCGATCAGGAGTTCGGCGGGATCATCCGTCACGTTTTAGGTTTTAGGGGACGTTGTTAACTGAGTTAACAAACATTGACAACCCCCCTTCCATCGTCTAGTTGACACTCATCATGCCACGACAGGCCAGATTAGACTCCCCAGGCACACTCCATCACGTCATCATTCGTGGGATCGAAAAGAAGCCGATCGTCAAAGACGACGTGGATCGCAAGGCTTTCATAAGTCGAATGGGGCAGCTTGCATTTGAATCACAGACGGCAATCTATGCTTGGGCTCTGATGATCAATCATGCCCACATCCTCTTGCAAAGCGGACCAAAAGGTCTCCCAAGTCTGATGCGTCGCCTTCTCACCGGCCATGCGATTACTTTCAACAAGAGACATCGACGGCATGGCCACCTCTTTCAGAATCGTTACAAATCGATCCTTTGCGACAAAGATGCCTATTTCATGGAGTTGGTTCGTTACATCCACCTCAACCCCTTGAGGGCGGGACTTGTCAAATCTCTGGCTGTCCTCGACACCTATCCCTGGTGCGGTCATGCGACTCTTCTCGGGCGAGCTAAGCACGAATGGTACCCTACGGACTATGTCCTTTCTTGGTTCGGAAAATCTGCCGGTGCGGCCAGAAGGGCCTATCGGGATTTTGTCAAAGAGGGGGTGTCGATGGGACGGAGACCCGATTTGGTCGGGGGGGGGTTGATTCGCTCTCAAGGCGGATGGTCGGAGGTTATGGCGATGAGAAAGCGGAAGGTCCGCAAACTTTATGACGAGCGGATACTGGGACCTGGTGACTTTGTCGAACGGGTTCTGGAAGAGGCGGAGAAGGGTTTCAATCGATCTTTCAGGACCAACCGGTCCTCTGAGAAACTGGAGCAATTTATTCTGAAAGAGTGTCACGACGCTGATCTGTCTGTCGATGAGCTCAAATCGGGGAGTCGACGCGCTCCCATCTCATCGATTCGGGCCAAACTCGCCATCGCTCTCGTCAAGAACGACGGCGTTGCCATGGCTGCCGTCGCCCGTCAGCTGGGAGTGTCCACTGCGGCTATTTCGCTGCTCTTAAGTCGCGAACGAATTAGTTAACTCAGTTAACAACGTCCCCCGGCCTGATCAGTAGATCCGATATTCCCTTTTGATCTCCCTTATTTTTTTCTTTTGCGCCTCTGTCCTGGCGGAGGACTCCAGTTGGCAGAGTTGGGCAAAATAGCGCTGTTTTTTTACCGGATCGCCGGTAAATCGGTACAACTCGCAGGTCTCGAGATATTTTTGCGGTAACACCTCTCCTGTCTGGAAAAAGAGTTCCCACCACCAGCGGGTCCAGATGGCGGAGGCCCAGGCGTAGTCAAAGAGGGAAAGGGGTGCGTCTCCGGCTGCGAGCACCTTTCGATAAAGACGGCGGCTCGGGCTAAAGGCAAAAAAACTCTGGGCGGCGGAGATCCCTATATAGCGCCAGCTCAAGAAACCTTGTGTGGCACGCAAAAAGGTCTGGAATCCAAGCCCGATCGCCCCGCTGATCGTGTTGTGGATAATGAAAAAGGATTTGATGGCTGGGAGAAGATGAAAAACAGCCTTGCTGGCGATAAGCCCGCTTTGGGAGAGCCGGATCGCGGCAGGGGAGAGGATTCCGGTCAGAAAGATCTCTGAAACGAGGAGGTTCCAGTTGACCCGATAGTTTCCCTCCGGTTTGCCGGCGAGATCGATCAAAAGTCTCAAGCCGAGCCAGTAGACTAGCTGTCGACCGAGCTTTAAGGAACAGGGTATGAAGGGGAGACGTCCCTCCTCTCGGTTCATGTAGGTCCCGTAACTGACAAAGAGTGTCGCCGCCCCTGCCAGAAGCATCCCTATCTGTATCCAGGGACGCAGCGTATCGCGCTCCTCCCGGATCAGTGTCGGATCTTGTTCGACACTATAGCGGTGGAGATAGGTCGCACTCTTCATCTGATTGAAATCGCCCGACTTCAAAAAGAGGCGGACCTTGTCGATCCCGCTGATGAATTTGTCGGGGCTGGAAAAAAAGTCGAGCGCCGATCCCCCGCCGGCGAGGGCTACAAAGCCCAAAGAGCCAACGGTCCCCCTCACCGATCCGAATCCCAGTGGCCGAAGTATGTCTCTTAAGTCTCCCATAAGCGGTCTGAATAAGCGTCTCATCGTATCGTTCGCGAAAAAAGTTGCCCCCTAAGAGACACGGAGGATTTATTAGCAACTGTCCGATCTTCAGGCCGATAGAAGGGTCAAGTCTATGGTCTCAACCGGAACCGTACATCACCCCGTGGCAAGCCACCTCGTGGCGAGCCACCTCGTGGCATGCCAGCCCGTTGATGAACCTGCCTTGAGACCTCTCCGGGGGGATCATGAGTTTCGTGCCCGAATGGGGGAGCTCCTCTCCGTCCGGGGTCTTGGAGAAAGGTTTGCGACCGCATTCGGGATGAATCGACTCATGCGATTCGTCTCGCCTTCTCTTCAAGGTGCCGCTGGGAGGATTGGCCTTCGGACACCTGCCGGTTTTGCGTTAGCCCTCTCAATCGGGTCCGCTGCAATCCTCTCCGGGGCACAAGTCGTCTACCAGCAGGTCAAGGATCGTGATCCATCCTCCGCCTTCCAGGGCTGGTGGCTCTCCTTTCTCTATGTTCTTCCCCAGACCCTTCTCTCCATGACCCTCGGTGTCCGGTTCGGTCTCCACCGGACATTTCTGGGAAATCTTGCCCAGGAGCCTTTTGGTGCAGCAGTCGCGGTTGCGGAAACCCATGCGCTGGCAGCTGCCGGTCTTGTTCAAGGGCCGGGGATGGGGCTCCTCATGGAGTTTATGGCCGAGGCGGTTGAAGGGGCGGTGGGACAGATGGCGACCGGCGCCTCTCTGGTTGTCTCCGGGCCGGGTGGGGAGCCGCTCCGGAAGATCCCGGCGACGATGGCGACAAAGCATCCGGATAATTCGATGCCGCCCCCCTGGAGAAAAAATGGCTCCTGTTTCGTCTCCGCGGCGGAGGAGGCGGAGGAGACCCTCCATGACCTTCGGTGTCGCAGTGTGGATGAGGTGATGTTTGACTGGGAGGGACGTCATGCCGACAGTGAACTGGTTGACCGGTTACTGGCGCTCGACGCCGATTTTTTTACAAGACATCAGTTGGGACGGGATCGTTTTCTCACGGTGAGGATCCCGAGCCTCTCGGACGAAGGGGGGGAGCGTCTGGGCCGGGCCTACGTGACGATTGTCTCTGCCGCCCATACCGCCCGGCGATATGGGGTTCATACCCCTCCGCTCTTTGAGGTGATCCTCCCGATGACCGATTCGGCTGGGAAACTTTTAAGGGTCCTCCGGATCTGGCCCGAGGCGGTCGAGTTCGGGCGGGCGGTCTTTGAAAAGCGTGTCGTCTCCCATGACGCCCTCGAGGTGATCCCTCTGTTTGAAAGGGTCGGCCCGCTCTTCGGGGTTGATTCGATCCTTTCGGAGTTTGCGGTTGGGTATGAAGGGCTCAGGGGACGTCCCCCGACCCACCTTCGACCCTTTCTTGCCCGCTCCGATCCGGCAGTTGATGCCGGCTATGTTGCCGCGAGGCTTGCCGCGCGCGGGGCCCTCTCCGAGGTCTATCGTTTTTCTAAAAGGACAGGGATCCCGGTCCATCCGATCATCGGGGCAGGATCTCTTCCTTTCCGCGGAGCTGTTTCTCCGCAGACCGTAGATCGTTTTATCGGGCTCTATGGAGGCGCGAGGACCGTGACGGTCCAGTCGGCCTTCCGGTGCGATTATCCTGATCACGAGGTGAGGACGGCGATTCGGCGGCTCCAGACGGAGCTGCCGGGTACTCAGCCGATCCGTTTTGACCCGGCTGACTTCGCGTTAATGCAAGAGTTTGCGGCCCTCTTTTCGGGGACGTATCGGCCGGTCGTGCAGAGACTCGCGCCTGAGATCAACCGGCTCGCGGCGCTGGTCCCCTCTCACCGTGAGAGGCTCCCGGAGACCGGGATGTTGGGGTATGCGAGAAATCTCGGTGACACCGGTGTCCGTCTTCCGCGTGCCATCAAATTTGCCGCAGTCTTTTATTCCCTGGGTGTCCCCCCGGAGTTCATCGGCACGGGACGCGCCCTGAAGACGATTTTAGATAGGGGCCAGGAGGGGGCGTTGCTCCGGTTCTTGCCGACACTCAGGGAGGATCTAAAAGGGTGCGGACGCTATCTCAACCGGGAGGTGCTGGAGGGGCTGGAGGGGCTGGCAAAAAAGGATCCCGCCTGGGCCGCCATTTTGGAGGATGTCACGATCCTCGAGCAGTGGTTGGGAGAACGATTCGGACCGCTGACGATCGATGAGACCCGCCATCAGGCGCAGACCTCCATTATATACAGGCTGCTCGATCAGCCGGGGCGGGAGGAGGTCCTGAGAGATGCGATCCTTGCCGCGGCGCGGGCCCGGAAATCGCTCGGTTAGGGGTGAAATTCCGGGTGACTCCAGATCCCTTCCAACTGGGCGGATGTTGCAGGCCTCGCCGCGGCAAAGGCGTAGAGGGGCCAGAATCTGGTCCAGAATGTGAGACCCGCAGCGCCGATCCGTCTCGCGTCGCCCGCTAATTTCAGATGGGGGACATCCATCATCCGGAGCTCCACGGTGTTGATCCCCTCGCTTCTTTGCAGTCGGTCCCAGGCAACCTCGATGTTCGGTGTGTCCTGATTGGCTGAAGGGACGTCCAAGGCGATAACCCTCGTCTCACCCGGCCTCCAGGTCGGTCTAAGCTCCACGATCCCCTCCCTTGCCGCCCGCTGGATGAAGGCCCAGAGCCAGTTGTCTATATTCATCGGGCTGTACTTCGGGACGGTATGGTCATTGAACAGTTTGACGACCCGGATCAGCCACTGACCGTTCGTCTCACCGGTTCTTTGGTGCAGGACCCGCTGCCTCAAGATAGCCCGCCTCAGGTCGGCCCATTGTGGGTGCTCCTCAATGAAGACCCTTCGATGCGGGCTTGCCGGGATCGCCCGCCGGAAATTCTCATCGATCCCGCACCAGTTCTCCATAAACCGGATGAACGGTTCGAGGCTGAGCGTCTCGTTCCCTCCATCCTTGACCGTCATCGTGATCCCGGCATGGACCTGAAACGCGACCGGCTCGGACCGCCAAGTCCCTTTAAGCCCAACCTCCCCGGCAAATTTGTAGACAAGGCTCCAGAGGTTGAGATCGTGCTCATCGAGCCGGCTCGCCTCCCGACCGACGAATTCGAAGTTGTTGGGGTTTTCGCATTTGATAACGATCCTGTGTACCCGTTCCTCCAGACCCCTTCTCCACCGGACTCTGACGCCGACATATCTCTCGTTAGGCTCCAACCGGAGTTCTTGCCTCTTGATCAAGTCCCACAGACCCCTTGTCGCCGCCTCAAACGACTCAAACGGGGTCTCCATCTCCGGAGCGAGGCGCGTCTCTCTCAAGGCAAAGCGGCAGTTTCTTCCGGCGAGTCTCCGGGTCCCCGGGTCATAGGTGAGATAGGCGAGGTCCTGCCGGCTATCGCGAATCGTGAACCCGAGACGCTTGAATCTCCTGGAAATCGTCCCTTCCAGATCGGCCAATACCCTCGCCGTGGGACGGGGATCGGAGATGCCATCCCTCTCCTGATACGCCTTGAATCTCCCGACCGCCTCGAGGCAGCTCTTCCACCCCTCCTCAAGATTCCAGAGCAGGTATCCGTAATCCCTGTGATAGACATCGCAATCAAGCACCTCCGCCAGTTCAAGACGATAGTCGCCGACCCGTGCCTCGAGGACCACCCGGCCGGTCCCCTGGCGGACACTGATCTGGACCCTCTCCGTTTTTCCCTTGATGGATATTTCAAATTCGTCATCGATCCGGGGCATTACGAGGGAGTCCTCGGGTGAGAGCCG
The DNA here is from genome assembly GCA_964460495.1 of uncultured Pseudomonadota bacterium. Lineage (GTDB taxonomy): Bacteria > UBA10199 > UBA10199 > JACPAL01 > JACPAL01 > CAYWRF01. The sequence continues at coordinate 1,351 of CAYWRF010000012.1, read as the reverse complement.
GAAGGGGCGGGATTCGATTTCTGTGACCTCCGCGCTGAGCCCCTTGGACAATTTTGCGACAAGATACTGCTTGAGTTCAAGGGCGAGCCCCTCCCGATCCATGATATTGAACCCCGAGATCGGTCCCTTCATCTGCCGTGTCGGGCTGCACTCAAGCTCCGGCCCCATCGACTCCCCCTCCCAGACCTTTGCCTTCGGGTTGTAGAAGGCATCAATAGTTCTGACACACCTCTGCGCCCCCCAGATCATCACGCGGGCCCTGTCCCTCGCGCTATTCCAGGTGGTCTCGTCCGCCCTTTTCACCTCCACCCCGCGACAAAGGGTGTCAAAGAGATCGATCCATTCCTTCTGCGAATCGAGATCACGCGGGGCGATTGTGGCGAGTCCCTTTGAGAGATCTTCCAGGTGGAGGTTTGTCACGCCGCCGAGTTCCTCTACCGAGGTGAAGGGCTGATGGGGATTGGCGATTCGTGAAAGCTCGGTCCGATGGAGTTCGACCCATCGAAAGACAAGGTCCTGACTGATCGCCGCCGTTCCCCCCTTTTCTGCAAGGATGCCCCCCGCACGGCAGACGATCGCACCGAGCAGAAGGGGGTCGCTCAGAATTGCATCAAGATCGTTGGCATGGATCCCTGCTTCAATCCCCTTCTTCCGGAGGGCGGGACGCAAGGCCTGAGGGAGCTGGGTTTTATGACGTTTTTTCCCCAAATGCTTTGATCTCCGCCCCGTTCCCGGCTCCCTGTCGTCCCTCAGGTGTGTTGAGAGGTCCGGGAGATGGAGATCCGGGTACAAAACCCCCTCGGGGGTAGTGACAAACCCGACACGGACCTCCTTCAGGGAATGGAGGAGTCGGCCTGCGGAGGCGAGTGACTCCCGGTCGTAACTAAAGAGGAGGGTCAGCGCCCCCTGCAGGAGGATCTGCGGGACCGTCACCTCGTGATCCTCGTTGTGGAACCGGCGCCAAAGGAGGCGGAGGAGGTCTGCGGAATCGAGGGCGGTCCCCGCAATCATCGCCGCCGATTGGCCGAGCATCAGGAGCGGCGAGACCGGCGCCCCACGGGCGACAGCCTTCTGGATCAACAGACTGAGGTACATGGCGGTCCCCCCCGCGAGCGCGGAGGAGGCAAAAAGTTTGTCGTCTCTGCCGTAACGGAAGAAGTTCCAGGCCATCGCAGTCATCCCGAAGAGGCTTAAAAAGGCAAACGGGCGAAAGTTGCTGAACCGGCTGATGGAGGAAAGCGGATTGATCCGGCTGTAGAAGGTGATCCCCTTGTGGGCGAGCCCCCCGATCAGGGCGACACCGCCGGCAATATGGGAGACCGTGTCACCGATCGCCAAGGACCGGTGAAAA
>CAYWRF010000011.1:5400-22793 GCA_964460495.1 uncultured Pseudomonadota bacterium | reverse complement strand
CTCGCTGCATGACCGGATCCCATTTCTTGAAATCAAAGAGGGTGAGAAGTTCGATCATCCGGCCGGTGATATCGGGAGTCGGCGGATCGAGACAGGCGCCATGATCGGAAAACGGGATCCGGTTGACCCATTGGGAGAGGTTGTCTTTGTCAAACGCCGCCCAACCGCCGTTCCTCGATTGCATTGAGAGAAGCCAGTTGAGCCCCCGATCGATCGCCGGTTGCCTTTCTCTCTCAGGGAGGGAGACATTCTTCAGGAAGCGGAGGATTTCGATCGTGTCATCAACATCGGGGAAGTAGTCGTTCTGGAACTCAAAGGCCCAGCCTCCCGGTTCCGCCTTCCGGTTTTTTTTGGCCCAGTCCCCTTTAATGGAAGTGATCTGCTTGCTTATCAGATATCGGGCGGCATGCAGCAGAGAGGGGTCATCAGCAGGAACACCGGATTCAAGAAGGGCCCGACAGGCCCATGGTGTGTCCCAAAGAGGGGAGATGCAGCATTGCTGGTGAATTCTTCTGTCGGACAGGTCGGACGGGTCTGACAAAAGCTGAAAACGCCTCAATCCTGTGAGGCATTTTTGAATTGTTGGATCACTGGTGGTAAAACCCAGCGCCTTGATCGCCATTGCACCGTATGCCATGGCGGGGTAGATATCCTCTGTCCTTGCAATATGTTCCCGAATCCATTCCTCGCAAGCGCCTAATGCGCGCCGCCTGCCGGGGTGTCCTGGGAGTTTTTCCAGGAGCTTGAACAGGCGGTCCAGCAAAAAGAAAATTCTTGTCAGACCTGTCTGACGGGTCTGACTTGTCTGACCAGTCCGACTAATCAGCTCACTCAGATCAAACCCGACCGGCACCACCGGTTTCTTGTCCATAATAATCATCAGCGGCACGATCGAGGCGCGCGCCCAGCTTGAAAATTCGTAGATTGACAGCCCGGAACGGAGAGGGAGAAGGATCATCCAGACCGGCAAGCTCGGACAATGAGCCCAGGGGACAAGACCAAAGAGGGCGAGATGGATCTTTGTAAAGACCCGCGCCTGGGAGATTCCCCCCATCTGTAGGATCAAGTTTCGGGCCTTCCGGAGAGGTTCTTCATCAGGTGAGTGTCCGGCAAGGCGTAGGGCAAAATAACATTCAATCGTTATCGAGAGGTCCGGCGGCCCATCAAAAAAGAGGGACCAGGAACCATCCTCGCGTTGCTCGCGGAGAATTCTGGCGGAGAGACCACGCTCGACCTCCGAATCGACCTCCCCCAAAAAGCGCATCAGCTGGATAAATCCGGCGCCGATCGACTCATTCGCCTCGAGTGTGTACCACCAAAAACCCTCGGGCGTTTGATCCGAGAGAAGCGCCTGCCTTCCCTTTTCCAGCGGGTCAGGAAGAAACTCCTTCTTGAGCGGGGATGATTCCACTAAAAAGGACGTCTAGCAGGAGGAGAGGGACTCTTCAATACCGTTCACGAACTTTTCGGAGTGGCCGAGGAGCCTGTTTGCCTGTTCCCATTCCTGATCGTCCAAGTAGATCCCGGACTGGATCAGGAGCTCATTGAACCGCTCCCCCCCGATCCGGTCACAGACGATCTCGAGGCAAAGGTCCCGAAGGACCTGTTCTTCCTTCGTCACCTGTTTATCCCCCTTGAAACTTAATTACAGTATAGTGAACTAATTAAATAGGTTAAAGAAGTCAAGGAGAATATAAAAGAAGTATAATTAGCATTAACTAAGTACCATTTGATATCCCCTTGCGACCTCAGGACCTCTCTGGTACGGATCAGGAATGCATCTGGGACGGTATCTTTTGACACGCCGGCTGGCGGTCGGCGGGATGGCCGAGATCTATATCGCCAAACTGCAGGGAGAGGAGGGGTTTGAGAAGTCGGTTGTGATAAAGAGGATCCTCCCCCAATGGTCGACCGACAGCCAATTCACGGCGATGCTGATTGATGAGGCGAAGATCGTCGTTCAACTCGAACATCCGAACATCGTTCAGGTCTATGAGCTCGGCCGGGATAAGGGGACCTATTTCATTGCGATGGAGTATGTGGCAGGTCCCGATCTCCGGAACCTCCTAAAGTCGATAAAAGGGACCAGCCCCGTGGGGCGTCCGTTTCCGATCGAGGTCTCCCTCTTCATCATCACGGAGCTCCTGGCCGGTCTCGATTATGCCCATGCAAAGACGGACGCGGCCGGAAAAAATCTCGGGATCATCCATCGTGACATCTCCCCCCAAAACATCCTCCTCTCGCTGGATGGGAGGGTCAAGATCACCGACTTCGGAATCGCTCGCGCCGCCTCGAGGAGCGTCGAATCGGTCTCGGGTGTCCTGAAGGGAAAGTTCGCCTACATGTCGCCGGAACAGGCGGGCGGAAAAGAGCTGGATCAAAGGAGCGACCTCTTCGCCTGCGGGATCATCCTCTACGAACTCCTGACCGGACAGCGACTCTTCGAGGGGAGCGATGATATCGGGACACTGGAGAAGGTCCGCCGGGCGAAGGTCGATTTCCCGCCAAATCCTGACCTCCCTCTCCCCTTAAGAAAAATCGTCTCGAAGGCCCTCGCCAAGGATTGCGATGAGCGATATCTGAACGCCGCCTCCTTTCTTGAAGACCTCCTCGGTTTTGTGAGGGAGACGGGGATTCCGATCGGCCCTCAATCCTTAAGGGATTTTATCAAAACGGTCGCTCTGGCCGATCAATCAGAGGGGATGGTGTTTCACCCAGGGATGAATGAGGAGACCGCCAATTTTGTGGAGCCCGGTTCCCGGGGGGCTCGCCCCGATGGGGCCCGCCTCGTGGGGAAAAATATCTATTGGCTTGCCCTGATCCCGCTCCTCGCGGCGGGTGGTCTGTGGTTTTTCAAAAAAGGAGGGGGCAAGGTCGCCGAACCGATGACTATCCCCCCTCCTGTAAAAGAGATTGTAAAGGAGATCGACCCCCCCACGGCGGTCGGAACCGACAAGGTCGGAACTGGTTTCCTGAGTGTCCAGGTTTCACCCTGGGGGTCTGTCTCGGTTGACGGCTCCGCGAAAAAGGAGGCCCCACTTCACCGGTTTCCATTAGGGGCCGGTCTCCATAGAATTGAGGTTTTTAGCGGGGGGCGGAGTCAGGCAAAGACGATCTCTATACAACCGGATCTCCACGCGGTATGCACCTCGAATCTCAAACTCGGGAGGGATCTGGAGTGTCATTGAAAAACCTCATCCTGATTCTGTTCGTCTGCATCTCCCCCCCTCTCTCCGCAGAGGGGGCTCGCCCCGTGGAATTAAAACTCCCTCCGGTCAAGGAGGTCCGGCTCCGGAACGGGATGAAGTTTCTGCTCGTCTCCCGTGGGGAGGCGCCGATCTTCACCGCCTACATCCGGTTCAACGTCGGCGGCGCCGATGAGGAGCCGGGCAAGACCGGGCTCGCCCATTTTCTGGAGCATATGGCGTTCAAGGGATCCCCGGATATGGATGAGGCGGAGCTGGCGAGACGTGTCGAGTCGGAGGGGGGACAAGGGTACAACGCAACCACCTCAAAAGACATGACCAGTTACATGGTCAGTTTTCCCTCGGAGCGGCTCGAATTCTGGGCCGAGACCGAATCGAAGAGGATCTTCAGCGCCTCGTTCCGTGATTTTGACCGGGAGCGGCAGGTGATCCTCGAGGAACGGCGGATGCGTGTGGATGATGACCCGGACGGAAAACTGTACGAAGAGACGATGCAGAGGGCGTTTGAAGGGACCCCCTACGCCTGGCCGACCCTCGGCACCGAAAAGGATCTTCGGGCGGTAACGGAATCCGATCTCAAACTTTTTTGGGAGACCCATTATCATCCCGCAAACGCCGTCGGGGTGATCGTTGGCCGGTTCCCTGTTGATCAGGCGGAAAAGATATTGAAAAAGACATTTGGAAAGATCCCGAGGGGATTTCAGGTCTATCCCCCGCAGATCCGGAAAAATCCGCCGATTCAAGAGACCCGATTTGTCACGGACAAAAAGGCGCTGCCCCGGATATTGGTCGGTTACCTGAAACCGTCTCTCCCGGATCGGGCCGACTATGCCTTCGATCTGATCGAGGAGATCCTGACCGAAGGCCCCTCTTCCCGATTGCACAAGGCCCTCGTCGTGCAGAAGAGGCTCGTTTCCAACGTCTCTTCCATCTCCGGGGTTCCGGGGACACGGGGGGTGAATCTCTTTATCATCCGTCTGGAGCCGCTCAAAGGGAGGACGAACGACGAGGTCCTCGCCGCCTATGATCAGGAGATTTCAGAACTCCGCGAAGAAGGGCCGACCGGGCGCGAGATCGAAAGGGGGGTGAACCGGATCACCTCCGATTTGATCTGGGGGCTCCGCAGCAACAGGGGGCTTGCCGCCTGGCTCTCCTTTTATGAAGTGGCGGCCGGCAACTGGCGTTATCTCGCCGGCTACCTCGATATTCTCTTGGGAGTCCGTGGTGAAGAGATCCGAAAAACCGCCCAGGAGTGGCTCGATCCTGCCCGGCGCATTGTTGGGGTCATCGGGTCATGAGGAAGCTGTTTTTGATTTTTCTCTTCTGGCCCACGCTCCTGTCGGCTTTTCTTTATGAACCGCCCCCGGTCCATCGGGAGGAGCTCCCATCAGGGATCAAACTCTTCCTCACCCAGGATCCAGAGTTTCCCACTGTGGAAATCCTGTTCCATTTTGTTGGCGGCTCGATCGAGGACCCGAAGGGAAAGGAGGGGCTTTCCGCCCTGATGATGGAGGGGATCCGTTCGGGAGGCACCTCCACACGGAGGCCGGAGGAGATCGAAGAGGAGCTCGACTTCATCGGCGCGGTGATCGAGGCCTCCGTCGACCCGGAGTTCCGGACCCTCTCACTGAAAATCTTGAAAAAGGATCTGGAAAAGGGGCTGGAAATCCTCTTTGACCTCGTCCGCAATCCCGCCTTCGATCCCGAGCGCTTTGAAATTACCCGGGAGCGGTTGAAGGAGTCTCTGAACCGGGAAGAGGAGGAGCCTCTCTCCCTCGCGCTCCGGGAGTTTCCAAAATTGGTCTACGGCAAAAAAAGTGTCTGGGGACGCCGGGCGAATCTCAAGTCGGTTTCAAAGATAAGCTGGGAGGATCTTGTTCGTTTCTGTGGGCAAACAATCGGCCCGAATCGTCTGGTGATTGCGGCGAGTGGCGACGTCACCCCCGTGGAAATCGGCCGGCTGATCAAGATCCGGACCGCCGACTGGCTGCCTCCTGGAAAATTACCGCCGCCTCTCCCCCCCTTGAAGAAAAACTTCAAGGAGGAGAGGTTTCTCCTCAACCGCCCTGGTCTCAGCCAGTCGACGATCGTCGCCGGTCACCTGGGAGAGAAGCGGACAAACCCGGATAAATTCGCGTTGATCGTCATGGACCATATCCTCGGGGGGAGCGGGGCGCTCACATCGCGCCTCGGTGAATCGATCCGGATTGAGGGAGGACAGGCCTACTCCGTCTGGTCCGATTACACCTTTGCGGCGGAACCGGGACTTTTCTACGCGGTCGCCCAGACGGAATCAGCCCATACCGATGACGTTTTGGAAAAAATCATCGGGACGATCCGCGGGATCGCCTCGGGGGTCCGGCCGGAAGAGCTTGAACGGGCGAAGAAGGCGATTCTTTCTTCCTTTTTCTTTCATTATGAATCGCGCTTCAATCTGGCGAGGGACACGGTGAGATTCCACCTCTGGGGGTATCCGGAGGATTACATCAGCCGGTATCAGGTTGAGATTGAGAGACTCACCGCTGAGGATATCAAACGGGTTGCCGGGGGGTATCTGCACCCCGACCGGATGAAGATCCTCGTCATCGGCAGTGAGTACCGTCCGCTACCGCGGCGTTTCAAGGAGTGGAAGAGATGAAAAAGAGGCTCCGGGATCTCCTGACAAACTCGCTTCCGGGGCCTCTCCCCCCGTTTGAGATCGAGTGGCCGAAGGTGAAGGAGCATGGGGATCTCTCCGCCAATATTGCGCTCGTCCTCTCCCGGCAGAAGAAGAGCCCCCCGCAGAAGGTCGCGGAAGAGATCGTGAGAAAAATTCGAAATTCGAAATCCGAAATCCGAAATTTGGTCGAGAAGATCGATGTGAAAAACGGCTTTATCAACTTCACCTTCAAGAAGGAGGTCTGGCAGGAGTCGCTTCGTGAGATCGAGGCGGAAGGGGAGAACTTCGGCCAAAGCGATTCGGGCAAGGGGCGGAAGGTCCTTGTGGAATTTGTCAGCGCGAACCCGACCGGTCCGATCCATATCGGCAATGCGCGCGGCGGGCCGCTCGGAGATGCGATCGCGTCGCTCCTGGAGGCAACCGGTTACGATGTCACCCGCGAGTACTATGTGAATGATGTCGGCGGGCAGATCGATCAGTTGGGAAAAAGCATCCGCCATTTCCTGTTTCCGGACCGGACGTCACAGGAGGAGGGGGGTTATTATGGCAGCTACGTCCAGGAGCTGGCGGAGCGTTTCCGTCTTAAATATCCAGACAAACTGAAGACCCGGAGCGATCAGGAGTTTGAGAGTCTGATCCCTTCCCTGGGCGAGTTTGGCGTGCAGCAGATGTTGCAGGAAATCTCTGTCACGTGTGATGAAATGGATGTCCACTTTGATGAATGGATCCATGAAAAAGATATCCTGAAGAGGAAAACCCCTGACATCCTGCGCGCCCTTCGCGAGAAAAAGGTGACCGTCGAAAAAGAAGGGGCGGTCTGGCTGGCGACTCGGGACGAGTTTCTCCAGGACCGTGAGTGCGTGCTGGTCCGCTCCGACGGCCGGCCGACTTACTTCGCGAATGACATCGCCTATCACCTGAACAAATATGAGAGGGGGTTTGACCGGATCATCGATATCTGGGGCTCGAACCATCACGGCCATGTGCCCCGGGTAAAGGCGGCCTTGCAGAGCCTGGGGCTCGATCCCGAGAAACTGGAGGTGGTCCTCTATCAGTATGTCCGGGTGAAGCGGGGGGCCGAGGCGGTCAAGATGTCGAAGAGGGGCGGAAACTTTGTGACCGCAAAGGAGGTGCTGGACGAGGTCGGCCGGGACGCGTTTCGTTTTTTCCTTTTGATGCGGGCCCCGGAGTCGCACCTCGACTTTGATCTGGAGCTCGCCAAGCGTCACTCGCAGGAGAATCCGGTCTATTATGTCCAGTATGCCCATGCCCGGTTAGCGAGTATCTTTCGTAAATGGGAAGAAAGGGGAGGGGGCGACGTGAGCCCCTCTATTGATCTTTCCAGACTCGATCTTCCGGAGGAGCTCAGCCTGATCCGGCTTCTCCACCGGTTTCCGGAGGAGATCGCCCTTGCGGCAGCGCGTTTCGAGCCGCACCGGATCCCGTTCTATCTGCTGGAGTTGGCCAAGCTGTTTCAGTCTTATTACACAAAGGCGCGGGAGGACCCCCGTTACCGGGTGATCGGGAGCGATATTGACACCACCCGGTCGAAATTGTATCTAGCAAGGATTCTTCAACGAGTGATAGCCAACGGTTTGAAACGGATAGGGGTTTCGGCTCCGGAGGTGATGGAGAGTGAGTGAGTTTTCCAAGGAGCTCGAGGATTATTTTTGCCGATTTACGTTCGGGCAGTTCGTGACACTGATCCTCCTCGAACTGGTCACCCTCTTTTTCGTCTTTTATCTCGGCGCCCGTTACGGCCCTGACCTGATCGGGGGGCGTGAGGAGACAAGGGCACCTGTTGCATTGGATCGAACCATCGAGAAACCGCCGGTCGATTACACCTTTCCGGAGACCCTATCGGATCACGGAACCGAGGTGGTCAAGGTCAAACCTTCCGGGGTCAGTCTTCAGGAGTTCGAGCGACCCCGTCTCGTGATCCCGGTGCCGGAAAGGGTGGACGAGAAGGTGGAACAGCCGGAGAAGATCGAGCGAGCCCCGAGAACAGTTAAAGAGGCAGCGCCGCTGCCTGAAGAGGGAGCTAGCCCCGACGGGCGTTTTTCGATACAGGTCGGCGCCTACCGGAGCGCCGCGGAGGCCTCCTCGCAGGTCGATCGGTGGAAGACGCGGGGGTACTCCACCTTCATGACGGTCGGCGATGTGGCGGAGCAGGGGACCTGGTACCGGGTCCGGATCGGCCGCTTCAAAAACCGGGACGAGGCGAAGCTGTTTTTGGAAAAATTCAAGGCGCGTGAGAAGCAAGAGGCGATGATCGTCAAGGGATCGTAAACGATGCCGCGGAAGAAGGTCACAACAACAATTTATATCACCCCGGAGCAGAACTCCAAGCTGAAGCTCCTGCACGACAAGACCAAGGTCCCGATCGCCGAGTATATCCGGCAGGGGATCGACATCATACTGGAAAAGAACAGCCAGGCGCTGCCCGGCCAAATGAGTTTCTTCGAATCTCTTTCCCTCCAGAACGGCAAAGCGGCCGGGTGAGATCAAGGAGATAGGATGGCCTTGTGGTTTACAAGGGTCTTGCCGTTCTACCGGAAGGGAAACGAGCCTTTTGTCCCGGTACCCCTCGGCCCCTCTCGAGACGCCATGGCAGAGAGAGTTTAATAATCCAATTCTTAATCCCACTGGGCCAATTTTAAGGAAGGCCCCCGTTTCAGATTTTATTTGCTTCTGTAACCTCCGCACAGCGTCTTTGAACCGTCCCCGTTTATGGTGAAGCCCAGAAAAGCGGATCGAGCTCGTTGACTTTAAGGAATTTTGGACATTGACTTCGGTTCATCAGATCTGATACCTTTCCCCAATGAGTACAAAACATCCTCGTGTTATGGTTGTCTTGGAGAACCCGCTCTATCGCTGGGTTCGCAAGGTAGCCCGGAGCGAGGGATTATCCCTTTCCATGAAGCTGCGCGACTTGATCCGCGATGCGTACGAGAGCTACGAAGACCGCTATTGGTCTCGTGAAGGGGCGAAAAGGGCTAAAACCTTCAAGTCTTCCGAGGCGCTTTCCCACGAGGTGGTCTGGAAAAAACTGGGGCTCTGATTGTCCTTTGAGATTCTCTATCACCCGGATTGTTTGAAGAAGGACCTCCCAAAACTTGATGGATCGATCCTGAGACGGATCAAAATGACAATCGAACAACGCCTGGCCTTGTCACCCTTTGATTTTGGCAAACCACTCCGGCATACCGCGGAGGGTCTCTGGAGCCTTCGAGTGGGTGATTGGAGGATCCTTTACAAAGTTGAGGGAGGCAAGGTCCTTGTCTTGAGGGTGGGACACAGGCGGGAGGTCTACGGTTTCCTGTAACTTTAATGCGGATAACGAATCCACCTCGTTGACTTTTAGGTCGATTTCCCGGACAAGAGGCGGACGTGAACCCCAAAAATATCCGAAACTTCTGCATCATCGCCCACATCGATCACGGCAAGTCGACGTTGGCGGATCGCATTCTTGAATTCACTGGCGCGATCACCGAAAGGGAGAAGCGGGACCAGTTCCTGGACAAGATGGATCTGGAGCGGGAGCGGGGGATCACGATCAAGGCTCAGGCGGTCCGTCTCACTTATCGTGCGAAAGACGGACAGGAGTACCTTTTGAACCTGATTGATACGCCGGGTCATGTCGACTTCAACTACGAGGTCTCGCGAAGCCTCGCCGCTTGCGAGGGGGCGCTGCTGGTGGTTGATGCCTCGCAGGGGGTCGAGGCGCAGACCGTTGCGAACGCCACCCTCGCGATTGAAAACAATCTCGAACTGGTGCCGGTCATCAACAAGATGGACCTCCCGACCGCAAACCCGGAAAAGGTCCGGAAGGAGATCGAGGAGGTGGTCGGTATCCCGGCCGACGAGGCGGTCCTCGCCTCCGCGAAGACGGGGCAGGGCGTCCCGGAGATCCTCGAGGCGGTGATCGGGAAGATCCCTCCGCCGAGCGGGGACCCAAAAGCCCCCCTGCGGGGGCTTGTCTTCGACAGCTGGTTTGACAACTACTTGGGCGTCGTGGTGCTGATCCGCGTGATGGAGGGGGAGGTGACGCAAGGGTTAAAGATTCGTTTGCTCTCCACCGGTCATGAATATGAGATCCAGAAACTGGGTGTCTTCGATCCGCATCCGCGGGAAATCGCCTCGCTTGGTCCCGGTGAGGTCGGCTTCCTGACCGCAACCATCAAGTCAGTCCATGAGACAAAGATCGGTGACACACTAACGGCCGCCGACCGCCCTGCGACCAAGGCGCTGCCCGGTTTTCGCGAGGTAAAACCGATGGTCTTTGCCGGGATCTACCCGGTCGAATCCGGCCAGTATGAGGCGCTGAAGGGGGCGATGGAGAAACTGCGGTTGAACGACGCCTCCTTCTCGTTTGAACCGGAGACATCGAATGCGCTCGGTTTCGGTTTCCGCTCCGGTTTCCTGGGCCTCCTGCATATGGAGATCATCCGGGAGAGGCTCGAGCGTGAATACAATCTCTCGCTCGTCACAACCGCCCCGACCGTCGCCTTCAAGGTCAAGACGACCCGCGGGGAATGGCTGATGGTCGACAATCCCCAAAAACTGCCTTCGGAACAGGAGATAGAGGAGATGCAGGAGCCGTACATCCGGGCCCATATCCACCTCCCGACGGTTCACGTCGGCAACGTGATCCAGCTCTGCGCCGGAAGGAGGGGTCTTCAGGTCAAGATGGATTATCTGACGCCGGAGAGGGTCCTCCTCGTCTACGAGATCCCATTTATGGAGGTCCTGTTTGATTTTTATGACCGCCTGAAATCGCTCACCCAGGGGTACGCCTCTTTTGATTATGAGCTCCTCAACTGGCGCCCCTCGGACCTGATCCTCCTGAACATCCTGGTCAATGCCGTCCCGGTTGACGCGCTCTCGATTATCCTCCACCGGGAGAAGGCGTATCAGAGGGGGCGAGAGATTGCGGAGAAGCTCCGCGGCGTGATCCCGCGCCAGATGTATGAGGTGGCGATCCAGGCGGCGATCGGGGGGCGGGTGATCGCGCGCGAATCGGTCGCCGCCCTCCGCAAAAATGTGACCGCCAAGTGCTACGGTGGCGACATTACGCGGAAAAGGAAGTTGCTTGAGAAGCAGAAGGAGGGTAAGAAGAGGATGAAACAGGTGGGGAACGTCGAGATCCCACCCGAGGCCTTTCTGGAGGTGCTGAAGGTTGAATGACCTGATTGAAAAAAAGAAAAAAGGGAAACTGAGAGAATACACGGAGTCTCTCGCGGTAGCGCTGCTGATCGCCTTTTTCATCCGGTCGTTCGCGATCGAGGCGTTCCGGATCCCGTCCGGCTCGATGATCCCGACACTGATGATCGGCGACCATATCTTCGTGAACAAGTTCCTCTACGGGCTGCGGGTCCCCTTTACAAAAAAGAGGATCGTGCATTTTCGGAATCCGGAACGGGGAGAGGCGGTCGTCTTCATGTACCCGGTCGATGAGGGGAAGGATTTTATCAAACGGGTGATCGGTCTGCCGGGAGATCGGCTGCTTCTCCAGGGGGACGAGATCCTGGTTAATGGGAAACCTCTGGAGAGGAGTTCGATCGCGATTCGGGCGGGAGAGGCGAAAGGGCGGTCACTGATCCCGGTGGTCCCCGATGCGGTGGCGAGCGAGGTCGGTCTCCGGGCAATCTCCTACTTTCAGGGATGGGAGGATTTTCACTATTATGCGGAGACGACCGGCAGGGTCCATCACCTGGTGCAGTATGACGACTTTCCCTCTCCGGCCGTACAGGAGATCGAGGTGCCACCCGATCACATCTTTGTGATGGGAGACAACCGCGACAACTCTTCGGACTCCCGCGACTGGGGCTTTGTCCCTCTGGAGAATATCAAGGGAAAGGCGATGTTCGTCTGGCTCTCGGTCGATTTTGAACGCAAGACCTTGCGATGGGACCGGTTTGGGAAATGGATCAAATAATCATATCACGCCTATTTGAGTGACTAGAGCCCATTTCACAGACCTCCCCGGCTCTCCTTTTCAGACCGTCAATAATAAGGCCTCAATCCCATTCACCCCGGAGGAGGCGGGAGACTGGCAAATCCTGGTCAACAATGGGAGGGAGGAGAGAATCTATACCGTAGGCGGTCAGGCAATTGGAACGCAGGTAAAATTATCGTACCAGGCTTCTTTAAGCCAAGGCTAAATTTCTACTTTTTCAATATCGCCTGAGTTTTGAGTATTGATCGAAAGAACCCGGTGGATCTGGAGCCTCGCCCGGAGGTGGTCATCGTCAATCCACGGGGGGGCGTGGAGGATTCGTGTGATGAACCGCTGCCTCTCGCTCTGTGCCGGGTCGCGGAAGATCTGGTAGAAACGGGCTGGAGGCGAAAGATCGGTATCCAGATGGACCCATTGGAATTCGGCAGGGTCAATAGAGGGGTCATGGGGGGAGCCGTTCAGTGTGGCCAGCGTACTGTAGGTCCTTGATAGACGGAGACGTGTCTGATCGATGCCCATGGATTGGAGCCGGGAGAGGAGTGGGCCCACCTCCGCCTCGCGTGATCGGTGGACAAGGAGCCGCACCTCGTTTCCAACATCGAGGTGGGCATAGAGCAGTCGTTCGAGCGTCTGCAGACCCATCCGCTCGTCAACGACAATCAATCCGCGACCGAGCGGGGTCCTCTCCAGCAGATCGGTTCGACCCGGATACTGGAGTTCCGTCGGTGTAACGGTTCTGAAATCGTTCCCCTTCTTTTTGGCAACCCTTCTCCATTCCGCCTCCGTCGGGACCCTCTCGAGCCTCCCTTTTAGTTCAGGCGACAGATCCTTTTTGGGACGGAGATAGGTCATTATACTCTCCGGCCCACCGGTCTTGCTCCCGGTCCCGGAGAGATTGGAGCCGGGGCCGCCGAACGGGTTGACGGCGACCTCCGCCCCGACAGACGGCAGTTCAGAGTAGAGATTCCCCGCCATCACTCCGGTCCCCCTTTCGAGATCGCGTACGAGGTAAAGCGCCCGGATCCTTGGGCTTGAACTGAGTATCGAGAAGGTAAGGCCATACGACGATTCGCCGATAATCTTCATCACCTCCTCGTCGCTGTCGTACGGGATCACATTCAAAAGAGGACCAAAGAACTCTTCTTTGCGGAGGCGCGGGTGGTCGAGGACGACCGTTGGTCCGACAAACTGCGGGTCGTCGCCTTGGACCGGTTTTCGTCCGTCAAAGACGATCGATTCGGGCGGAATCTCTGCAAGTAGCTCATCCAGGTGGGCCCGGGTCTTCGGGTGAAACAGGGGACCGACCAGTGTCCTCGGATCATGCGCGGAACCGACCGGCGTCGACTCCGCCATCTCCCGGAGCCTTGGCAGAAGTTCTGTCAGTTCGGAACGGTGAACGAAGAGGGTCTGCGTATGGGAGCACTTGTACCCCTGTTGCCCGAAGGCGCCGTACTGTGTGACCGCGATCGCGCGGTCGGGGTCCTGATCGAGCGCCTTCACCGTCGCGTTTGTCCCGCCGAGTTCGGTGGCAACCGACCGATCGGCCGCCGCTGAGGCAACCTGCAACCCGACCGCCTTGGAACCGGTAAACGAGAGTGTCTTGACCCTTTTGTCGGCAACCAGTCTCTTGCTTAACGGTGCCCGATCGGTCAGGAGGAGCTGGAGCACGTTCGGATCGTGACCCCTTCTTCTCAAGACCTCCGTGAATTCGATCGCGATCTCGATCGCAATCCTCGATGTCTGTTCGGACGGTTTCAGGACGACAGCGCTTCCGGATGCCAGCGCCATTGATGCATGCATAAACGGGATCGCCGCCGGGAAGTTCCAGGGGGGGATGACCGCCGCGACCCCGTTTGATTCGTAGCGATCAAAGGTGCCCTCTTCCAGTTTTGTCCGTATATCGTGTGAGGCATAGGCGATCCCGTCAAGGCACTCCTTGATATCGGCGTCGGCCTGTGCGATCGGCTTCCCCGCCTCGTGCATCACGAGTGCGGCATAGTAGTCGCGTCTCGCCAGGATCCTTTGGTACACCCCCAAAAGGATCTCCCTTCTCTCTTCGGGGGTGACCGCCATCCATCGGGCCTGGACCGCCTCTGCCTTTTCAAGGATCTTGTCCAAGTCCCTCTCATCCATCCCCTGGATCGTTGCGACAGTTTGTACGGATTCCGGGTCAACGGATCGTGACGGGTCGAGTGATCTGAAAATGAGCCGCTCGTCGGTTGAACATCCGGGGACGCCGATCGGCCGGTCTGCCGTTGACCGCAGGATACTGGAGACCCTCGCGTGTTCCTCCCAAAAACGATCGAGTCTCCCCGGCTCGGCCGGATTCAGGTACGGAGCGGGCCGAAAGCCGTTCTTCGGGTAGGTCGTTTGATACTCGGCCGGCATCGCCTCAACCCCTGCAAGATCGGCCGGGTGGAGGGAGACGTCATCCAGTGTCAGGACCTCCCTGGGATCGGTATCCCAGTTGATCTGGTTCCTGCGCGAGGCGGCCGAGCCATTCTCGATCAGACGCCTTCCCTCATAGGCGATCCCCAGGGCCGGGTCGCCGGGGACCCCATCCTTCGGTTGTGTGACATGCGGGACATACGCCCTGACCTTGATCCCGCGCCGGGCGAGCGCCTTCTTAAGGTTATCCGACATCCCCAGAAGCATCTGGATCTCAAGCTTGTGCAGGATCCCCATCTTCTTGGCCTTCACGATCGCATAGACGATATCCCGCACGTTATGGCTCGCGATACAGGGGGTGATATATTCGTGGGCCTCAAGGAGGCGATCTATGCATCGCCGGAAATTGGTATTCGTTTCCGACGGCCGCATGTAGACCGGGATCGGATGCTGCTTCTGCTGGGCATGGCAGATCTCCTGGT
This sequence comes from uncultured Pseudomonadota bacterium, assembly GCA_964460495.1. GTDB lineage: Bacteria > UBA10199 > UBA10199 > JACPAL01 > JACPAL01 > CAYWRF01. The sequence continues at coordinate 8,099 of CAYWRF010000011.1, read as the reverse complement.
CGTGGTACGCCCCCTTCACCAATCGGACATAGGCGGTTTGTCGATCATCGCTGTGAAGGGCCTGTCTATCGCCGCGTCGCTTAGCCCACTGGCAGATCTCCTCGAGCATCTCGTATCCCTCTCTTTGGTATTCCTGGATGACAAACCCCCCTTTTCGATAACCGGGCATGTCGTCCAGGAGCTGCATCTGGAAGCGGTACATCAGCCGGTTCATCTCGTGGTGTTCGGCGTCGATGAATCCGACGAGATCCCGTTCCCTGTAGAGTTCAAAGAGCTCGCGGGTCCTTTTGTAGACGGGGCTCGCCCGGTCCATCACCGCCTCCGGGGCCCACGGATCGAAGTGGGGTGTGAGCCCGGTGAGCTTGAGCGAACAGGAGTCTCCACTTTGGAGCAGCCGGGCGATCCGCCGGCATATTTCCAGATACCGCTCGCCCGCCGCATCGGAGGTGGCAAATTCCCCCAAGTTATCGATTGTCACCGCGATCCGGTCCTTCTTCAGCCTCCGGACGATTGCGGTCAGCTGTTCATCGGTAATCCCGCCGAGGAACTGCCGCGCCATGATATTGGGTGGAACCTTGATCGCCGCGGCGATGACCCCCTCGAACCAGCGTGCGATATGTTCCGGGCGGAGACCGACCGTCACGAGCCCCCTCATCCAGAGGGGGAGGCGGTCTGCGATCGGGAGGAAGAAGTCGCGTGCCAGTGCAACTACCTCATGGGGTGAATCGCCAACCTGCGGAAGGGCACAGACGAACCGGAGCAGGTTGGACCTGATTTTATTGTCCCGGAGGGTCAGGTTCACGAGGGAGTCGACCACCTTCTCCTGCAGCGGCCGGCGGATCGTCTGCGCCTCGGCGATGATCTCGCCCCCCAGTTCGTAGATCTCCTGTTGCATCGGGTCGTCCGATCTTAACATGACCGATTCCGGGTCAAACAGACATTTCACGCCTCGGCGGATCTGATGCCGGTTCTGTTGGGAGAGATTGAAGAAAAAGACAAGCCCGCATTGGACGCCGAACTCCCACCAGGACTTGCGTCCCTCCATTTTCGTGTCTGGCACTTCAGTGGCGGTTGCGACGAGCTCGACAATATCGGTCGCAAAGCTCGCGAGCGCCAAAACCGAAACAGCGACAGGCGGCCGGACGCGGGCGTGGAGGGAGACATAACCAACGATCATCGAGGCGAAGGCGACGAGGGAACCGGTCGCATGGGCGAAATTCTCCCATCGGGTCTCCCCCTGCAGGATCCTGTCGGAATAGAGGCAGAAATTTCCGAAGGTGGAGGTGAGGCCGGAGAGAGAGGTTCCGATCCCGACGAACCCCATTACTCGCGGCGGGAGCCGGACGAACCGGTTGAGGGCCATAACCCCCATCCCACCGAGCGCCGCCATGCCGGCATCGTTTGTAACAATCTCCGTATTTTCACGCCAATGAACGGTGGTCATTGTGATGCGATTGGAATCGACAGGGGAGGGGCATTGGTTGTGTTAAAAAACACCCCGGTCAACAATAGGCCTTGACGGCTCTCCTGGGCATACGTATTCTATACGTATGCCTAAATTGGCCCTCAAGAAAGATCGCTGGACCATTACCTTTGACCCTTCTCTGAAGGATCGCGTTCAGGAAGAGGCACGCCGGTTACGCATCTACCCTGTTCAGCTCCTGGAGTCTCTGGTTCGTGAAAGGCTCAACCCTTATGGTCTGCAATCGATTCGCGACAGTGTTGACTATGTCAATTCAATTCGGGAAGACAGCGCTCAGAAGAGTGAGAAGGGTTTTCTGTCCGAGATCAAGAAATGGCAAAAAAGCTAGGCTTGTTGGTCGATACCGATATCTTCATCGATCACTTTAACCACCAACTCTTTCGGGAATTATTTGAATCCGGAAAATTCTCCATTTACTATTCAGTGGTAACCCGAAAGGAACTCCTTTCCAAAGAGGGACTCCAGGATACGGAGAGGAAGTCGATTCAAAAGTTTTTAAAGAAGTGCCGCCTCGTTCCGTTTGACCGGGCCATTCTTCGGAAATACTCGGACCTGCGTCAACACTATCCACAATCCGCAAAGGAAGATGCCCTTTTTCCCAGTTGGTCCCCGGTCCCCCGACAGGCCCCGGGGGGTTGTTGTCCTTGTCATGGGCCGGGATCGATTGTCCAAAAACAAGCGATAACCCGATAACAATCATCGCGATTTTGATCCTGAATTTCATGGAACCCTCCTCGTTCAAAAGGGTTACTACCTGGAGGAATCAGTTACAAGGATAATGAGGGGGACGGCATTAACACGCCGCATCAAAGTGGTTGATTTTATTTAAGAAGTTCCACTTGCAGCCTGCCTGGAAAAGATATATAGGTCGCCCCCTTCAAAAAATGGCAACCGATATAAAACAATCAAGCCGTGAGGCCTTGAAAACGATTGAGGTTCCTTTCAGAGGTCCTCTACAAACCCCGGCCCTGGTCCGTCTTGCCTCCGAGGGAAAGGCACGCTTCTTTTTACAATTCGGTGGACAGGCAGGCAGTTACATTGAAGAACTTAAAGTTCTTTATCAAGATTTTCCACTGGTCCGTCCCTTGATTGACAGGGGAGCGGGGATCCTCCGGGAGGAGACCGGTCATCCGGAGGCGATCCGCTCTGGCCTCTTTTCAGAGGGGGTTGATATCCTGAGATGGATTCAGGGGACCCAGCGGGGCGAGCCCCAACG
>CAYWRF010000011.1:0-5300 GCA_964460495.1 uncultured Pseudomonadota bacterium | reverse complement strand
TCCTACCTCGCCAGCTCGGCAATCTCACAACCACTGATCTTTTTGACGCAGATGGCGCACTACAGGGTCGTCACGGAGTACGGGTTTCCGCAAAGTCAGCTCTTGAAATCAACGGCCGGGATAACCGGTCATTCCCAAGGGATCATGCCGGCGGTCCTTGTGGCAATGGGTCTCGAGGGGGATCGGTTCGAGGCGGCCTTTGATCAGATGGTCCGCTATTTTCTGTGGCAGGGGATCCGGATGCAGCAGGCGTACCCGGTTGTCAATCCGGATCCGGCCCTCGTCGCAGAATCGCTTAAGGCAGGATGGGGCCGCCCGACCCCGATGGCGGCGCTGACAGGGTTCACTGAAGAGGAGGCAAGACCGGATAAGCAGCTCTTTCTCTCCCTTGTCAACGGATGGAGACGACTGGTCTTTAGCGGGCCCCCAGAGGAACTCTTTGCCTTTCGCAAGAGACTGGGCGGTTCCAAAAAGAAATTTGTCTGGGAATTTCTGGCGGTCTCGGGGCCGTATCACAGCCCTCATATGCAGAAGGGATTGAAGCCGTTTGAGGAGGATCTGAAACGCCTCAAGATCCGGTTTTCCTCATCTGATCTCAAACTGCCGGTCTATGCGACCGACGACGGCCGGGATCTCCGAAAGCGCCCGGACCTGATGAAGGATCTTTTGGAGATGCAGTTCCTGACCGGTGTCCGGTGGGACCTCTGCACGAAGACGGCAAGCCGGAAGGAGGATGTCACCCATATCCTCGACTTTGGACCGGGGGAGATCGCCTCCACACTCACCTTTCTGAATCGCGAAGGGGAGGGGGTTGTCGTGATCCCCTGTGCGACCCAAAAGGGGCGCGACCTCCTCTTTTCAACCGACCCTGCCAGGGTCCCGACCGCCCCGCGAGAATGGAAAGAGTATGCGCCACGGGTAGTTGTCCTCCCGAACAGGCGGCTCGCACTCGACAACGCCTATGTCCGTTTTACAGGCCATCCCCCGATCTATGGCGGCGGGATGACACCGACCTCCGTCGAGCCGGATATCGTCGTCGAGGCGCTGAATCGTTGTTACCTTGTCGAGTGGGCCGGCGGCGGACAGGTGACAGAGGTGATCCTCCGGAGGCGATTGGACGAGATCGTCTCCCGTTTGAAACCGGGCTGCGGGATCATCTTCAATGCCCTCTACCTCGACCCGTATCTCTGGAACCTCCACTACCCGCTCCTGCCGCAACTCAAGAAGGAGGGGTATCCGATCGAGGGGGTCACCATATCGGCAGGGATTCCGACACGGGAAAAGGCGGCGGAGATCCTGAAGACCTTTAACGACGCCGGGATCTGGTGCAACTCGCTGAAACCGGGTTCGGATGAGCAGATCCGATCGGTCTTGGAGATAGCGGATGATCATCCAGACCTCACACTCCTGATGCAGATCGAAGGGGGAAAGGCGGGGGGGCATCACAGCTGGGAGGACCTGCAGGGCCTCCTCGAACGGAACTACGCCGCGATCCGCAGGCGATCAAACATTATCCTCTGCGCCGGGGGAGGTATCGCCTTTGAAGAGGAGGCCTGGAGGCTCCTCTCCGGCACCTGGCACCGGTCAGGCAAGGTGATGCCGGTTGATGCGGTCCTGTTGGGGACCCGTCTGATGGCCTGCAAGGAGGCGAAGACATCCCCGCAGGTGAAGGAACTGCTCGTCAAGATATCGGGGACGAAAGACTGGGTCGAAAGGGGGGAATTTAAGGGAGGTGTCACCTCCGGCAAGTCCCAGCTCGGGGCCGATGTCCATTACGCCGATAACACGATGTCCCGTGTTGCAAAGTTGGTTGATGAGGTCCAGGAGGCGGGGATCGAGACGATCCTTGCGAGGCGCGACGAGATCATCAGGGCGATCAATGAGACGGTCAAACCGTTTTTCGGGGAACTCTCGGAGATGACCTACCTTCAGTGCTTAAGGCGGATGATCGAGCTGATGGCCCCCGGCGAGATCCCTGATTACATCCCCCATGACGGCGTCTGGTACGATCTGACCTTCCGTCAACGGGTCTTTGAGTTTGCGCGTCGAACGGTGGCGCGGCTTGGAGGCAAAATCGATCTCCATTCCCCAACCGTGCTCGACGACCCTTTAAAATTTCTCTCAAAATTAGAAAAGACGGTCCCGCTGGCGGCGACAACCTGGCTCCACGAGGAGGATTGTGACTATTTTCTGGAGCTTTGCCGGCGACCGGGGAAACCGGTCAATTTTGTCCCGGTGATCGACGGCGACCTCCGGCGCTGGTTCAAGAGCGACAGCCTCTGGCAGGCGCATGACCCGCGCTTCCCGGCCGACAAGGTCTTCACGATCCCGGGGCCCGAGGCGGTTCGCGGAATCAAAAAGGTTGACGAGCCTGTTGCCGATATCCTCGGCAGCTTTGAATCGTATGCGATCCGTCAACTGGAAGGGGAGGGGAGGTCGATCGGCCTCGTCCCGTTCCTGGGGGCGCCGGTGTCGGAACTGACGCGCTCCCCGGGGATACGGATTGAGGCAAGGGATAGAAGGATCAGACTCGAGGTCACAGAGGATGTTTCTCGGGAAACCTGGATCCGGACGATCGCGTCACAGGGGCAAGGGGCAATCCAGGCGCTCCTCCTTTCCCGCCGGGTTGTCCCTACAAAACTCTTTCAACCGGCGGTCGGTGACAAGGTCTCTCTGACCTTGGCCCGTGGAAAGATTCAAAGGCTGGAGTACGATCAGAAGGGTCTCTCGATCACCCCGACCGAGGTCCTGATCCGGCATCGCTCGCCCGACGGAAGGGATTCGGTCGTCTCGTTCCCGTATCATTTCAATCCGGACAGGGTTGATCTCCCGATCTCGTTCGATGACGCCGCGGTGCGCCGGAACCTCCGCCAGTTTTACCGGTCACTCTGGACCGGTGAGGGGAGGGAGGGGACCGACCGCGCACAAAGATTAACGGAAGCGGTCAAGGTCCCCGAAAATCTCCCGCTCGAATACCGCGCCGCAACGGGGGACCATGGACCGAACGACGGGACGATCCCCCCCGCCTCCACGATCACCCTTTTTTGGCGGCCGCTCACACGCTGTCTCTTTCAGGAGCGGTTGGACATCGATCCGCTAAAACTCCTCCACCTCTCGAACCGATTCGAGTTTTTGGGGGAGCCGATCCGTGCCGGAGAGACGCTGAAGGCCTCGGTCTGGATGAGGTCCCTCTCCGACGAAAAGGGGGGGCTTGCCCCGTTAGGGGCTCGGGTCGCGGTCGAGGGAGCGCTCAAAAGGGGTTCCAAGGTCTGCGTCCGTTGGGGATCTGAGTTTTTCATCCCCGGCTCCAAAAAGGGACAACCGGGCCCGGGAAAAAACCAGGAGATCCAAGAGACGGTGGTTCCGCAGGAACAGGGGAGGAGCTATGAGACGCCGATGACTTCTCCGCAAACGGGCGCCGCCTACGCACTCGCCTCCATGGACCTGAATCCAATCCACACCGACCCGCAGTTTGCCTCGCTTGCAGGGCTCCCTGGCACGATCACCCATGGGATGTGGACCGCCGCCGCCTCCCTCGCCGCCATTCAGAGAGAATTGCCGGAAAGGGTCATCTCCTGGAAGACCGACTTTGTCGGCATTGTCACCCCCGGAACGGCGCTCAGGGTCCAGGCGGTTCATACAGGGAACAGGAACGGCCTTCGTCAGCTGACCGTCACCGTTCAAGAGACGGACGGGAGGCGCGTGATGACCGGGGAGGCGTTTGTCCAACAGCCTTCGACCGCCTACCTCTTCACCGGACAGGGTTCCCAGCAGAAGGGGATGGGGATGGAGGCGTACGAGAGGTCGAGCCTCGCGCGCGAGGTCTGGGATCGTGCCAATCATTTTTGTCAACAGGAGCTCGGATTTTCAATCCTGGAGGTGGTCCGTGAGAACCCTCGTGAAATCTTTGTCCAAAACGAACGCCTCTTTCATCCCAAGGGGGTCCTGAATCTGACCCAGTTCACGCAGGTCGCCCTGACCGTCCTCGCGATGGCGCAAGTTGAGGAGCTCCGCGCCGCCGGACTCTATAACCCGGCGGCCCGGTTTGCCGGCCACTCCCTTGGCGAATATGCGGCGTTGGGGACCCTCGGGATCCTCCCGTTTGAGGAGACGATTCGCATCGTTTATGACCGGGGTCTCACGATGCAGAATTTCGTCCCGCGCGATGCCGAGGGACGCTCCCCCTACGGAATGATCGTCGTCCGGCCGAATCTGATCGGATGGAGTGAGGAGGATCTCAACTCCCGAATGTCGAATGGTCTCTTTGTGGTGAACTACAATCTGGAGGGGTCCCAGTACGCGGTGACCGGTCGTCTCAATCTGATAGAAAAACTGGAGAAGGAGATCGCCTCAATCTCAAAAGAAAAGAGGGTCTCCAAACCGGCCTCGATCCGGCTCGAGGGGGTTGATGTCCCGTTCCACTCGCCGCTCCTTAAAGAGGGGGTCGATCAGTTCCGGAAGACATTAGAGGGAACGATCCCGGAGACAATCGATCCGGAAAAACTGGTTGACCGATACTTTCCAAATCTGACCGGGACCCCGTTCTCTCTCAGCCGCTCCTTTATAGAGGAGGTCTGTTCCCTGACCGGGGTCACCATCTCCAGAAAGGGATCACCGGGATCGCTTGCGCGACGACTGCTGATCGAACTCCTTGCCTTCCAGTTTGCCTCGCCTGTCCAGTGGATCCGGACACAGAAGGGGCTCCTCAAGTCCGGGGTTCGGAGGATGATTGAGATCGGTCCGTCGCCGGTCCTCACGAATATGATGAAGGGGACAATCGCCCGCGAATCGGTGATTGTGGCGCCGGAGGTCTTTCATTTTGAGCAGGATAGAGGGCGAGAAGGTTCGTTGGCCGCTGGTGCCCTGAAGGTCGCCGCGGAGGCACCGGCCGTCGAAAAGGGAGCGGTAGCCCCCGTGGCAGACCGACCTTCCGATCTGCCGTTTAATGCCTCCATAGCCCTCAAGACACTTCTGGCCTTGAAACTCAACATCCGCCCCGACGAGATCGGGGATGAGGAGACGATCGAGCGGCTCTCCGGCGGGAACTCGGCGCGCAGAAACGAGCTCTTGACCGACATCGGACATGAATTCCAGGTTACTTCTCTGGACGAAGGACATCTCGTCCCGATCGGGAAACTGGTAAAGACACTTGAAAAACCTTCAACAACCGGCCCCTCGGGGCGAGCCCCCGGCCCGATCCTTCAAAAGATCATCGACAAGTCGGTCCGTGAAAAGCTCCCGGTGACAATCGCGACAATCGAGAGACACCTTTCGGAGGAAAGGCTCCTCCCCCCCGGTCT
>CAYWRF010000010.1:0-23501 GCA_964460495.1 uncultured Pseudomonadota bacterium | reverse complement strand
ACTATCAAAGGCTCAAATGCTCCTCGCAGGAATCTTGCAGTCTTATGAATCTTTCTCCAATTGCAGCTAAGGGTCTTCCCGCCAGCGAGACCAGTCTGGATCAGCGCTCGCGGGAGCTTCGCAGGCTCGTCGTCCGGGCGATCGAGTCGGCCCGCAGGGGGCACGTCGGTTCGAGTTTCTCGTTGATCGAGATCCTTCGTGTGCTCTACGACGACATCTTGAAGTACGATCCGAAAAATCCCCAATGGAAGGAACGAGACCGTTGCATCCTCAGCAAGGGGCACGGCTGTCTCGCCCTCTATGCGATTCTTGCGGACAAGGGGTTTATCCCTGAAGAGGAATTGACACGGTTTTGCAAGAAGGACGGAATGCTCGGCGGCCATCCGGAGCATGGGAAGGTGCCGGGGGTCGAGGCCTCGACCGGATCGCTCGGTCACGGCCTGCCGATCGGCCTCGGGATGGCGCTTGCGGCGCGTCACGACAGGGCCGGCCACCGGGTCTTCGTGATCATGGGGGATGGCGAGTCGAACGAGGGATCGGTCTGGGAGGCGGCCCTCTCCGCCGGCAAGCACAAGGTCGAGAACCTGACGGTCCTCATTGATTACAACAAGCAGCAGTCGTACGGGACGACCTTCGAGGTCCAGGATCTCGAGCCGTTTGCGGACAAGTGGAGGAGCTTCGGATTTGGGGTCACAGAGGTGGATGGGCATGACGTCCCCGGGCTTCGTCAGGTCTTCTCGCTTCTCCCGCTGGAGGTGAACCGCCCCTCCGCGATCATCTGTCACACGATCAAGGGGAAGGGGATCGATTTCGTGGAGAACAACCTCGAGTGGCATCATAAAAACAAGGTGAGTGACGAGGAAATCAAGTTGTTGCTCGCCCAGCTGGAGGGAGATTAGATGAGACAGGCATCGCTCGACATGGTCTACGAGCTGGCAAAAAAGGATGAGCGGATCTTTTTTATCGGGTCTGACCTGGGGGTTGGGACGCTCAAGAAGTTCAGGCAGGAGATGCCGGACCGGTTTTTGATGGAGGGGGTCTCCGAGGCGAACATCATCGGGATGGCGGCCGGCCTCGCGATGGAGGGGAAGATCGTCTATGTGAATACGATTGCGACGTTCCTCTCGCGCCGCTGCTTCGAGCAGATCGTTCTGGATCTTTGTCTCCACCGAGTGAAGGTTCGTCTGATTGCGAATGGGGGAGGGCTTGTCTACGCCCCTCTTGGGCCGACCCACCTTGCGATTGAGGATCTTTCAATCCTCCGGTCTTTGCCGCATATGACGATTCTTGCCCCGGCCGATGCCGACGAGATGCGACGGCTGATGCCGCTGACCGTCGATCACGAGGGGCCGATCTACATCCGGCTCGCGAAGGGGTTTGACCCGGTTGTGACCACAAGCCATCACCCATTTGTGATCGGCAAGGGGATTCCGATGCGATCTGGTTCGGATGCCCTGATCGTGACGACCGGGATCACGCTCCGCTTGGCCCTCGAGGCGTCCGATCGTCTGCGACAAACCGGTATCCAGGCGGCAGTCCTACATATGCCGACCGTGAAGCCGCTCGATTGCGAACAGTTGCTTCAGCTCTCTTCAAAATGCCCGGTCATTGTGACGGTGGAGGAAAACACACTCCCCGGCGGGTTCGGGAGCGCGGTTGCGGAGCTCTTGATGGAGGCGAATTTCCAGGCTCCCAAGCGGTTCCGGAGGATCGGGATCCCCGACTGTTTCGCGGAGGAGTATGGGACCCAGGAGGGGCTGATGAATTCCTACAAGATTAACGCGGATCAGATTGTTGCCACAGTCAAGGCCCTGCTGGGCTAAAGGAGGTCAGATCTATGGCGTACATTGATTTCATCATGAAGCTGCACAAGGGGACGAAGAGGGACTACCGGCAGAGGGTTTTGGAGAATGACAAGGCGGAGTGTGCGGAGATTGCGATCCAGTACGGCCGGGATTACTGGGACGGCGACCGGAAGTACGGCTACGGCGGCTACCGCTATGACGGGCGTTGGCGCGCCGTCGCACAGGCGATGGCCGACCATTATCGGATCCAGCCGGGGGCCCGGATTCTCGATGTCGGATGCGGCAAGGGGTTTCTGCTGTATGAATTCACTCAAGTAGTTCCAAATGTCACCGTTGCCGGGGTCGATATCTCCTCTTACGCGATCCAGAATGCAAAGGAGGAGGTCAGGCCGTTCCTGAAGGTCGGGAACGCCGTCTCGCTCCCTTTCCCGGACAAGAGTTTTGATCTGGTCTTCTCGATCACGACATTTCACAACCTTTATAACTACGAGTTGAAACAGGCGCTTCAGGAAGTGGAGCGGGTAGGACGCGGTGCCAAACATATCACGGTGGAGTCGTACCGAAGCGAACGGGAGAAGGCGAACCTCCTCTACTGGCAGTTGACCTGCCGCTCCTTTTATACCCCGAAGGAGTGGGAGTGGTTCATGAAGGAGAGTGGCTACACCGGCGATTTTGGTTGCATCTACTTTGAATAAAATTTCATGAAGGCAGCCATATTAGCTGAAAATTTTGCCCCGCTGGTGGTTGCGGATGTCGCCCTTTCGGAGAGGCTCGAGTTCGGTCAGGTCCTGGTCCGTGTCTGCTACAGCGGGATCTGCGGGGCGCAGATCAACGAGATCGACGCGGTCAAGGGGCCGGACAAGTTTCTCCCCCACCTGCTCGGTCATGAGGGGTCCGGCATCGTCGAGAAGATTGGGGCAGGTGTCACGCGCGTCACGCCGGGAGATCCTGTGATCTTGCACTGGAGGCAGGCGGCCGGGATCCAGTCCCAGACACCGGCCTATCGCTGGGACGGCCGGAACGTGAATGCCGGGTGGGTCACCACCTTCAACGAGCAGGCGGTCGTCTCCGAGAACCGTTTGACGCCGGTTCCAAAAGATTTTGACCTTTCGGTTGCGCCTCTCTTCGGCTGCGCGGTCACGACCGGCTTGAGCGTCGTGAATAACGATGCGCATCTGAAGATCGGCGAATCGATCGTCGTCTTTGGCGCCGGGGGTGTCGGGCTGAATGTGATCCAGGGGGCCGACCTCGTCTCCGCCTATCCGGTCGTAGCGGTCGACCTGCAGGACCACCGATTGGAGGCGGCCGGCCGCTTCGGCGCGACCCATCGCCTCCACTCGAAAGATCCCGCGCTGCTCCGTGAGGAGATCCTGAAGATAGTCGGACCGGAAGGGGTCGATGTGGCGGTCGAGACGACCGGCCAGGCCCGTATGATCGAATTGGCCTATGAATTGACCAAACCACAGGGGAGGGCGATCCTCGTCGGAGTGCCACGCAAGGGGGACAACATCTCGATCTATTCCCTGCCGCTCCACTTCAAGAAGGTCCTGAAAGGGTCCCATGGCGGCGATGCGAGGCCGGACGCGGAGATCCCGCGCTACATCAATCTGCATCGGATCGGGCGGTTGAAGCTCGCAGAGCAGATCACCCACCGGTTTCCGTTGGATCGGATCAACGAGGCGATTGAAACGGTTCGCGGAGGCAAGGTGGGCCGTTGCGTCCTCGATATCTCTCCACTCTGATATGACGACAGACGAAAAGACTCGCGAGCCTCAATATCAGGAATGCCTGGAACTCCGGGAGACGGAGGGGTTGCAGCAACTCGGGCTGATGAGCAACCAGGTCTGGAGGAATGACCCGAGGAGGCTCCTCTTCATCCTCTCCCGGTACAAGTTTGTCGCCAAGTTGCTTTCCGGTTCCCGCCATGTCCTTGAGATCGGTTGCGCGGACGCCTTCGGGACGCGTGTCGTCCGTCAGGAGGTCGGGCGTCTCACGGCGGTCGATTTCGATCCGGTCTTTGTCCGGGATGCCAGGGAGAGGATGCACCGGAAGTGGGATTATGAGCTGCAGGTTCACGACATCCTTTCCGGCCCGGTCCCGGGGGAGTTTGACGGGATCTACTCGCTCGACATGCTCGAGCATATCCCGCTGGCGGAGGAGGGCCATTTTTTGAGGAATGTCGCTGCCTCCCTCGCCCCACAAGGTGTGCTGATCCTCGGTTCCCCGTCGATCCAGTCCCAGGCGTATGCTTCCCCCCCGAGCCGGGAGGGGCATGTCAACTGCAAGGATGCCGCGGGGATGAAATCGCTCCTCCTCTCCGCCTTTCATAATGTCTTCATCTTCTCGATGAACGACGAGGTGATGCACACCGGCTTCACTCCGATGGCGCATTACCTGTTTGCACTTTGTTGCGGGAAAAAGGGATGATTCTTATTCTGGGAGCCTCCGGCTACATTGGATCGCATCTTTACCGTTCGTTTGGCCCACAACGTGCGATCGGAACGCACAAAAGCCGTTCGTTGCCGGGCACGGTTTTTTTTGACGCGCAACGGATGTCGGTCTCGGAGGTTCTTGGGTCTCGGCGGGACGTCACCCATGCCGTCTTTTGTTTTGCCGAGGCCCGTTTGGATGTCTGCAGGGCGGAACCCGCAAGGACGTATGAGGTGAACGTTCGGAGTACCCGAAGGGTTCTGGAGGAGCTGATCGATCGGGGAATCAAGCCCGTCTTCCTGTCCTCCGACTGCGTTTTTGACGGCGAAAAAGGGGGTTATTGTGAGGAGGACAGTCGTCGTCCAATCACCGTTTACGGTTCTCACAAGCTCGAGGTTGAAGACTACCTCAAGGGGAAACCAGGACTCGTCCTGAGGTTGCCCAAGATCTTCGGGACGGAGCCGGATGACGGAACGATCCTTTCAAAATGGATCCCCGAGATCCTCCGTGGCGGCGAGATCCGGTGCGCGATCGACCAGCGGTTCTCTCCTCTCCATATTGAGGATCTGATCCGGGCGATTCAGATCGCGGTCGAGCGGGACCTTTCCGGCGAGTTTCATGTGGCGAATCCGAGCCACTACAGCTGGTTTCAACTCTGTGAGACCCTTCTCCGGACGATGCGGGTCTCCCGGCCGGTTGTCGCCTGCCGGATCCGGGATTTCGGGTTGTTGGAAAACCGGCCTCTCAATCTTTCGATGAACCCGGCCAAGTTCATGGCGGCGACCGGATTTTCACCGCGGACAGTTGAGGATTGCTGTCTGGAGCTGGTTCAAAGGGTGCATTCCCTATCATGAATCTCCTGATGCAGGAATCCTTCCTTGAGTTTTATGGCAGGCATCGGATTTCTCCCGTCCGGCGGGATCTGAGCGATCTGGAGGCGCTCTTCAAGATGCGGGAGGGGCTCTTCCGCCAACTGGGGATCCTTCCTCAGCTGGTTCGCGAAAAACGGGTGATGGAGGTCGGCCCCGGTTCGGGTTGCCATTCTCTTTATACAGCCAGTCTGGGGCCTTCCGATCTCACCCTGGTGGAGGCCAATCCAACCGGAATAGCGCATATCCATCAACTCTTTGCTGATTACCCGCAATTTCAAAGACCGTTACGCGTGGTTCCGATGAGGATTGAAGACTATGACACTTCGGATCGGTTTGATCTCGTTTTGTGCGAGGGGATGTTGTTTAGTCTGCCGGACCCTGTTTTCACTCTGAAGCATCTGGCTCGTTTTGTCGCGCCGGGAGGACTGTTGGTGATTACCTGTGTCGATGCGGTATCTTATTTTTCCGAAACCTTGCGTCGCCTGTTTGCCGAGATGGTTGTGGTTCCTCATGCGCCGCTGGCCGAGAACGTGTCGCGACTCCTGCCCATTTTTTCCCCGCACCTGGCGACGCTTGAAGGAATGAATCGCAGTCACGAGGACTGGATTATCGATAATCTGATCAACCCGGCCGCCACCGCAGGTTTTTTCCCCATTCCGACGGCGGTCAGTGGCTTGCAGGAGTCCTTCGATGTTTATAGTGCCTCCCCTCTCTTTTTTCACGATTGGCGTTGGTATAAAACGCTCGGTTCCGGAGGGCAGGGGACCAACGAGATGGTTGTTGAGCAATACTGGCAGACGGTCCATAATTTTTTGGATTATCGGGTTGTCCATCTTCCTCGATCGGCCACGGCAAACAGGGATCTGGTTCAGCTGGCTGAGGGGATTCAGGGGAAAATCAGGGATTATGGACGGATGCCGGAGATATTGTGGGATATCCGAAGACTTCTGGGGGGTCTGATCGCCCATGTGAAGAGTTTCTCAAATGAAGCGGCATTGGCCTTGATGGAAGTAGAGGGTTTGCTGGAAAGGGAGCCCTTGTCACCCTCTCTTCTCGCCACCTGTCGGCATTTTGCCCCCCTTTTCGGACGTGGGCAACAGCATCTGAGCCTGACCCGCAGAGGCGCCTGATTGATGCAGGAATCCTTCCAATCCATTTGCCTTTTGTGTCAACAAAACTCTCTGATACTCGCCGGGGAGCTGCCAGAGCTGCCGGGTGTTACGTCAGACGCGAAGCCTTGGCCTCAGTGCGGTGCGATCTTCATTTGCAACAACTGCGGGCATATCCAAAAACGGGTGGATGGATCCTGGCGGCAAAACATGGATACGATTTATGAGCATTATGAGATGTATCCCTTGAGTGATGGAGAAGAGCAGGTTGTCTTTGACGGGCCGATCCGTACCGTCCGTTCGGAACGAATCCTGGATCATTTCTTACGATGGAGGACGCGGCGGGGCAGGCCCCTTCCGAATCAGGGGCGCCTCCTCGATATCGGTTGCGGCAATGGGGCTCTGCTCAAGTCATTTCAGAAGATTTTCCCCACGTGGCGTTTGGCCGGGCTCGACCACAATGCCCGCTTTCGAAATGAGATTGACAAGATTCCCGGGGTCGAGAATTTTTATTCTGATACGAGCCAGGTCTTGGGAAGGCGGTTTGATTTGGTGACCCTTCTGCATCTGTTGGAGCATCTGCCAGAGCCGATCGAATTCCTGGGGGGTATCCGTCAGAAACTCACGGAAAACGGTATCCTTCTCATCCAGATTCCCAATTGCCGGGAGAATCCTTTTGATCTTCTGGTGTATGACCATTGTTCTCATTTCCTGCCGGCAACGATCGAGAGGCTGGCGTCGGCGCTCGATCTTGAGGTTCTGGGGATCTTTCAGGATTGGATCCCGAGGGAGATCAGCGTGATTATGAGTTCCCGAAAGGATTGGCGGGTGTCGAAGACCGGGTCCGCCGATGAAGGGGATCCCTCACTTCTTGTGCGGAATGATGTTCAGTGGCTTAAACGTCTCACGGTTCATGCGGCTCAAGTCTCCTCTTCAGGCCCCTCAGGTATTTTTGGCACCTCTCTCGCTGGAACGTGGCTCTGTTCCGTCCTGGGCTTGAAGGCCCGCTTTTTTGTGGATGAAGACCCATCCAAGGTCCACAAGAAATACCTCGATCGCCCGGTGTTCCTTCCTGAGGAAATTCCGCCGGGCAGTTCTGTCTATCTTGCCCTGGCCCATCCGCTGGCGGGCAAGGTGTATGGGCGCCTTCAGAGGCGTTACCCACGGGTCAACTTTGTGGTTCCTCCGGAGGTATCAGCATGACAGACAATCCCTTACAGTGGCTTGAGGATTATTTTAACCTCTACCGCGAGTCCCTATTTGACCGGGAGGCGATGGCCCAGTTGGTCTCCGTCCGCGATCTCTTCCGGGAGACGGCGGCAAGAAACGGCAGGGTCTTTTTTGCCGGCAACGGTGGAAGCGCGGCGATTGCGAGTCACCTCGCGATCGATCTCACGAAGTCGGCCGGTGTCCGGGCGGTCTGTTTCAATGAGCCGTCTCAGATCACCTGTCTCGCGAACGACTACGGCTACGAGCGCTGGGTGGAGAAGGCGATCGAGATGCAGGCGGTCGCCGGGGATTCGGTGGTGCTGATCAGCTCCAGCGGCAAGTCTCCCAATATCGTCAATGCGGCGAAAAGGTCCCGGGAGCTTGGTTTGCCGCTTGTCACTCTCTCCGGCTTCAGCCCCGATAACCCCTTGAGACAGCTGGGGCAGATCAACCTCTATGTCGACAGCCGGGCGTACAATATCGTCGAGAATACCCATCAGGTCTGGCTGCTCGCGGTGGTCGATCTGCTGATCGGAAAGTCCGAGTATCCCGCTTCGTAACGCCTGTGATCCTGTTAACTCCCTGGATGCGCAATATCGGCAACTGCGCCGAGGAGGTCTTTTACGGTCTTCTCAAGGCGCGGCGTGGGCGAAAGAAACTCCTTCTCCTCTCGATGGGGGAGCTCTTCTGGAAGTTTCGGGTGCCGGTTGCGAACCGCGAACTTTACGAACTCGAGTCGCCTTATCTTGTCGGTCGGGGGAGATCGTTTCTCCAGTTCCTTGGTCGACTCTTGCTGACCCTGTTTTTTGGGGGGCCGCGGATCGTCTATCACCTGGTGCACAAGGTGAGGCGCTTCCTGCACCGGTTTCTCCCCGTTCCCCGCTACGAGGTGCAATTTTCTTTTCCCTTGATCGGCCGCTCCAGCCTCTGGTCACCAGCCGGGATCAAAGGTTTTTCCTGGAAGATTGTGGATGAGATGAAATGGCCTGAGCAATTTGAGACACCGATCGAGGTTCGCCTTTCTGGGGGAAAACGGCGCTGGGCCGAGAAGGAAAGGCTCCGGATGGGAGTGCCTCTCCACGACTGGTTCGTCTGTCTGCATGTTCGGGAGGGGGGGTTCCGGAACGATTGGGATCATTCCTGGAGGAACGCCTCGATCCAGAACTACCTCCCCGCGATACGGTTGATTACGGAGTCGGGCGGTTGGGTGATCCGGATGGGGGACCCGACCATGACCCACCTTCCGCCGATGGATCGGGTAATCGATTACGCCCATTCGCCGTTCAAGGGGGCCCTCATGGATCTTTATCTGATGAGCGCCTGTCGCTTCTTTTGGGGGACCAATTCCGGCCTCCAGGAGGTCGCGCGTCTTTTCGGGAAACAGGAGCTCCTCGTGAATTTGAGCGATTGGACAGTCTCTTTCCCCTTGAAGCGCGAGAGTCTTGCTCTCTTGAAGCATGTCTATTCCCGGTCTCAAAATCGTTTTTTCTCCGTGAAGGAACTTCTTGAAGAGCCGTTGGATCGGGTGGTGAGTCAGTGTTTTCGCAATCTCCATGACGACTGGGAGCTGGTCGAAAATTCTCCCGATGAAATTCGTGATCTGGTTGCGGAGTTTCTTGCAACTCCCTCTGGAGGGGGCGGCTCGGAGCTGCAGGCGGAATTTAAACGGAAGAGGAAAGAACAAATTGACCGCGGATTGCCGCTGGCTTGTCTCGCCCGCGAAGCGCGAGTCAACGCTGTCGAGCAGTACCGATTTGCCAGTCGTGTCTCTGCCGCGCGAGGCCGGTTGGGGGAAAAATACCTGGAGCAAAACTGGTGGCAAGATGCGCTTCAGCAGCCGACACAACGCCAGTCACAGGGGATGTGAACCGACTGAATATATCACAATTTCAGAAGGAGTTCCTCGCCTTTGAGAGGGAGGAGCGGTTGTTTGACCTCCAATATTCGGGGGTCCCCTTTTGGGAGTATCTGCGTGTTGCCATTGATCATGAGCTCCTGTTGAAAAAAAAACTGGTTTCGTTTCTTCCCTGCCACCGCCTGCCCCTTCGAAAAAAAGTCGGTCTGTTGATGAAGGAGATTTACCATCTGTTCCCCTGTCTTTTAAGGGAGTTTCGGTCAAGGTCGGTCGCTTGCGATATCGCCCTGTTTGCCGCCGAGAGCAAGAAGGCGACGGTTGCCTTGCCCTTTCTCAGGATCTTATCTCCCGATTACCGCATCCTGGTTGTCGATCCCTCGAGGCTGTCCGGTCAGAAGCGTTTATTCGCCTCGTGTGACGTGTTCAATTGGCGGTGGAACACGATGATCTCCCGTTTTTGGTCCCGTTGTTTCATTTTTGGCAAGGATTTTCGGCAGCAGATCCGGGGAGTTCAAAAGAAGCTGGCGGCTTCTTTCAATGTTTCCCTCCCCCTTGAGAAATTCGTTCGCCGCATCTTTCTCCCCCAGTATTTTGTTTATTGTCGCCTGGAAGGTTTCTTCAGAAGATTCAGACCCCGTTTGGTCGGCGTGATCAATGACTCGCGAATGATCGGAGTGATTCAGGCGGCCCATAAGGCGAAGATCCCGGTTTTCGAACTGCAACATGGCATGATTACACCGCTGGAAATTTGTTGGGCCTACCCGGAGGGGCTTCCCAAGGTTCCATCGGGCATCCCTGATTTTTTCCTCACTTTCGGTGATTACTGGAATGCCAGATGTGAACTGCCCAGCCGTAAAATAGCCGTTGGCTTCCCTCATTTTGAGGAGGAAAGAGAGCGTGTCTTCCGGAAGAAAGTCAGTCGGGACCCCAGAGCGGTCCTGGTTATTTCTGTCATGGATCAGAAACTGGCCGCCTTCCTGGTCGAACTGGCCAAGAGGCTGCCCGACTTTACCTTTTACTACAAAATGAGGCCGGAGGAATTCATCTCCTGGAAGGAGGTCTATCCCGAAGACTTCCGACGGACGGCGAACCTCATCGTGGTCGACTCAGCCGAACCCTCTCTCTACGACCTCTTTCGCAGGGTTTCCTATCAGATCGGCAGCAATTCCACCGCCCTTTACGAGGGGCTGGCCTTGGGGGTCAAGACGATCCTCTTTGCGGGCTTCGGCTATCAGCAACTGCTCGATCTCGTTGAGACCTGCCAGGCTTGGCTCGTCCGCGAGCCGGAAGAGGCGGTGAAGATTCTCGTTCAAGAGGGCGGCTCCCGGGATGCCCCTCAGGAGGAATCGGTTTATTTTAAAAGCCGGAGTGATTTTCATTTGAGGAAGGCGATCAAGGAGTTGATGTCTCAAGACACATGTTGGAGTCTTGCGTCGTGAATCCGCAACAGATCCTGAAATCCTCTCTTTTTTATACGGTGGTTCAGTACCTCGTCCTCGGGATCGGTTTCATCAAAGGGATCTACATCGCCCGGTACCTCGGCCCCGCTCTGATGGGGAGCTATGGCCTGATCCTGCTGGTCCTCGAGTACTTAAGATTTTCGAATCTCGGCATCTCCTCCGCGATGAACCTCGAGGTCTCGGTCAACCGGAGCCGGGAGGAAAAACGGGAGTATGTTGAGTGTGTCATCAACACCGCCTTTTCGTACATCCTCGTTGTGGCGCTGCTCCTCGGGATCGCGGCCCTTCTGGTCCATTTTCTGTTTTCCTCGTGGGTGGCTTCTGAGGTCCTGACGTACCTCTTCGCGATCTTTTACATCGCGTTTGTGGGCCAGATGAAGCTCTTTTGCGTCGTTTATGCCCGGCTCTACCAGAAGTACCGGTTCATCAACCTGATCGAATTTGTTTCGGCCGCGATTCTCTGCATGCTCGTGGTTTTGCTGGTCGCCGATTATCGGCTTGATGCGGTGATCGGTTCGATGATCGTCTCCTCAACATTGACGCTGGTCCTTTGCTTTCTCCTCGTGAGGGGCAGGGTCCAGTTTCATCTTGGGGTGCGTCTTCTGCGGAGTCTTGCCGTAGTCGGGGTCCCGCTCCTTGTCTACAATCTTTGTGAAAAGGTGTTCCAGACGATCGACCGTTTGATGATCGTCCATTTTCTCACACGCGAGGACCTGGGCTATTTCACACTCGCCTATACGGTCCTTTCGAACACGCTGCTGATCCTGGGCTCCTTCACCTATCTTCAATACCCGCGCTTTCTCGAAAAATTCAACATTTCCAATTATCCTCAGGAGTCGCGGGGGGAGCTTTTCCATGACCTGAAGAGATACAGCAGCAGCCTCTCCGGGGTCTGTATCGGGATCACGATCGTCGGGCTCCTTCTGATCGAGCCGTTCATCCGAATCCTGCTTCCGGCCTATGCCCCGAGCATCCTTCTCTACCGGATCCTGATCGTGGGGATCGTCTTCGATGTGATTGCCTATTTCGCCAGCGCCTTTCTCGTCTCGAACAAGCACCAGATCCTCCTGATAGTCACGCTGGCCGTCGCCTCGCTCGTTGCCGCTGGTTTGAATCTCGTCGCACTCCGGAGCGGATGGGGGCTCGCCGGGATCGCGGTCGCAACCACGATTTCGATGGCGCTCTATGCCGCGCTCAAGGTCTCACTGGTACTCAGGAAGATCGGCCAGTTCTCTCTCCAAAACCTCGCAGCCTTCTACAGCAAGTATCTGCTGTTTCTGCTCCTTCTTGTGCCCCTGATGATCGGGTATCCCTCTTATCTCTTTCTCGCGGTCCCTGTCTTTTTAGTCATCTACTTCTCCGATCTAAGCCAATTGGCCAGGAAACTTCGACTGGCGATGGAGGTTTCGTGAAGATCCTCGGCTTGACGGTCCGTACCCATAATAGTGGCGCTTCACTCCTCCGGGATGGAGATCTGATCGCCTCGGTCGAAGAGGAGCGCCTGAATCGGGAGAAATACTCATGGCGTTTCCCCGTCCGGTCGATCCGTTACGCCCTGACAGAAGGAGGGATTTCTTCGACCGATCTGGATGCGGTCGGCTACGGCTGGAAGCCGTGGCTCCATCTGGGTTCTCGGGTGAAACATGCCCTGGGCCTCTCCTCCAGAATGATCCCCTTTTTCGTGAGCCAGCTGAAGACGAATATCACACTCCATCGGATTCAGGATGAGATCCGGAGGCATCTGGATCTGAAAGATTCCTGCCGCCTCATTCCGGTCGAGCATCACCTGGCCCATGCCGCGAGCGCCTTTTATGTCTCCCCCTTTTCTGAATCGGCGATCCTTACGGTCGATGGCCATGGAGAATGGGCGACAACCCTTTTTGCCCGGGGAGAGGGAACGAAGATTTACAAGATCCGGGAGGTCTTGTGGCCTCACTCCCTGGGTCAGTTTTACCACTCCTTTGCCGAATATCTGGGATTCCCAGACCATGGGGATGAGTACAAGGTGATGGGGCTCGCCCCTTACGGAAAGCCGCGTTATCTGGATAAGGTGCGCCGGATTCTCGCCTGCAACAATGGGCACTTTCGAATCAATTGGGATTATGTTCATTATTACCTGCAGAACACCCTCGATCAGATGAGCCACTTTACCCGGCTTTTCGTGGAGCAGTTTGGGGAAAAAAGGGAGGAGGGGGAGGCGGTGGAGGAGCGCCACGCCGATCTGGCCGCCAGTGTCCAGTGCGTCCTGAATGATGTTGCGATCAATCTGGTGAAAAAACTCTATGAGTTGTGTCCGTCCGGGAACCTCTGTCTGGCAGGGGGGGTGGTCCTGAATTGTGTGATGAATCAGGTGATTCGTGAGGGCGGTCCTTATAAAAGGATATTTGTGCAACCGGCCGCGCATGACGGGGGGTTGAGTCTCGGATCGGCATTTTACATCCTGCATCACGTTTTTGGTGAACCACGGTCGTTTGTGATGGAACATCCTTATTATGGACCCGGCTATTCTGAGGGTGAGATCCAGCGGGAACTCGAGATCTGCCGGCTTCCCTACAAGAGGTTGGAGAATTGCCCACGAGATGTGGCCCTCCTCTTGACTCAGAACAAGGTGATCGGCTGGTTTCAGGGGCGGATGGAGCTTGGTCCGCGGGCCCTGGGGTGCCGGAGCATCCTCGCCTCGGCTGGATCTGCGGAGATGAAGGAGATCGTGAATGCCCGGATCAAGTTCCGGGAAGAGTTCCGTCCCTTTGCGCCGTCGGTTCTGGAAGAGAGGGCCCAGGACTATTTTGAAACCGACGATCCTGATCCCTTTATGCTCTTTACGGCGAGGGTTCGACCGGAGAAGGTCCGCCAGATCCCGGCGGTCACCCATGTGGACGGGACCGCGAGGATTCAATCCGTAAATCGAAGGACGAATCCCCTTTACTGGGAGCTGATCTCCGAGTATTCAAAGCTGACCGGTGTGCCTGTGATTCTGAATACCTCCTTTAATGTGAAGGGAGAGCCGATCGTCTGTACCCCGACCGACGCGATCCGGTGTTTTTATTCGACAGGGCTGGATTATCTCGTGATGGGGAATTTCCTGGTGTCGAAATGAAATCCGTTCTTTTTCGAATCGCCAAGTCGCTGCTTCAGGGGTTTCTTGATTTTCTTTCGGCGACCGCGAAGGGGCTTCTCGCCTTGAGGGACAGGCTGATCGTCGCCAAACTTCGCCTGATTATCCGACGGAACAAAAAGAGAAAGCCTCAAAACGAGCAGGTGCTGGATATCTATTGGGATGACGGGTTTGCCGAGATGGGTGAACACTGGGGGGAGAGGACCGTTTGGCGCGAGCTGCAGTACTTGCTCACCAATTGTCAGGGTCGTGTCCTCGATATCGCCTGCGGTTCGGGGCGCACGATTGAGTTTTGTCGGCCATTTTCCCCGTGTGAGTTTTATGGCTGTGACATCTCCGACTCCCTGATCCGCCGCGCAATCGAGAAACGGGGTTTGGACCCCAAACGGCTGACTATTTGTAACGCGATGAAGATGCCTTATGAGGACAACTTTTTTGATCACGCCTATTCGGTCGGTTCACTCGAGCATTTTACGGAAGAGGGGATCCGGGATTTTCTGAAGGAGTGTTACCGGGTGACACGGGGTGCGACGTTTCATCATATCCCGGTCTCCAAATCCGGAAAAGACGAGGGTTGGGTCGTAACCGATCAGGGGTACATTCACAATTCGATCCCCTGGTGGGTGAAAAAGTGCGAAGAGGTTTATCCGGTGGTACAGGTGCTCGGTTGTTCGTGGGAAAACCAGATTTCGGACGGGATCTGGCTGGTCCTGAAGAAGACTCCCCGCGGCGATTCATGATGCCTTATTCCGATATCCACTCGGCCGTTTACCGGGTCCTGACGAAGCTCCGCTCGATCCGAATGAAAAAGGCCTGGAGTTCCGTTCCCCATCAGGTCGACATGACCTATTCGGAAAACGGGAACCAGCTCCTGGAGCCGACGCTGGCTGGCGTTTCAACCCTTTCTCACGATTGCAGTAACGGCCAGACAGTCAGAGGGGTTTTGGAGATCGTCGAAAAGCTTTCTGAGGAACGGTTTTTGTCCTACGTCAAGAACTACTACCGCCGTGGCCTCGAGAGGTTCGGGGATCAATGGGTCTATGCCGATGTCAATACGATCCTCTACGGTATTTGTAAAAATATCCGCATCCGTTCCTATCTGGAGATTGGCGTCCGCCGGGGGAGAAGCCTGTCGATCGTGGCGGCCCTTTCCCCGGAATGTCAGGTCACCGGTTTTGACCTCTGGATCCCGAATTACTGGGATGGGGAAAATCCGGGGAAGGAGTTTGTCCGGGAGGAGTTGAAGAAGGTCGGCTTTCGGGGGGCGGTTGAATTTGTTGACGGAGATTCAAAAAGAACAGTTCCCGAATATTTTTGGAGAAATCCAGACGCCTTTTTTGATTTGATCACCGTGGATGGAGATCACTCGATTGGAGGGGCACGGACCGATCTTGAAAATGTGATCCCGCGTCTCAAGATCGGAGGGATTTTGGTCTTTGATGACATCGCGAACCCGTGGCATCCGTATCTCGGAAAATTGTGGCAAAGGATGGTTGTCAAGAATCCGCGTTTTGACGCGTACTCTTTCACGGAGTTGGGGCTCGGCGCGGGGTTTGCGATCAGGAGATATTGATTGAAGTACCTCCTGGTCAGTCCCGACTATCCCCCTCCCTTTATCGGAGGGTCGCTTGTCTGGCTCTACAACCTGATCGAAAACTGTCCGGAGGATTTTGATATCCTGACCTGCTCACTGAAAAAGGGGTGTTCGGAGGTCGCGAGTCCCCGTCATCGGATCTTTCGGAGCCGGTTCCTTGTCGATTCAGTCTCGCCCGGTCGTGTGGGGCTGGCGGCGACCTATCTTTACATGGTCTTGTGGGTTTTCTTGAGAAGTCTTTTTGTTCGGTACGAGGCGATCCTGGTGAATCCGGGCGCCCTGGGCAATAGCCTTCTGATTCTTGCGGGACGCCTTTTGGGAATACCGGTCATTGCAACGGCCCAGGGGGAGGAGATCACGCTGGAGCTCTACGGGCGGGACTGGAAGAGCGCCTTGAAGAGACGATTGATGCGGTGGGCCTATCCCAAGGCCTCCGGTTTTTTTTCCGTCTCCCATTTTGCGCGCCGTCTGTTGATCGAGATGAAGATCGATCCGGACCGTATTGATGTGATCCCCTCCTGTTTGAATCCCGCAAAGGCGGTCGGGTTCGTGCCGAAGACCGATCGGGGCTACAAGGTCTTGAGTGTGGGGCGCCTGATTGAAAGGAAGGGGTTCCACCTTCTGATCGAGGCGATCCGGAGACTGAAACCGGATCTGCCTCAACTGACTTTGACTGTCGTAGGGGATGGACCGATGAGACCGCATCTTGAAAAACAGATCAGTGACTTTAAACTGGAAGGCTCGGTTTTTTTGAGGCGGGGGTTAACCGACGCGGAACTCTCTCGCCTCTATCAGGAGAGCGACCTCTTTGTCCTCGCCCATTTCCGGACGGAACTCGGAGACACGGAGGGGTGTCCGACCGTTTTCTCGGAGGCGATGGGGGCCGGCCTGCCGCTGATCGGCGGGACAGGCGGAGGGGCCGATACCGCTATCATCGAGGGGAAAAACGGTTTCATTGTTGATTCACGAGACATTGACCAACTGGCGGATCGAGTTCGGAGAATTTTGACGGACCCGGCACTCGCCGAATCGATGGGGCAGTTCGGGATGGAGAAGCTGAGGCGAGACCACGATCCTCGGAAGGCAGGGCTTGCCTTGGCGCAGCACATTCACAGGGTGTTACGGCGGGAACCGGCCACGGGGTACCAGTGGGAGCTGAACAACCGATGAAACCTCAAGTCGATCTGGTCGTTGTCGGCGCCGGTTACGTCGGCCTGACCTTCGCCCTGACCCTCGTCTCGCGGGGGTTGGAGGTGATAGCGGTCGACATCGATGCCGAAAAGGTTTCCCGTCTCCAAAAGGGGGAGACGCCGTTCTTTGAAGAGGGGATTGAGGAGGCGTTCAAGGCCGGGCTGGGGTCAGGTCGTCTCCGGATCGAAAGAGAATTTCAGGGGAAGGCAGCGAACTGGATCTTTACGATCCCTTACCTCCCCGGGAATGTTCATCACTATCAGGAGGCGATTCGATCGATCACGTCGCATGACGAACCTCCCCTGATTATGATCCGGGGGACGGTGCCGATCGGCTATATCCGGAGTCGTCTGCTGCCCCTTCTGGAACGTCAGTTGAGTGGCATCCTGGATCAGGCATTCTACTTGGTCAGCCTTCCTGAGAGATCGCTCGCCGGCGCCGGTTTAAAGGAACTGGAGACACTTCCCCAGCTCATCGGTGGCAGCGTCCCCTCAACACGGAAGGCGAGTCAGCTCTTTGAGAGGGCTGGGCTCCCCACGGTGACATTCCCTTCACTCGAGGCGGCCGAGCTCGCAAAGGTCTTCACGAACTTTTCGCGCTTGGTCCAGATGAATCTTTCCAATTTTCTCGGCATCCTCTGCCAGATCTATGGCGTTGGCGAAGGAGAATTGCTGGAGGGACTTAAAAAGGGATATCCCCGTCTTGATTTTCTTAAAAGTCCTTCCCTGGGGGTCGGAGGTTTTTGCCTTCCCAAGGATGCCCTGGTCCTCCAGGATAGTTTTGCCGAGAGACGGGATCTGGATGGGGTTGCTTTGTTGAAGGATTTTCCAAGGGTGATCTACGAGTTTAATCAGGAGGTGATCCGTTTCCATGGGGAAAAGATTCGGCAGTTTGTCCGGAGATCCCGGAGAGCAATCGCGATGGGGATCGCCTTCAAGGGATTTCCACGAACGGATGATACGCGGGACTCGGTGGGGGTCAAAGTGGTGCGCGATTTGTTGCAACAGCGTCTTTCCGTCGAGGTGGTGGACCGGACGGTTTCCCCTGAAAAGATGGCCCTGATGGAGCTTCCGCTGGCCCCCGATCCGGTTGACTGGGGCCGGTATGATGCCGTTCTTCTTCTGAATAACGATCCCGGTTACCGGGAGGTGCTGGCCAAGATGGCTCGAATCGACCCGAAAAGGTTCGTCGCCCTCTACGATCCCTGGAGGCTTGTTGTCTCCCGGGAGGAATCCGTTTTTCAGTCCTCGTTCCCGACCGATCGCTTTTCTCTGAAATAGAATGTGCGGTTTCTTTTCTATTGTGTCGCCTGAGAAAATGCCGCTCGATCCTCGCCTTCAGGCCGATCTGGGGAAGGTCCTCGCCCATCGCGGGCCCGATGATTTCCAGAAAAAGGAGGGGAGGAACTCCCAGTCCCTCTTCTGGCGTCTCTCGATCGTCGACGAGACGGGAGGGAAACAGCCGATGTCGCTTCCCGAACGAGGGCTGACGGTCCTCTTTAACGGGGAGATCTATAATTTCAGACAACTGAGGCGTGATCTGCAGGAGCAGGGTTTTTCTTTTCGGACCGAGAGCGACACCGAGGTCATTTTAGCGGTCTATGATCGATGGGGGGCGGCAGGGTTTCGGAGGTTCGAGGGGATGTTTGCCTTCTGTCTGATCGATGAGCGTCAGGACCGTCTTCTGCTCGTTCGGGACCGGTTGGGGGTCAAGCCGCTCTACTTTTCCTCGCAAGGGGATTCCTTGCTGGTTGCCTCCGAGATCAAGGCGCTTCTTGCCAGCCAAAGGGTCCCCTCGCGGCTGGATCGTCCGAGTTTGTCCTGCTACCTCCTGCTTCAGACCGTCTTGGGTTTTCGGACCCTTTTTCAGTCGGTTTTGAAAGTGCCTCCGGCAACGGTCATCACGTTTTCAGGCGATGGGAAAAAAATCCTCTCAGTTCAGCCTTTGTCGCCGGCCTCTCCTGTTGCTCGCGACACAAGCTATGAAGGGTATCGGCAAGAGGTCCGGGAGGCGATTTTGGGACAGGTCCGCCTGAGTCTCGAGACCGATCTGCCGACCTGTTTTCATTTGAGCGGCGGTTTTGATTCGAACACTCTTGTCGCGCTCTCCCGGCATTTTCATCCCGGTCGTTCGCGAACCCTGCTTTCCAGTTTTGTGGAGGGGGATCAGGATGCGGAAAAGGGATATATCCAGCAGGCCGCTGCGGAAGACGGCGGGGAGCTCCTCACAGTCGATATCACCCCGGAGATTTTTTTCAGATCCCTGCCGGACGTCTTTTATCACCTGGATGAGCCGGTCGGAGATCCCGGTGTCGTCGCCCAGTTTTTGGTAAACCGCCTCGCGGCCGGGCGCTCCAGAATCCTGTTTTCGGGTCAGGGTTTTGATGAGATGTTTTTTGGCTACATCCGGGATCTGGCGACTTATGTTCACCACCAAGGAGGTCCGGAGGCGCTCCGGTCCGATTCAGAGGCCTTCCGGAAACTACCTTTGCCAACGCAGTCCTTCCTCGATGGATGGGGAGGGTTCCTGAAAGATTTTCAATCTGGAGCGGAATCGTCATGGATTCTGTTTCGGAAACTCTGTCGATTCGATCCGTGGGGTGCCGGGGATCTGTTGAAACCTCTTCAGGAAGAACTGCAACCGTTGACCCTGGAGATTTATCGGGGGCTGGTTGAGCGGGGTGATTCGCTGCACCATTTCATGTTCCTCGCGGAGACCGAGATCCAGCTCCCGTCTCTCTTGCAGATGGAGGACCGGGCCTCGATGAGTTCGTCTTTGGAGACAAGGGTCCCTTTCTGCACGAATCGTATTTATGATCTGGCCGTTTCTGCGAGGCTTGAGTGGAAGTTTTTCGGCGGGCGTCCCAAGGGGCTCCTGCGCGACATTTTTAAAGACCTTTTGCCGGAACCGATTGCCGGGAGAAATCAGAAGGTCGGTCGTCCGGTCCCGTTTCGAAGATGGCTGAATCAGAAAATCGGGCAGGAATCACTTCAAAAGATCAGGGGTAAAAAGGAGCTCTTCCAGGACCTGTTGGGGTGCGACTTCGTCGGGTATGCCCTGGATACACAAGAGGGATATGACCGTTCCGCATGGGCGGTCTTGAGCCTTGTGCAATGGATGGATATTTACAAGGTGGCTGTTTAAGGAGGGGAGAAATCATGAGGAAGGTATTGATCACCGGAGGGATGGGTTTCATCGGACCAGCGATGGTTCGACGATTCATGGAATCGTCAAGGGTCACGGTCGCAGATCGCCTCGATTACGGGATCGCGCCGCAGATGGAACCGTTCTTGAAGGAGGGAAGACTTGAGTTGCTCGAAACAGACCTCGCAATCCTTTCGCCCTTGTATCAAAGGATCGAGGCGGGGGAGTTTGACGTCATTGTCCATTTGGCCGCCTTTGCCTTTATCCCCGCCTGTGAGGCGTATCCCGATTTTGCCTATCAGTCGAATCTGCTGCCGACGCTGAATCTCCTGAGCAAGGTCCCTTCAGGGTGCCGACTGATTCTGTTCTCGACCTCCGCCACCTATGCCCCGGAGACCAAGTCACATGAAGAGGAGTCGTCGACACAGCAGGCAATCGATATCTATGGGTGGTCCAAACTGCATGGTGAAGACCTTGCCCGACATTACTCCCGCCGTCGTGGTTTGTCCGTCTTGCTGATCCGTTTGGCCAATGCCGCCGGTTATGGTGAAACGAATCCGAGGATCCTCGAGACAATCCTGAGACAGATCCATGAAGGGAAAACGGTCGTGGAGCTGGGAAACCTGTCGCCACGACGCGACTACATCCATATTGACGATGTTGCCTGGGTAGTTGAACAGCTCTCCTGCCGTTGGTCGTTTCCGGAGGGGACGGTCGAGGCGCTGAATGTCGGGACCGGGTACCCGCCGATCTCCGTTGAGGAGCTTTTCCAAAAGGTGGTTGCCTGCACGGGGAAGGACATTCGCCTGAAGAGCGTCAGGGAGCGTCAGAGGCAGGAGGATCGGGAACATCTTTACGTCAACTGCAAAAAGCTTTTCTCGATCCTCCCTGACTTTAAACCAAAACGGATTGAAGAGTGGTTGCCGGCGCTTGTCCGGGATCCGGGTCTCCGCGATCAGTCACGTCTCCATCAGATGATCGAAAAGCGGTATGGGAAAGAATAAATACCTTTTGATCAGCCCCGATTTCCCTCCCCCCCTGGTGGGAGGTGGGGTTGTCTGGATCTACAACCTCGTTCAAAACTGTCCGGACGATTTCGATGTGCTCACAACCGCCCGTCCGAAAGGTCTGTCGGAACCTGCCGGCATCAAGCCCCGTCTGATCCGGAGCCGCTGGATCGCCAATTCAAACAACCCGCCGCGCCTGCGGCTCGCCCTCTCCTACCTTTATATGATCGGGTGGTTGGGAATTCATTCACTCCGAAGACGGTATCAGGGGGTTGTGGTGAACATGTGTGTCTTTGGGAACTCCCTCTTTATCCTTTTGGGGAAACTCCTCGGGTTAAAGATCATAGGTGTCGTCTTTGCGGAGGAGATCACCACCTCGCTCTACGGCGCCACGTTCAAAGACCGGATCCATCGTTTCCTGATGAAGGGGGTCTACAGGGGGGGGGACGGTTTCTTCTCGGTCTGTCATTTTTCAAAAAACCTCCTTGTCTCGTTTGGGGTACCTCCGGACCGGATCGACGTAATCCCTCCCTGCATCGACCCGACAAGGATCGTCGATCCGGATAAGAAGAAGAGGGGGGGGCACCGGATCCTCTCCGTCGGGCGCCTGATCGAGCGGAAAGGGTTTCACGACCTGATCGGGGCGGTCCATCGGCTTCTCCCCGAATTCGAGGGGCTTCAATTGACCCTTGTGGGTGACGGTCCGATGCGTTCTTCCCTGGAGGCAAAGGTGAGAGACCTGGGTCTGGAAAAGAGGGTGACTCTCGCCGGCCAGGTGACCGATGATCGACTGGCCGCGTTTTACCGGGAGAGCGATCTCTTTGTGCTGGCCCACCGGATGCTCCCGAATGGGGATACCGAGGGCGCGCCGACCGTCTTCTGTGAGGCCTCGGGCGCGGGACTTCCCGTAGTGGGTGGGAAGGGGGGCGGGGCCGACACCGTGATTGAGGAGGGAAGGACCGGTTTCATTGTCGACGCGGACCGGATCGAGGAGATTGTCGATCGGATTCGAAAGATCCTGATAGAGCCCGATCTCGCGAGAAGGATGGGGCAGGCCGGTCGGGAGAAGGTGAAGCGGGAGCATCTGCCGGAGGCGGTCGGTCAACTGCTCTCCCGGACTCTCCGCCACCTCCTCGACGAACGGCTGGAGACTGGGAGGAGGTTTTTCCCCTCTCGGGTGGCTTAGCCTATGAACGGTACAAACGTGTTCAGTGGAAGGGTTCCTCTTTTCAGATTGAGCCATCTGATTTGCTATGGGGTTACCCTTTTTCTTCCCCTCTGGTGCCTGGGCCTCGATATGCCAATGGTAGGAACCAACTATTTCATGATTGGAACGGTCCCCCTCTACATCCTGGGGCCTACTCTCCTCGTGAACAAGCGCTTCTGGTTCCCTTATAAGGGGCTCTTTGTCATTTTTGTTCTTTTTCATGCCGTTTATTTCAATCCTGCGGTCAAGGAGGCCTATTCCATTCACTTTGTATTCCAGCTTGCTGCCTGTCTTGTCTATTATTTCCTCCTGATCAACCTGGTTGACTCCTTTGTGACGTGGGGTCGAATGATCAATCTCCTGATTGTGGGAACCGTCCTGATCACATCGTTTTTAATTTACAAGTATGCCTTTGTTTATAAGAGCATCTATCTTTCGACCTATCTCACATATCAGGAACATTATTATATAGGCCGCGGGGGGAAAAATACCCTTGCCTTTATGCTGGTCCTCTTTTTGCCTTTTGCCTACGCGAAGTTTTCTTACCAAAAACACAATCTATTGAATCTTGTGGCGGTTCTCATCATCGCAGGGGGGGCGCTCTATACCATCTCGCGAATGGCCTTTTTGAGCGTCATGGCGACCCCATTTTTCTTTTGCCTCTTTTCCATCCGAAGGGGGATTTTTGTGAAACAGGCGGCAGTCTTTGGCCTTTTGCTGATGCTCTTGAAAGGTATCTGGGGGCTAGGGGCCGACGATTTTCTCTGGATGCGCTCGGCTGCCCAGAGGGAGCGGCAGAGGGTCGCTAGCGGTCAATCTGACTTCTTCAGTGCCGGTCACCGCTGGAGACTCCTGGAGGAAGCGATGGAGGGTTTTGTAGAGAGCCCTCTCATTGGTCACGGGGTCGCTTCTTTTCGGACCAAGACATCGGGATCGGTTTCCCACAACGACTATGTCCAAATCGCCTATGAGTTCGGCCTGTTGGGCATTGTCCTCTTTGCCCTGATCTTCCTTGTCCTCTTTGTTGACCTCCTGAGACACCGACCCTTCGTCCCACCGCCGCATCAGTGGCTCTGGGACGCCCAGGTGGTCGCCCTTATGAATATGGCGGTGCTCCTGATGACCATTAACGCCTATCAGACGATCCCGTTCTGGTTCATCTGGACCGGTTGTTCGGTCGTAGTCGCTTGTGCGCGAAATGAGTACGCCCGCTCTCTCTCCGGAAGTTCGGCATGATCCCCTCTCTTTTCGATCTTCTGGCCTGTCCCTTTTGCGGTGGTGAACTTCATTCTGAAACGGAGGAGAGGCTTCTCTGCCGGTCCTGTCAGGGCCGTTTTCCTGTCATCGACGGCATCCCCTGTTTTGCGCTGAACGTGGCGGATCGCGGGATACGGAACCAGCAGGAGACCTATTCGGCCTGGTGGGACCGTTATCAGGACCGACAGCCCTTTCTGGATCCCGACAACCCGGACTTTTTTTTCAACACCGTCCGGATTGGCGCCG